>CAIJTR010000033.1 GCA_903823665.1 uncultured Rhodospirillales bacterium
TGGATTGCCACGCCCCCAAGCTGGGGCTCGCAATGACGGATCAGATCATCTTCGACGCGGTGGGCCACGCCTATCGCACGTCGGGCGGCACGCAGATGCAGGCGTTGCGGGACGTCAACCTTGCGGTGGCGGAGGGCGAGTTTGTCTCGCTGCTGGGGCCGTCCGGCTGCGGCAAATCGACGCTGCTGTATCTGCTGGGCGGGTTTGTGCCGTTGCAGTCCGGTCGGATTTTGATGGAGGGCAAGCCCGTGACCGGGCCGGGGCCGGACCGGGGCGTGGTGTTCCAGAATTTCGCGCTGTTTCCGTGGAAAACGGTGCGCGAAAACGTGGCGTATGGCCTGGAGCGCATGAAGATGGGCCGGGCGGAGCGGGCGGAGATTGTGCGCGAGTTTATCGCCATGGTGCATCTGTCGGGCTTTGAGGACAGCTTTCCGTCACAGCTTTCGGGTGGGATGCGCCAGCGGGTGGCGATTGCGCGCACACTTGCGGTGCGGCCGAAGGTTTTGCTGATGGATGAGCCGTTCGGGGCGCTTGATGCGCAGACGCGCGAGATCATGCATGAGGAATTGCTGGCCATCATGGCTCGGACGAAGATGACGACGCTGTTCGTGACGCATGACGTGCGTGAGGCGGTTTATCTGTCCGACCGGGTGGCGG
This sequence comes from uncultured Rhodospirillales bacterium, assembly GCA_903823665.1. GTDB lineage: Bacteria > Pseudomonadota > Alphaproteobacteria > Acetobacterales > Acetobacteraceae > CAIQQQ01. The sequence continues at coordinate 658 of CAIJTR010000033.1, forward strand.
TGATGTCGCAACGCCCTGGCACGATCAAGGAAGTTGTGACGATGGTGTTGGGTGGCGTGCGCTCGCCGTCGGTGATGAAGTCGCCGGAGTTTGGCGCGCATGTGGAATATTTGTGGGGCCAGGTGAAAAGTGACGCGGTGCGGGCGGTGGAGGCACGCGGTTGAGCCTCTCACCGTCATTGCGAGGCGCGCTTGCGCCGTGGCAATCCAGGGGCGGCCGGGCGTGACGGCTTTCCTCATTCGTTGGTCACCGCTCGCGTTGTTGGCGCTGGCGTGGGAGCTGGCCCCTCGGCTGGGGCTGGTGGATGCGCAATCGCTGCCGCCGCTTTCGGTGGTGCTGGCGGCGTTATGGGGCCTGGCGCTGGACGGGGATTTGTTCCGCAACGGTGTGCAGTCGCTGTGGCGGCTGGTGTCGGGGTTGGGGCTGGCGATTGTGGTGGGCGTGCCGTTGGGCGCTGCGATGGCGACGTTCCGTCCGGTTCGCATTGTCGTCTCGCCGCTTGCCCGGGCGCTGTATCCGTTGCCGAAATCAGCGTTGATCCCGGTGCTGCTGTTGTGGCTGGGGCTGGGCAATGCGTCGAAGATCACGCTGATCTTTCTCGGCTGCCTGCTGCCGGTGCTGATGAGCAGCTATAACGGCGTTCGGGGCGTGGAGCGCGTGATGCTGTGGTCGGCGCGCAGCTTTGGTCGCGGGCCGATGTCGGTGTTGTTCGGCGTGGCGTTGCCGGCGGCGATGCCGGATGTGCTGGCGGGGATACGCTCGGCGCTGGCGCTGTCGTTCGTGCTGCTGGTGAGCTCTGAGTTTTTGATGGCGCGCGATGGGCTGGGCTATCTGATCTCGATTTTGGGCGACAATGGGGCGTATGCGCCGATGTTCGCCGCCGTGCTGGTGGTGGCCGGGGCCGGGTTTGCGGCGGACCGGCTTTATCTGAGCCTGATGCGGCGGTGGCTGGCATGGCGCGGGTAATGCGGTGGGCTGAGGCGTGGGGCTCGCTGCTGGTGCTGTTGGCACTTTGGGCGTTTGCCACGCGGGCGGGGGCGATTTCGGAGTTTCTGCTGCCCTCGCCGGGCGTGGTGCTGGGGCGGATTTTTGATGACACGGTGAGCCTTGATTTGCCGGCGAGCCTGTTGGTGACGCTGCGCACGGCGTTTGTGGGGTTTGCGGTGGCGGCTGTGGGCGGCGTGATCCTTGGCATTGCGATGGCGCGCATCCGGCTTGTGCATTGGCTGTTCGATCCGCTGGTGTCGCTGGGCTTTCCGATGCCGAAGATTGCGTTTCTGCCGGTGTTTTTGCTTTGGCTGGGGCCGAATGCGGCGTCGCAGATCACCATTGTTGCACTCTCCGCCATTTTCCCGGTGATCGTGGCGGCCAATGCCGGGGCGGTGGGCGTGGAGAAGACGCTGCTGTGGTCAGCGCGCAGCCTGGGAGCGCGTCCCAGCGAGGTGCTGTGGCAGATCGTGCTGCCGGCGATCATGCCGCAGGTGTTCACCGGGTTGCAGATTGCCGTGCCGGTGGCGCTGGTGACGACGATTGTGGCCGAGATGCTGACGGGCAGTGACGGCATTGGCGGCGTGATGCTGGGGGCGATGCGATTTGCCGACAGCCCTGGCGTGTTCGAGGGCATTGTGGTGATCGCACTGCTCGGCGGCGTGATCATTCGCGCCATGGAATGGCTGCGCGCTCTTGTGCTGCGCTGGCATCCAGAACAGGCTGGCTGATCGTTGCATACAAGCTATGCGACCGAGATAGTTCATGCCTAAACTAATTTACCGTTCCGGGGAGTGATCACATGAGCAAGCGTGTGTTGGGGGCTGTGGCCCTGTCTGCCATGATGGCGGCGATGATGGCGGCTTCAGCGAATGCGCAGACGCTGCGGATTGGTGTGATTGCCACATTGTCTGGCCCGCAGGCTCCGCTGGGGCAGCAGATCCGTGATGGGTTTCAGGCGGGGATCGACAGCCTGGGCGGCAAGCTCGGTGGGTTGCCGGTTGAAGTGACGGTGATCGACGATGAGTTGAAGCCCGATTTGGCGGTGACGAAAATTCGCGGCTACGTCGAATCCGGCAAGGTCGATTTCGTGATCGGGCCGGTGTTCTCGGTGGTGAAGGCGGCGATCTTCAAGCCGGTGACATCGGCGGGCGCGTTTCTGATCAGCCCGAATGCGGGCTTGTCCACGTTCGCGGGCAAGGGGTGCTCGAAGGATCTGTTCGTGACCTCATATCAGAATGATCAGCCGCATTCGGTGTCCGGCCAGTTCGCGACGGACCAGGGCTACAAGAAGGCGTTCATTATCGCGCCGAATTATCAGGCCGGGCGGGACGCGCTGAACGGGTTCAAGAGCCGGTATAAGGGCGAGGTGGTGGCGGAGGATTATGTGCCGCTGACGCAGATGGATTTGCAGTCGGAGATCGCCAAGATTGCTGATGCCAAGCCGGACGTTGTGTATGTGTTCCTGCCGGGCGGCTTGGGCATCAACTTTGTGAAGCAGTATCGTCAGGCGGGGCTGGACAGTATTCCGGTGCTGTCCACGTTTACGGTTGATGAGAGCACGCTGCCGGCGGAAGGCGATGCGGCGATTGGGTTCTATTCGGGCACCAACTGGGCCCCGAACATGGACAATGCGGCGAGCAAGGCTTTTGTCTCGGCGTTTGAGGCGAAGTATAAATATGTACCGGCAACGTATGCCGCGCAGGCCTATGACACGGCGCTGCTGATTGATGGCGCGGTGAAGGCTGTGGGTGGCACGGATCATGACAAGCTGCGGGCGGCGCTGGAGAAGGCTCCGTTCACCTCGGTGCGCGGGTCGTTCAAGTTCGGCGTGAACCATTATCCGGTGCAGGATTTCTATCTGGCGAAGGTGGCCAAGCGGCCGGATGGGAAGCTGGAGACGGAAATTCAGAAGAAGGTTCTGACGGCGGATGTCGATCCGTATGCGGCTGAGTGCAAGATGAATTGAGGGGCGTTCAGTTGTCGTCATTGCGAGCCCCCGCCTGGGGGCGTGGCAATCCAGGAGTCCCGGATCGCTTCGAGGGACTCCTGGATTGCCACGTCGCAAGCGCTCCTCGCAATGACGGTTGGGCAGTATGACCCTCCTTCTCGTTCAGGCGCTGAACGGCATTCAGCTGGGGATGCTGCTGTTTCTGATCGCGGCGGGGCTGACGCTGGTGTTTGGGGTGATGAACTTCGTCAACCTCGCACACGGCGTGCAGTATATGATCGGGGCGTATCTGGGCGTTTCGCTGGCCGCACTCACCGGGAGTTTCTGGGGCGGGCTGGTGCTGGCCTCGGTGGCGGCGGGGCTGTTTGGGCTGGTGCTGGAATGGCTGATCTTCCGGCATTTGTATGGGCGATCGGATCTGGATCAGGTGCTGGCGACGTTTGGCGTGATCCTGGCGCTGAATGAGGCAACGCGGATCATCTGGGGCTCGAACCCGCTGGAGTTGGCGATGCCGGACGCGCTGTCGGGCTCGTTCCTGCTGGTGCCGGGGCTGCGCTATCCGGTTTATCGGATTGCGGTGATGGCGGCGGGGCTGCTGGTGGCGGCGGGGCTGGCGGTGGTGGTGAACCGCACGCGTGTGGGCATGTTGATTCGCGCGGGGGCGACCAATGGCGCGATGGTCTCGGCCCTGGGTGTGGACATTGGACGGCTGTTCCGGCTGGTGTTCGGCGTGGGGGCGATGCTGGCGGGATTTGCCGGTGTGTTGGCGGCGCCGCTGGTTTCGGTGGAGCCGGGGATGGGCGACAATCTGCTGATTTTGGCGTTTGTGGTGATTGTGATCGGCGGTGTGGGCTCGATCCGTGGGGCGTTCGTGGCGGCGGTGATTGTCGGGCTGGTGGACACGTTGGGGCGGTCGCTGATCACCGATGGCGCGCATGCCGCGTTTTCGGCGGGAACCTCGGCGCGGATTGGGCCTGCGGTGGCTTCCATGCTGATTTATCTGGTGATGGCGGTGGTCCTCGCCATCCGCCCGGCTGGGCTGTTCGGCAAGCCTGTATGATCCGCCGCCTGCTGCCCTGGCTGATCTTTGCCGTGTTCGCAGCGATCCCATTTCTACCTGTTGGCGGATTTGTCACGTTGGTGGCTGGGCGCATCATGATCTTTGCGATTGCGGCGATGAGCCTGGACCTTATTCTCGGCGTCGGCGGATTGCCGAGTTTTGGCCATGCCGCACCAATTGCCATCGGGGCTTATGCGGTGGCGATGCTGGATGCGGCGGGGCTCAATCATCTGGAATATGTGCTGCCCGCCGCCATGGGCGCTGCGTGCCTGTTCGCTGTGATCACCGGGAGCGTGGCGCTGCGGGCGCGGGGCATCAATTTCATTATGATCACGCTGGCGTTTGCGCAGATGGTGTTTTTCGCGGCTGGATCGCTGTCGGATTATGGCGGGGATGACGGCTATTCGCTGACGGTGCGGACGGATATTGCCGGGCAAAATCTGCTGAAGGGCGGCAATCTGTATTTTGCCAGCCTGATCGCACTGATCGGCGTTTGGCTGTTGCTGCGCATGATCGTGGCATCGCGCTTTGGCCGTGCGCTTTCCGCGGTGCGGCAGAACCGGGTGCGGGTGCAGGCGATGGGGATCAATGCCACCGCCATCGAGCTGACGGCTCTGGTGATCGGGGCCGGCATTGCGGCTTTGGCTGGCGTGTTGCTGGCCAATGAGGCGGAGTTTGTCTCGCCTGCCTATGCCGCCTGGGGGCGCTCCGGCTCTTTGATGGTGATGGTGATTTTGGGCGGCTTGGGCTCGCTGCACGGGGCCATTCTGGGGGCTGCGGTGGTGGTGTTGTTTGAGGAGGGGATGGGCCGGTACACGCAGCACTGGCCGCTGATCTTTGGCGTGCTGCTGGTGCTGGCGGTGCTGTTTTTGCGCAACGGATTGGCGGGCGTGCGCCGTGGCTGAACCGGTGCTCGACATTGCCGGGCTGAGCCGTCGTTACGGCGCGTTGCAGGTGACGGATAATGTGTCGTTGCAGGTGATGCCGGGCCGCATCCACGCCATTATCGGGCCGAATGGGGCGGGCAAGACCACGCTGATCCAGCAGATTTTTGGGGCGGTGCGGCCGGATGCCGGGGTGATCCGGCTGGGGGGGCGCGTGGTCACGCATATGGCTCCGCACCGGCGTGCGCGGCTTGGGCTGGCGCGGAGCTTTCAGATCACGTCGGTGCTGCCGGATTTCACGGCGTTGGAGAACGTGGCGCTGGCGGCGCAGGGGCATGCGGGGTCGTCGTTGCGGTTCTTTGGCGATGTCGGCAAAAGTGCGGAGCTGAACCGGGCCGCTTTTGCCGCGTTGACGCGGGTGGGGCTGGCGGCGCGGCAGGGTGTGATTGCGGGGCGGCTGAGCCATGGCGAGAAGCGGCAGCTTGAACTGGCGATGGCGGTGGCGGTGCAGCCCCGGCTGATGTTGCTGGACGAGCCGCTGGCTGGCGCTGGGCCGGAGGAGACGGCGCGGCTGGTGGCGCTGCTCGGAAGCCTGCGTTCGGACTGCGCCATTTTGCTGGTGGAGCACGACATGGACGCGGTGTTTCAGCTTGCCGACGACATCACGGTGCTCGCCCTTGGCCGGGTGATAGCACAAGGCGGGCCTGACGCCATTCGTGCGGACCCCGCCGTGCGCGCCGCCTATTTGGGCGAGGATTTCTGATGCTGGTGGTCGACAGCATCGCGGGCGGCTATGGCCAGACGCAGGTGCTGTTCGATGTGAGTTTGAGCGTGGCCCCCGGTGAGGTTGTGGCGCTGCTTGGCCGCAACGGCATGGGCAAGACGACGACGGTGCGCAGCATTATGGGCCAGCTTCCGCTGCGGTCCGGCAGCATCAGGGTGGACGGGCAGAGCATTGCGGGCGAGAAGCCGTTTCGGATTGCGCAGCGGGGCATTGGGCTGGTGCCGGAGGGGCGGCAGGTGTTTCCGACACTGACCGTGGCCGAGAATTTGATCGCCACCGCGCGGCCGGGGGCTTTGGATATTGCTGCCGTGTATGAGTTGTTCCCGCGTTTGGCCGAGCGCCGCCGCAATTTGGGCCGTCAGCTTTCGGGCGGGGAGCAGCAGATGCTGGCGATTGGGCGGGCACTTTGCACCAATCCGCGGCTGCTCATTTTGGATGAGGCGACGGAGGGGCTGGCACCGTTGATTCGCGCTGAGATTTGGGCGTGCATCACGCGGCTGAAGCTGCGGGGCCTGGCCATTTTGCTGATCGACAAGACGTTGAGTGCCTTGATGGATCTGGCGGACCGGCATGTGATTTTGGACAAGGGCGTTTCGGTGTGGACCGGGTCTTCGGCAGCACTGGCGGAGGCACCGGAGCGGGAGCGGTATTTGCATCTTTGACGAGAATTTAGCGGTGTTATAGCGTGTTTATAATGACTATATTCCTTGAATGCAGCAATTGATCTCCTTATGTTCCCTCCATGACCATTGTCGCCACCCTCTCTGGAGCCTTGCCCAAAAGCGTCAAGCTGGTGCTTGAGCAGCTGATGGAGTCTGTTGAGGCGTTCTGGCGGGACAATTCGTTGCCGACGAAGCATGGCGTGGGGGTGACACAGCGTGTGCTGCGATTGCAGAGCCGGGTTGAGGTGCTGTTGGAGCGGTTTCGGGCGGGCAAGGTGATGTGGCGCAGGCGGCGTCCTTCGATGGTTGGTGACAGCGCCGTGCCCGAGGTGGTTGTGCCGCTGGACCCGGCGGAGGCGGCGGCTGCGGCGGATGTGGCAGCGCAGGCGGAGGCCCGGGCGACTTGGGGCAAGCCGGTGCGCAAGCCAGTGTGCGGTCTGCCGGCGTATTATGGCTGGTTGTGCGAGCAGATGCCGAATGTGGCGATCACGTTGGGGTCTGATCTGGAGCGGGCGTTCTCATCTGACGAGATGCGGGCATTGATGCGGGCCACGCCAGAGGTGGCGCGGATGGCAGGCCCGGTGTTTCGGATGTTGGGACTGAATGACGCATTGTTGCTGGTTCCGGACGGCTATACCGGGCGTGCTGTTGCGAAGAATGGACGGTATTTGCGGGTGGTGCCGCAGCAGGAGCCGGTGCGGTATCCCCCCGAAATCTATCAGGCACCGCTGATTGTGCCGCCGGATTATGACGAGGACCGCGACGGACGAAAGCCATCACCAATGCGAGATTTGGGGTGGAATTACCGGGCATTCGTCAATTACCGGTCGTATTTATATTATTATATGGGGCGAAAGCCCGGCTATATCTAAGGTTTGGCGTGAACGTTTGTCTTGTTTGTTCCGGCCTCGGAATGAGGACGTAAGTTGCAGTTCGCTTTTGAACTGCGCCGTGTTTGCCGAGGAGATGGTGCAGTTCCAAAGCAAACTGCACCCTGCGATGGGTGGCGTTACGCCAGGAGTTTGGCGGCTTTGGGGGCGAAATAGGTGAGCACGCCGGAGCAGCCGGCGCGTTTGAAGGCCATCAGGCTTTCCAGCATGGCGCGATCATGGTCGATCCAGCCGCGTTCGACGGTGGCCATGATCATCGAATATTCGCCGGAGACCTGATAGGCGAAGGTTGGCACGTGGAAGGTGTCATGCACGCGGCGGATGATGTCGAGATAGGGCAGGCCGGGTTTGACCATGACGCTGTCGGCCCCCTCGGCAATGTCCATGGCGACTTCGCGCAGCGCCTCATCGGAATTGGCGGGGTCCATCTGGTAGGTTTTCTTGTCACCGCCCTTCAACGCGCCGGCACTGCCGACGGCATCGCGGAACGGGCCGTAAAAGGCGGAGGCGTATTTGGCGGCGTAGCTCATGAGGCTCACATGGATGAAGCCCTCGGCGTCGAGTGCGGCGCGAAGGGCTGCGATGCGGCCGTCCATCATGTCAGAGGGCGAGATCACGTCGATGCCGGCGCGGGCCTGGTTCAGCGCCTGGGCGCAGAGCAGGCGGAGGGTTTCGTCGTTGTGGACATAGCCGTCACGGATGACGCCGTCATGGCCGTGATCGGTGTAGGGGTCGAGTGCGACGTCACCGAGGAGGCCGAGTTCGGGGAATTCCTGCTTCAGCGCGCGGGTGGCCTGGCAGATGAGATTGTCTGGGTTTTGTGATTCCGTGCCTTCGCTGTTCTTCAGCGCCACAGGGGTGGCCGGAAAAAGTGCGATGGCGGGAATGCCGAGCTTCACGGCGGGCTCGACATGGGCCAGCAGCCGGTCGACACTCACACGCTGGACGCCGGGCATGGCGGCGATGTCGGTAATTTGACCTTGGCCTTCCATGACGAAGACCGGCCAGATCAGATCATCGACGGAGAGCCGGTTTTCCGCCACCAGCCGGCGGGTCCATCCATTGGCGCGGTTGCGGCGCATGCGGGTGGCGGGGAAACTGCCAACGGGGGCGAATGTCATGGCCTGTTCTCTCAGCGTTGCTGGAATCCGGCATAGACCCGCTGCACAGTGTCGCCAAGGGGTTGAGGATGAATCGCCATGCGTTTGATTTTCGCAGCCATCATGTTGTTCGCCGGACTGACTGCCGCGCGCGCGGAGGACGTGCTCATTCCACTGGCGGATGGCACCCAATTGCAGGCCAAGCTTTGGATGCCCGCGGGCAAACCGAAAGGCCCGGCCATTGTGGCCCTGCATGGCTGTGGCGGCCCCTATCCGAAGCGCGACAAGCAGTGGCGTGAATTGCTGGTCGGGCCAGGGAGTGCGGGGGGGCACATCATGCTGTTTCCGAACAGCTTTGAAAGCCGCGGCCTCGGCCCGCAATGCCGGGTGACGGACCGCGTGGCGACCAGCGACGGCCTGCGGCGAACCGATGCCATTGCAGCCGCCGTTTGGCTCAAAGCGCAGCCTTTCGCGCCAAAGGGCGGTGTGGCGCTGATGGGCTGGTCTGACGGTGGCAGCACGCTGATGGCCACGGCCACCGCCGCAGCCGACCTGCCATCCGGCACATTCGCGGGCTTCATCGCCTTTTATCCCGGCTGCGGCGTGGCGGTGCGCAATCCCAGCTGGGTGCCGGTGGCCCCGCTCATTCTGCTGATGGGCGAGACGGATGACTGGACGCCAGCAGCGCCGTGCCATCGCGTGGCGGAGCGGTTTGGGCCGCAGCAGATGCTGATGATCGCCTATCCCGGTGCGTATCATGACTTTGATGTGGAGACGCCGGTGCATGTCGAGCGCAACATTCCGTCGAGCCAGAACAAGGACAAAACCGTGCATGCCGGGTTGAATGAGATGGGCCGGGAGGATGCGATGAAGCAGGTGCCGGCATTTTTGGCGCGGGTTGCGGGGCATTGAGATGATCATCCGCCCCGCCACCCATGCCGATGACGACGCGATCTGGGCCATTCTGGAGCCGATCATCCGCGCCGCTGACGTCTATGCGCTGCCGCCGCACTGGACGCGGGAGGAGATGCTGGCGGAGTGGCATGCCACGGGTTACCTCGTTTTTGTGGCTGAGGATGCGGGGCAGATCGTGGGGACCTACCACATCCATGCCAATCAGAAGGGTGGCGGGGCGCATGTGGCGAATTGCGGCTATGCCACGGCGCATTGGGCCACCGGGCGCGGTGTGGCTGCGGCGATGTGCGCGCACTCGCTGGAGGAGGCGCGGGGTCTGGGGTTTCGGGCGATGCAGTTCAATTTCGTCATCAGCACCAACACCCGCGCCGTGGCACTTTGGCAGCGGATGGGGTTTGCGATCGTGGGCCGCCTGCCCGGAGCTTTCGCGCACCCGACGCTGGGCTATGTGGATGTGCTGGTGATGTATCAGTCGTTGGTGTGAGGGAGCGATCGATCACGCAGCCGTTCGGCCAGGAAATCGCCAAACACGCGCACCTTGGCGACGTTGCGGCGGGCGGGTGGGCTGATCAGGTGGACGGGGGAGGTCGCGGCCTGCCAATCCGGCAGCAGAATTTGCACCTCCCCGGAGGCGATCTCGGCCTCGAACAGGAAGGCTGCGGCGTAGGTGAGGCCCATGCCGCGCAGCACGGCATCACGCATCACCACGGTGCTGTTGGTCTGAAGCCGGCCTTCCACCCGCACGGTGCGCACGGTGCCGACGGGTTCGACGGCACCGGGGCCTGCGGTGAAGGTCCAGGCGTTGCGGGCGGCGAGGCCGGTGTAGACGATGCAGCCATGCTGGGTGAGATCCTGGGGTGCGCGGGGCAGGCCGGGGCTGGGCTGCAGGCCTCGGACATGGTCACGATGGGCCACCAGCACGCGGCGCGTGGTGCAGACGCGGCGGGCGACCAGCGACGAGTCGGGCAGCTCCCCGAGCCTGACGGCGACATCCACACCGCGCTCGATCAGATCGACGAAGCCGTCATCGAGCAGCAGATCGATTTTCACACCCGCATGGACTGCCATGAAATCATGGATGAGCGGCATCAGTTTTTGCTGGCCTAGAGCCACCGGAGCTGCAACATGGAGCCAGCCGGTGAGTTGGCGATGGCCGCGTTTGAGTTCGCTTTCGGCTTCGGCGATTTCGGAGACCAGACGCCGCGCCTGCTGGAAATAGCGTTCGCCTTCCTCGGTGGGCGAGAGGGCGCGGGTGGTGCGGGCGAGGAGCTGGACGTCGAGCACCCGTTCCAATGCGGCGATCTGTTTGCTGACGGCACCCTGGGTGCTGCCGGTCTCGCGTGCGACAGCCGAGAAACTGCCGGTTTCGACCACGCGCACGAAGGTCTGCATCGCCTGAAGCCGGTCCATGTCCCACTCCGTCTATTCCTGAGGCGATTATATCTTCATCGTATTGGCTGGCTACTGGCAAGTGGAGGAAACAATCATGTTCCGTTGCATCAACACTGCAATGGAGAGTTCACATGTCATCCAGGATCGTTCTCGTCACCGGCGCACTGACCGGCATTGGCCGCGAAACCGCACTCGCCTTCGCCCGCAACGGCGATCAGGTGGTCATTTCCGGCAGGCGCGATGAAGCCGGCCACGCGCTCGCCGCCGAGCTGCGGGCCATCACGGCGGGGGCTGAGTATATTCATGCGGATGTGCGCAATGAGGCAGAGGTGCGCGGGCTGATCGACCAGATTGTGGCGCGTTTCGGCAGGCTCGACGTGGCCGTCAACAACGCTGGCACGGAAGGCGAGCTGGGGCCGATCACCGGCCAGACGGCGGAGAATTACAGTGCGACGTTCGATACCAACGTGCTCGGCACGCTGCTGTCGCTGAAGCATGAGATGCGGGTGATGCAGGGACAGGGCTCCGGTGCCGTCGTCAATCTGTCCTCGGTGGCAGGGCAGGTTGGGATTGCAGGGGCCTCGGTTTACGCGGCGAGCAAGCATGCGGTGGAGGGGCTGACGAAATCGGCGGCGCTGGAAGGGGCGGCGTCTGGCATTCGTGTCAATGCCGTGGCTCCGGGGCCGGTGCAGACCGAGATGCTCGATCGGTTCACCGGTGGCAGCGAAGTGGCCAAGTCAGGGTTTCTCGGCACCATTCCGGCCCGCCGCGCCGCCACGCCCGCCGAGATTGCGCAGACCATCCTGTTTTTGGCGAGCAATCAGGCTCCCTACATCACCGGCCATGTGATTGCGGTTGATGGAGGCTATCTCGCCCAGTGACGTGACATTGTGGGAGGGCGCGCTTTGCTCTCCCACCCCCCGCATGACCGCAATGTGCGCGGCGACAATTCCATCGCCGGGCTGCGATGTGTTACAGGCAGGTTATGACGAACATTCCCCTCAAAATCGCACTTGGTGCAGACCATGGTGGCTTCAAGCTGAAAGACGTGCTGGTCACGTGGCTGCGCGCGCAGGGCCATGACGTGCATGATTTCGGCACCAACTCAGCCGATAGCGTCGATTATCCTGATTACGCGCATATCGTGTGCGACGCCGTGCTGTCTGGGAACGCACATTATGGCGTGCTGGTGTGCGGTACGGGTTTGGGAATGAGCTACGCCGCCAACCGCCACGCCGGCATAAGGTGTGCGCTGGTGAGCGAGACGACATCTGCCCGCCTTGCGCGCGAGCACAACAACGCCAACATGCTGGCCCTCGGCGGGCGGATGATCGGCGAGGAGATGGGGATCGACATCCTCCGGGTATTCCTGGCCACCGCCTATGAAGGGGGCCGTCATGATCGCCGGATCGCCAAGATTCAGCCAAAATTCCAGCCAAACGTAAAGGGTGAGCCATGAACGAGCTGTCCGCGAACGTCAGCCTGCAGCGCTTTTTCAACGCCTCGCTGGCTGAGGCCGACCCGGACCTTGCCGCTGCCATCGGCCATGAGCTCGTCCGCCAGCAGGACGGCATCGAGCTGATCGCGAGTGAGAACATCGTCTCCGCCGCCGTGCTTGAGGCGCAGGGCTCGGTGCTCACGAACAAATATGCCGAGGGCTACCCTGGTCGTCGTTATTACGGCGGGTGTGTGTATGTGGACGTGGCCGAGCAATTGGCGATTGATCGCGCCAAGCAATTGTTTGGCTGCTCGTTTGCCAATGTGCAGCCACATTCGGGGGCCAACGCCAATCAGGCGGTGTTCCTGGCGCTACTCCAGCCCGGCGATACCATTCTGGGCATGAGCCTGGATGCGGGTGGGCATCTGACGCATGGGGCGGCCCCTAACCTGTCCGGCAAATGGTTCCGTCCCGTCCAATATGGCGTGCGCGCTGAGGATGGCCTGCTGGATTATGAGCAGTTGGAAATGCTGGCCCGTACCGAGAAGCCGAAGCTGATCATTGCCGGTGGCTCGGCCTATTCCCGCGTCATCGACTTCGCCCGCATTCGTGCGGTGGCCGATGAGGTGGGCGCGCTGTTCTTGGTTGACATGGCCCACTTCGCGGGGCTGGTAGCGGGCGGCGTGTATCCGAGCCCGGTGCCGCATGCGCATGTGGTGACGACGACGACGCACAAGACGCTGCGTGGTCCGCGCGGCGGCATGATTTTGTCGAATGACGAGGCGCTCGGCAAAAAGATCAACTCCGCGGTGTTCCCCGGATTGCAGGGTGGCCCATTGATGCATGTGATCGCCGCCAAGGCGGTGGCGTTCCGCGAGGCGCTGCAGCCGGAGTTCCGCACCTATCAGCAGGCGGTGCTGGCCAATGCCCGCGCACTGGCGGCAACGCTGGTGGCGCAGGGGCTGAACATCGTCACCGGCGGGACGGACAGCCATCTGATGCTGGTCGATCTGCGGCCGAAGAACGTGACCGGCAAGGCCTCGGAAGCATCGCTGGAGCGGGCGCATATGACGGCCAACAAGAACGCCATTCCGTTCGACCCCGCCAAGCCTGCGGTTACCTCCGGCATCCGCCTCGGCACGCCTGCCGCCACCACGCGCGGCTTTGGCGTGGCGGAGTTCGAGCAGGTGGGGCAGATGATCGGCGAGGTGCTCGATGGGCTGTCGAAGTCCAACGATGGCACCAATGCCGCGGTTGAGGCGGCGGTCGGCAAGCGTGTGCATGAGCTGTGCGCGCGGTTCCCGATCTACCGGTAACGCATCTTGCGCTGCCCGTTCTGCGGCCACGAGGAAACCCAGGTCAAGGACAGCCGCCCGACGGAGGATGGCACCGCCATTCGCAGGCGGCGTTCGTGTGGCGGCTGCACGCAACGGTTTTCCACGGTGGAGCGGGTGCAGCTGCGCGAGATCACGGTGGTGAAATCCGACGGCAGGCGTGTGGCATTTGACCGGGACAAGCTGGCGCGGTCGGTTGCCATCGCCCTGCGCAAGCGGCCGGTGGACGAGGAACGGATGGAGCGCATCGTCAACGGCATCGTGCGCAAGCTGGAGGCTTCGGGCGAGGCTGATGTCAATTCCAAGGACATTGGCGAGCAGGTGATGGAGATGCTGAAAGAGGTGGATGCGGTGGCTTACGTCCGCTTCGCCTCGGTTTACCGCAATTTCCGTGAGGCACGCGATTTCGAGGCGTTGCTTGGCGAGCTTGGCGAGCCCAAATAGCCATAATGAGTGATCAGGAACACATGCGCTCGGCGCTGGCGATGGCGCGGCGCGGGCTTGGCAGTTGCTGGCCCAATCCCTCCGTGGGCTGCGTTGTGGTGAAGGATGGCCGCGTGGTCGGGCGCGCCGTCACGGCTCCGGGTGGGCGTCCGCACGCGGAGCCGCAGGCACTTGCCATGGCAGGGGAGGCGGCGCGTGGGGCCACGGCCTATGTGACGCTGGAGCCGTGCAGCCATCATGGCCATACGGCGCCATGCGCGGACGCGATGATCGCAGCTTGTGTGGCGCGGGTGGTGATTGCGACGCTCGACCCCGATCCGCGCGTCAATGGCGCTGGCGTGGCGCGGATGCGCGAGGCCGGGATCATCGTCGATGTCGGCACGCTGGAGGCTGAGGCGCGTGAGATCTGCGCCGGTTTTGCCACACGCATCATGCAGGGCCGCCCGCTTGTCACCCTCAAGCTCGCCTCCACGCTTGATGGCCGCATCGCCACGCGCAGCGGCGAGAGCCAGTGGATCACGGCAGAACCCGCGCGCAAGGCCGCACATGCCCTGCGCGGGCAGAATGATGCGGTGATGGTGGGCGTGGGTACGGTGCTGGCGGATGATCCGGAACTCACCTGCCGCATCGATGGGTTCAAGCCCGTGCCGATGGTGCGTGTGGTGGCGGACAGCCATGTGCGCACGCCGCTGATGTCCAAGCTGGTCTCTGGTGCCGCCACCACTCCAACGTGGCTGCTGACCTGCAACGGCGCTGATCCGGCACGACGGCAGGCGATGGAAGGGGCGGGCGTGACGTTGATCACGGTTGAGCGCTCCGAGATGGGTGTTGATCTGGAGGGGGCGTTGCAGGCCCTGGCCCAGCGCGGCATCACGCGGTTGCTCGTTGAAGGCGGTGCCTCGCTTGCATCTGCGCTGTTGCGTGACGATCTGGTGGATCGCCTCGTGTGGTTCCACGCCCCCGGCGTGATGGGTGCCGATGGGTGGCCTGCGGCGCAGGCGTATGGCGTGAGCAAGTTGGGCGATATGAAGCGCTTCACGCCGCATGATAGGCGCGCGGTCGGCGATGATCTTATGAGCGAATACAGGCGGGCGGCTTAGACATGTTCACCGGAATCATCACAGCGTTGGGCACTGTGCGCGAGATCACGCCGCTGGGTGCCGGCTCGGACATGCGGCTGGTGATCGAGGCCCCGTGGGCGGACACGGCGAGCATTCCGCTGGGGGCCTCCATCGCCTGCTCCGGTTGCTGCCTGACGGCGGTGGCGCTGGGGCCGGATTGGTTCGCCGTGGAGGCGTCGGCGGAGACGCTGAGCAAGACGGTTCTTGGAAGCTGGAAAATCGGCACCCACGTCAATCTGGAGCGCCCGTTGAAGGTGGGTGACGAGCTGGGCGGGCATATCGTCGCGGGTCATGTTGATGGCGTGGGGCGGGTGTTGTCGGCGGTGCCCGATCATGGCTCGACGCGGTGGCGCTTTGAGGTGCCGCACGCGCTGGGGCGCTTCATCGCGCCGAAGGGCAGCGTTGCTGTCAACGGGGTGTCGCTTACGGTGAATGAGGTGGATGGTGCGACGTTTGGCGTGAACATCATTGCGCACACCGCCGCCGTGACCAATTTTGGCCAGATGGCACCGGGCGATGCGGTGAACATCGAAATCGACACGGTGGCGCGTTATGTCGCGCGCCTGACGGAGTACAAATGAACGAGTTGCTGTCCCGCTCGCTGAGCGAATATCTGGCCTCCGCCGAGGATCTGATCGAGGAAGCCCGCTGCGGGCGGATGTTCATCCTGGTCGATGACGAGGACCGCGAGAACGAGGGCGACCTTGTCATTCCCGCCCAGTTCGCAACGCCTGAGGCAGTGAACTTCATGATCCGCCACGCCCGCGGCCTCGTGTGTCTGGCGATGACGCGCACGCGGGTGGAAAAGCTTGGCCTGCCGCTGATGAGCAATGCAAACGGCTCACGCCATCAAACCCCGTTCACCATCTCGATCGAGGCGCGCGAGGGCGTGTCGAGCGGCATTTCCCCGGCCGACCGTGCGCGCACCATCGCGGTTGCGATCAACCCGGACAGTGCGCGCGAGGAGATCGTCTCGCCGGGCCACATCTTCCCGCTGATGGCACGTGACGGCGGTGCCCTGGTGCGGGCGGGGCATACGGAAGCCTCGGTTGACATCGCCCGGCTCGCGGGGTTGATCCCGGCGGGCGTGATCTGCGAGATCATCCGCGATGATGGTGAGATGGCACGGCTGCCCGATCTCGTCACATTCGCCCAGCATCATGGCCTCAAGCTCGGCACTATCGCCGACCTCATCGCCTACCGCCGAAGGACGGAATTGCTGGTCAAGCGCGTCAGCGAGAGCACCATTGATCATGCCGTCGGCGGCGAGTGGCGCGTGGTCGTCTATGCCAACACGGTCGAATACGGCGAGCATCTCGTGTTGGTGAAGGGCGATCTGTCCGAAGGTGGTCCCGCTTTGGTGCGCATGCACGCTGTCGATCTGATGGATGACATCGTGGGCGGTGGCACCACCAACCGTCTGCACGCCTCCATGCGGATGATCGCGGAGGAGGGCCGGGGTGCCGTGGTGATGCTGCGCGACACCAGCTCCACCGGCCTATCTCAGCGTGTCGCACATTTCGCCAGCGACAATCCGCATCCCCGCGAGCTTCGTGATTACGGCATTGGCGCGCAGATTCTTCTCGATCTCGGTGTGCGTGATATGGTGCTGCTGTCCAATACCCAACGCGTCATCGTCGGTATCGAAGGCTACGGCCTCACCGTCGTCGGCCAAAAGGCGATTCAGGAATGAGCACGCAACTCGACGCCGCCATCGCCGTCCCGCGCATCGAGGGTCCGCCACCGCATATTCTGATCGTGCGGGCACCGTATTATACCCAGGTTGTCGATGGCCTGCGTGACGGTGCCACGGCGCTGCTTGACGCGGCGGGGGCGTCGTATGACGTGCTCGATGTCGCCGGCGCACTTGAATTGGCGGCCATCATCCGGCTTGCGCTGACCGGCGATCGCCGGTTTGACGGCTATGTGGCGCTGGGCTGCGTGGTGAAGGGCGAGACCGATCATTACGAGCATGTGTGCCGCGAGGCGATGTCGGGCCTGACCCTGGTTGCCATCACGCACGCGCTCTGCCTGGGCAATGGCCTGCTGACGGTTGCGACCGAGGCGCAGGCGCTGGCGCGATCCGGTGCCGATGGTCACAACAAGGGGGCCGAGGCGGCTTCGGCCTGTCTGGTGCAGATCGGCGCTGCGCGGTTTCTGGGGGCTTCGGCATGAGTGGTGGCAAGCCGCGCCCGCGCACCGGTTCGCGTGTGGCCGCCGTGCAGGCGCTGTTCCAGGCCGAGCAGGGGCCGACCAACCCTGAGACGGTGATAGACGAGTTTATCCGCTACCGCCTTGGCTCGGCGGTGGGCAGTGACGGCTTCGAGGATGGCCGGGTGCATGATGTGGATGTGAAGCTGTTCGCTCGCATCGTCCGCGCCGCCACCACCGGGCAGGATGAGATCGATCCGATGATCGCCGAGGCGCTGGCCGCAGATTGGCCGATGGACCGGCTCGACCCGGTGCTGCGCGCGCTGATGCGGGCGGGCGTGGCGGAATTGTGCATGGCCGATGGCCCGCCGGCGAAGGTGGTGATCAACGAATATCTTGACGTCGCCCACGGCTTCTTTGAAGGTGATGAGCCGCGCATGGCGAATGGGGTGCTGGATCGTTTGGCCCACACGCTGCGCCCGGCGGAGTTCCCCGTCGTCGCGTCTTGAGCGAGCTTCCCGCCGAATTTTCACTGATCGCGCGCCACTTCCGCCCGCTGGCGGGGGAGGGCTCGCTGAACCTGACCGACGACGCCGCCGTGTTCATGCCGCCTGCGGGGCGGGAGTTGGTGATCTCGGCAGACGCGATGGTCCAAGGCGTGCATTTCCTGCCGGATGATGCGGCCGATTTGGTGGCGCGCAAGCTGCTTCGCACCAATCTGTCCGACCTCGCGGCGATGGGGGCGGCACCGCTGAGTTATTTGCTGACGGTCTCTACGCCGCGCGCCACGCCGGATGACTGGTTCGCCGGATTTGCCGCCGGGCTTGCGCAGGATCAGGCGGAGTTTGGCATCACCTTGCTGGGTGGGGACACCACCTCCACGCCCGGCCCGATCAGCTTGTCCCTGACCATCCTTGGCACCTGCGCCCCCGGTCAGGCCATCCGCCGCAGCACCGCGCTGCCGGGGGACGAGATCTGGGTCAGCGGACGTATCGGTGATGGCGCACTTGGCCTGCTGGCAGCCACCGGGAGGCTCGCCGATCCGACAGGCTACTTCGCTGACCGCTACCGCCTGCCACGCCCGCGCATGGGCCTTGCCATGGCTGGTGTGGTGCGAGCGTGCATGGATGTCTCTGACGGTCTGGTGCAGGACCTCGGCCATCTTTGCCGTGCCAGCGGCGTTGCAGCGCGCATTGAGGCGGCATTGGTCCCACGATCGCTGCCTGATCATCTGGAATTGTGCCTGACCGGTGGCGATGACTACGAGTTGCTGATGGCCGTCGCACCTGCACAATCAGCCGCACTGCTGGTTCATGCCGCCATCTTGGGCATCGAAGTCACCCGAATCGGCACATTCGGCAAGGGGCCGGCAAAGGTGACCGTGACAGCGGCGGACGGCATCGAAATGGCGTTCACCCGCTCAGGCTGGAGCCATTTCGACTGATCAGAAGCTGTTGCCTGGCCCGACGCCGCCGATGGTGTTCTGAGATGCCGTCGGATTGGCACCCGGGTTGAACCGGCCCACGTTGCCCAGCAGCTGCTGCAGGATCGAGGCGTCATTGCCGGGCGAAACTGTCGCCCCGCTGGCCATCGAAACCGGCAGCGCGTCATCCTGGCCGCGTTTTTCGATACCGCGCAGCACGCCCTTCTCGTCAAAGGTCATTACTACGACTTGCTGATCATGCACCCGCAACGTGCCGCCGATCAGTGGTCGTGTGACCTCACCGATGTAAATCCAGGTGTTGTCATCAAACGTCGCCTTCGCCGTCGGCGTGCCGATCAATGCTGTCACGTCGGCGCGGCTGGATGTGCCGGGCACCAGCTGCGCGAGCAGGTCAGCGTCCACCTTGTTCCCGCGTGTCTGCGGTGCGAAGCCAATAAACTCCGGCACCGAGCACGCTCCCAAGGGGACCGCTGCACAAAGGGTCAGCAGCAAGGCGGCGATATGACGGGCGGGGGAAAGGCGCAAGCGGCGTATCCTTCGGGTGACGGCCAACGGTTTACACAGGTGCATGGTTTTCACGGACGGATGGTTGCCCGTATCGCCAAGACCCTCCATCTACGGCGGGATGGGGCGCACGTCACGCGGCAATTTCGCGGCGGTGCGCTATATATGACGAGTGATGGGGGTGTGATGGCGTTCAACCTGTTCGGCCTGTTCGGGCGCAATGGCACCGAGCGCACCGGCTACGAGCTTTACAACAAGGCCGTGGCCGCCGCCCGGCAGCCGTATTTCTATGCCGAACTCGGCGTGCCCGACACGCTCGATGGACGGTTCGATATGGTCGGGCTGCACGCCTTTTTGCTCATCCGCCGCCTTTCGGACGAGCCGGCGGGGCAGCCCCTCGCCCAGAAGGTGTTTGATGCGATGTTCAACGACATGGACGTGAACCTGCGCGAAATGGGCGTCAGCGATCTTTCGGTTGGCAAGAAAAACAAGGTGATGTGGGAGGCTTTTCACGGCCGCTCTCATGTCTACACGGAAGCGATGGCAATCGGCCCAGAGGCACTGGCCGAGGCGCTGGAGCGCAATCTTTGGCCCAGTGAGCAGCAGCGCCTCCCGGCCGCCAATCTGTCGCGCATGGTCTATGCGCAGGACGCGCATCTGCATCGTATGGCGATCGACGCCATCAAGTCCGCTCCCACACCGTTCCTGTCACTTGAGGAGGCCTTGGCGTGACACCGGAGCCTGAACTGCATCGCCCCACCGCCACGGACCGCATCTCGCCCGCCGGCATGAAAATTGAGGTGGTGGCGGATCGGGATGAAATGTCAGCTATCGCAGGCCGACTCGTGGTGCCCGAGGTGCGTGGCTTCACAGCTCGATTCGCGCTCAGTCGCCCGCTCGCTGGGAACACCGCCAAGCGCGAAGGGGAGATCATCGCCGAAGGCTGGTTGCGTGCGGTTTTGCTGCGCGAATGCGTCATCTCCATGGAATTGTTCGAAGAAATCGTCGAACAGCCGTTCCGTGTCCGCTTCGTGCCCGCCGGAACCGAGGCCGATGATCCCGACCCGGAGGCGGATGACGAGATTGGCTATGAAGGTGCCGCCATCGACCTTGGTGAGGCCGCTGTCGAGCAATTGGCGCTTATAATGGACCCCTATCCGCGCAAACCCGGCGCTGTGCTGCCGCCCGAGGCGAGCGACCCCGAGGAAGGGCCGTTTGCAGCCCTGCGTGGCATGTCCCGGCGCGAAGGGAGGGGACGTGACGAGAATGACGGCTAACTTGCACCCCGTGCTTGCATGGCCGATAGTGCTCTGCTAGACCGCGCGCCTCGCGTTGTCGCAAATATTGATCATGTGCTGACCATCCAGCCCGGATGTCGGCGGTCAGCACTTACCGGAGGGGCTTCGTCCCATGGCTGTTCCTAAGAGAAAAACTTCGCCGTCGCGCGCGGGCATGCGTCGCAGCCACCAGGCTCTGATCCCCCAGGCGCACAGCGAGTGCGCAAACTGCGGCGAACTGAAGCGCCCGCATAATATCTGCGCGCATTGTGGTCACTATGATGGCCGTGAAGTCGTGGCAGCCGGCAAGGCGCTGAAGAGCGCCGTCCGCGTCTGATCCTGCAGCGCCTGTCCGGGTTCGGCCGGTAATGGCTGACGAAGTGCAGCCTGCCGGTTACGCCCTCGCGGTTGACGCCATGGGCGGAGATCATGCTCCGGATATTGTGGTGCATGGAATGGATGTCGCTTCTGAGCGGCATCCTCATGCCCGCTTTTTGTTGGTTGGTGATGAGGCGAAGCTGGCACCGTTGCTGGCCAAGCACAAACGCGCCGCCAAGTCCTGCACGATCCTTCACACGCCTGATAGCATCACCAACGATGCCAAGCCCGCGACCGCTTTGCGCATGCGGCGTTCGTCCATGCGGCTGGCTATTGATGCTGTGGCCGCTGGCGACGCATCGGGTGTGGTATCCGCCGGCAACACAGGCGCATTGTTGACGCTCTCCAAGATCGTGCTGAAAACCCTGCCGGGGATCGACCGTCCAGCGATGGCCGCCATCGGGCCGTCCGCACGTGGTGACGTGGTGATGCTCGATCTTGGGGCGAACGTGGCCTGTGACGTGCGCAACCTGTTCGAGTTCGCCGTGATGGGAGACGTGTTTGCCCGCACCGTGCTCGGCCTCACCGCACCCAGCATCGGCCTGCTCAATGTGGGCTCCGAAGAGATGAAGGGTGACGACACGCTGCGTCGCACCGCCGAACTTATCCGCGCCAGCCATCTTTCCCCGCAATTCCACGGCTTCGTTGAGGGCCACGACATCGCTGCCGGCACCACCGACGTGATCGTCACCGACGGGTTTACCGGCAACGTGGCGTTGAAGACCGGTGAGGGCGCGTTGAAGCTGATCGGCCAGTTGCTGCGGCAGGTGTTCTCATCGAGCATCGCCGCTCGCATCGCCTATCTGCTCGCACGGCCCGGTTTGGACCGGCTGCGCGAATGGCTGGACCCACGCCGCTACAACGGGGCTGTCATGCTGGGGCTTTCCGGCGTCGTCGTGAAGTCGCATGGTGGTACCGACGCTCAAGGGTTCGCCCATGCGGTTGATGTTGCGATGGACATGGTGATTTATCGCTTCAATGACCGGATGCGTGAGGGGCTTGGCAAAATCGGCGCACTTCAGGCAAAGCTGATCGAAGTTCCGCTCGAAGGCACGGTAACAGGATCGTAGAATGGACGAGCTTTTGGCTCTCGCACCGGCCCCGGGCGGCACTGCATCCCAGGGCATCGTCGTGCGCAGCAAACTGGCTGGTATCGGTGGGTATCTGCCAGAGCGTGTGGTGACCAACGCGGAACTTGCGGCAAAGGTCGATACCTCGGACGCCTGGATTCGTGAGCGCACCGGTATTCAGCAGCGCCATATTGCAGCCCCGCACGAAACCTGTGCTTTCATGGCAACCCAGGCTGCACGCGCCGCGCTTGCAGATGCGGGTGCCGACGTGAGCGAGGTTGACGCGATCATCCTGGCCACTGCCACGCCCGATCAGGCGTTCCCTTCCACGGCCGTTCGTGTCCAGGCGGAATTGGGGGCAGGCGGGTTTGGCTTTGATATCTCGGCGGCCTGCAGCGGTTTCGTCTATGCCCTGTCGATGGCCGACAGCCTGATCCGCACCGGCGCTGTGCGCGGCGTACTGGTGATCGGCTCAGAGGTCTATTCCCGCATCCTCGACTGGACCGACCGTGGCACCTGTGTGCTGTTCGGTGATGGCGCAGGTGCTGTGTTTCTTCGCGCCGGCACAGGTGACGGAACAGGGGCGGACACTGGCATTCTCTCCACCCATCTGCATGCTGATGGCCGTATGGGCGATATTCTCTACGTCGATGGCGCAGTCGGCCGCCCAGATCGTCCGGGCCATCTCGTCATGCAGGGCCGTGAAGTGTTCCGCCACGCTGTCACCCGTCTGTCCGAGACAGTGGCTGAGGCGCTGGAGGCCAACAACCTGCCACAATCCGCTATCGATTGGCTGGTGCCGCATCAGGCCAATCTGCGCATCATCGACGGCATTGGCCGCAAGCTCGGTCTGCCGCCGGAGCGCGTTGTGGTGACGGTGGACCGTCATGCCAACACGTCTGCCGCGTCTATACCTCTTGCATTGTCAGAGGCTTGGCACGACGGCCGCATACGTCGTGGTCAGATTGTGCTGATGGAGGCACTTGGCGGCGGGCTGACCTGGGGCTCGGCGCTCGTGCGGATGTGAACGCGGCCCGGCGTATTTGTGCAAGGCCGCGCAAGCAGTTGATATCAGAGAGTTGTTGACGCAACTTCATTGCTTGCTTAGCGTCCTTGCATGAACACTGTTACCCGCGCCCACCTCGCTGAGACGATCTATTCCCAGGTCGGGCTTTCGCGCAACGAATCTGCCGATCTGCTTGAGACTGTGCTGGCTCGTATGAGCAGCGCGTTGGAATCTGGTGAATCGATCAAAATCAGCGGGTTCGGAACCTTCTCAGTGCGCCAGAAGGGCAGGCGGATCGGCCGCAACCCAAAAACCGGCGTGGAAGTTCCAATCCTGCCGCGTCGGGTTTTGGTGTTCCGTCCGAGCCAGGTTTTGAAGGCCCAGGTCAACCATTTGGCTGCACCGCCCGACGGCGATGACGAATGAGCAGCGCGTTGCCGGCAGCCCAGATCCCGTCAGATGATGACGGGATACATTCGCCCGATGGCGATGCCCGCAACCGCACGCGCAAGGCTCCCAACGCATTTCGGACCATCAGCGAGGTTGCTGACGATCTGCACATCCCACAACACGTGCTGCGCTTTTGGGAAACCAAATTTCCCCAGGTGAAGCCGCTCAAACGTGGTGGTGGGCGCCGTTATTACCGGCCCGATGATATTGCACTGCTGCGCCGGATATCCGGCCTGCTCTATGTGCAAGGCTACACCATCAAGGGCGTTCAGCGACTGCTGCGCGAGGGTGGCGGCCAGTTGTCGGACGACATTCCGCCGCCCACGCCAGATGAGAAGGCCGAGGCGGAAGCACTTGATATTCATAAATTGCAGGATGTCCAGCTGCCCATGCCTGGGCTGATGCCGCTGGAAGTTGTGCCACCTCCCAAGGCGGTGCGCACGAAGTCTGAAACCGCCAAGCCCGCCCGGGCGGATGCCGACTTGGTTGCTGCCCACGCCACCGCACAGGCCGAAATTGCCCATCTCCGGGGCCTCCTCATCGAGACGCTGGCCGAGTTGGAAGCGATCCGCGCATTGCTGGCGTGAACATGCGTTGCGGCCAGTCGAACGCGCTGCTATGCACGCAATCTCCCATGGTCGGAGCGTAGCGCAGCCTGGTAGCGCATCAGTCTGGGGGACTGGGGGTCGTGGGTTCGAATCCCGCCGCTCCGACCAATCATTTCACAGCCCTAGATGATCTGGCGTTGCACCTTTGCTGTGCTACACAGAAGCACGCGATGTGATCGGCGGCGGAAGGGATGACGATGAATACCATGAACCAGGCTGTGGATCAGGCAGGTGGCAAGCCCGCTTCAAGCCCGTTCAAAGCCCGCAAGACACTGATCTTTGCCAACGACAAATCGAGCGGCAAAACCACCACCGCCAACGCCGTGCTGGTCAGCCTGCTGCAGCGCTACCCGATCCTGATGCGCAACATCGATGTCCGTGAATATGAGCGCCAGCCGCGTCTGAGCCTGATTTTCCGCAAGGATGATGGGTTCGCCAGCGTCATTCACCGTGACGCCCGCAACGGTGCCGCCTTCGATCAGGCCCGCGAACTCGCCTACGACCCGAACGCCACGGCGTGGGACGATCTGCTGTATGACATCGGCGTCGGCAACCTGATCGTCGATCTCGGCTCCAACACCTTCTCCGAAATCTGCCGCATTTTAGACGACGAGCCGCGCCCGATTTTCCCTGATGGCGGGGATCGCGTCGGCATTGTGGTGCCGGTGACCACCGCCGCTGACAGCCTCGAATCGGGCATGGCCGCCATCGACCATGTCTGCTCCTGGGGCCCGCGCACGCATGTGTTTATCGTCGAACAGGAATATCTCGGCCGCTTCAGCAATGATCTCGCGGATTGGATCAGCTATCGGGATCGTATGATTGCAGCCGACCCGTCACGCGTCAGCGTCATCCGCATCGAGAAGCTTCTGGTGGCCGATATCGGCTCCGTGGTGTTCCAGCGCATCGACAAGATCGTGGAGAACGCTCAGGCCATGCTGCGGTCGGACAAGCTGACTGGGGCGGCGCTGTTGCGGGCGCTTCGTCAGGCGCGCGCGGAAATCTCTTGGGGCAACCGCACCCTTGATGCCATGAAGCCGATCGCGGATTGGTTCGCCAACTGAAGCGAGCGTCGCTGGGGCTGGTGTTGTTGCTGGCGGCCTGCGCCAGCAACCGCCCTGCCGTAATCCCGCAGCATCCCTCCCCGTCGGAGGTCTATGACGAGCAGGCGCACGTGCCTCCTTTCGCGCGCCAGCAATTCGCCCGGTTCTCGCGTATCGATGCCGTGTCGATCGCCCTGCGCGAATGGCGGCTGTTTGGTGCGCCGGTTGATGATTTGCCCGAAGGTCAGATGCCCGATCTCGGTGAGGCTAAACCGGAGCGTCTGCCCGGCCTATGGCAGCGCGTCGGCGAATATTGGTGGCTCGGCATCAACGCCAGCGACAGTTCCAGCGCCTGGACCGGCAAACATGATTCGGACGGTCGCGTGTTCTCACCGAAGCAGGACGGCAATTATGCATGGTCAGCGGCGTTCATCAGCTACGTGATGCGCATCGCCGGTGCGGGTCAGCGGTTCCCGTATTCTCCGGCCCACGCGACCTACATCAACATCGCAGCCCAAATGGCCGATCAAAGTATCGGTGGATGGGCCGTCGTGGCGGAACGGCCCGACAGCTACGCCCCGCAACTGGGCGACCTGATCTGCCACGGCAGGCTGCGCGCCAAATCCGTACGCTATGAGGATCTGCCGGCGGGCCCGTTCACCAGCCATTGTGACATTGTGGTGGAAACCGGGGCCAACACCATCAGCGTCATCGGCGGCAACGTGGATGACGCGGTGACGCTCAAGCACGTGCCAGTTGACGTAACAGGACGCATCGCCGGCCCCGGCAATGCGTCCTACGATGCGCGCTATGCGTGGATGGTGGTTCTGCGGGTGTTGTACGACCAGTAACTCAGCGCTGCCGCCACGGCAGGTCCGACGCCTGCCAGCCCGCCACGGTGCCCCGATGGCCATGGCCGTCGGGGGGGCCTTCGAAGCCGTCGGCGATGTTGTAGACATGGGCGAAACCAGCCGCCTGCGCTGCCTGAGCCGCCGCCATGCTGCGCACGCCGCTGCGGCAGAGGAAGTAGATCTTGTCGTCCGGCTTCAGTCCAGCCTGCTGCAAATGCTCAACAAATTGGCCGTTCACCTGCATTGAGGGGAACACCTGCCAAGGGATCAGCGCCGGGGTTTTGCCAGCGGCTGACAGATCGGCAAGGCCCACGAAATTCCACTCGGCATCGGTGCGCACATCGACCATCTGCGCCTTGGGGTCGGTTTGCAGCGCGTGCCACACTTCGGCGGGGGCGACGTTATCAACCATGTTCGAACTCTCCTGGCGCGTTAATTGATCGGCAATTCACGCCTCCACCGCCCGCACGTCAACCTGTTGCGGCGGCGCATGATTGGGATAGTCTCCCCATAAGGCCAAAGAATAAAAACGAAGAACAAGGGGGGAATGCCATGCTGCGCTGCGAACCGGCTTCATCTGCTCACGCATCCATTGGCTGCGCCTGCGCCCCTCTCGTGATGTCCGGCAGACGAGGCTTTCTACGTGGTGCCGCGGCCCTCACCGCCGTTGCAGCCTCAGGCCTCGCTCCGGCACAGGCCCAGACAGCGCCGTTGCGCATCGACGTGCATCACCACTACACCTCCCCCGCTTTGCTCGCGATGATGAAGGGCCGCCGCACCAACCAGACCTTCAACGAGCAATGGACGGTTCAGAAATCTCTCGATGCGATGGACCAGGGCGGTGTGCAAACCGCTGTCGTTTCCACCAGTGACCCCGGCGTCTGGTTCGGTGATTTCGATGCCGCTCGCGGTCTGGCGCGTGACTGCAACGAGTATCAGGCTCGCCTGGTCGCCGACCACAAGGGCCGCTTTGGCATGTTCACCACCGTGCCGCTGCCAGATTTGGACATGACGTTGGCCGAAATCGCCTACGGCATGGACACGCTGAAGGCCGCAGGCGTCGGCATGATGACCAGCTATGCCGGTAAATATTTGGGCGACCCCGCCTTCACCCCGGTGATGGAGGAACTCAATCGCCGCAAGGCTGTGGTGTTCACCCACCCGCTGATGACGCAATGCTGCACAGCCTTGGTGCCCGGCGTGCCCGATCAGGTGGCGGAATACGGCAACGAAACCACGCGCACCATCGAGAGCCTGCTGTTCAGCGGCACCACCCAGCGCTTCCCGGACATCAAGTTCATCTTCTCCCACGGCGGCGGCACCGCCCCGTATTTGGTCGCCCGCTTCGACCGCCTGTTCACCAGCCGTGCCGACCTGATGAAAACCAGCCCAGGCGGCGTGGTGGAAGCGTTCCGTCACCTCTATTTCGATACCGCGCAGTCCTACAACGAGTACTCGCTGGCCGCGCTCACACGCCTGATGCCCACCGAACATATTCTGTTTGGCTCAGATTTCCCGGCCGCCTCACCGGTACTCACTGGCCAAGGCCTGGCAGCGTTTGGGCTCACGCAGACGCAAATCCAGGCCATCAGCCGGGACAATGCGCTGGGGCTGATGCCGTCGCTGAGGGGGTAGTGGGGAGGAGCGTTTAGCCCTCGTCCCGTCCGTCCGAGAACTCAACGTCTCGATGCACGTGCACGCTCATCAGAATGCCCATGCCGATCATGACGGTGATCATCGCCGTGCCGCCATAGGATACCAGCGGCAACGGCACGCCGCCCACCGGTATGGCACCGGTCACCATGGCGATGTTGACCACCACATACATGAAGAAGTTCATGCTGATGCCGAGTGCCACCAAGCGTCCATACTGATGCCGACAGCGAAGCGCCATGAACATGCCGCCCAAGATGATGAACAGCAGCAGGCCCAGCAGCGCCAACCCGCCGACAAGACCAAACTCCTCCGCCAGCATCGTGAAGATGAAGTCGGTCTGCTTCTCCGGTAGGAAGTTCAAGTGCCCCTGCGTACCCTGCAAATAGCCCTTGCCCCACATGCCACCCGAGCCCAGCGCGATCTTGGACTGAATTATGTTATAGCCAGCCCCCAACGGGTCACTTTCCGGATGCAGGAAGGTGGTGATCCGCGCGCGCTGATAGTCGTGCAGATGGTTGTAGGCGAGCGGCGCGCAAAGTGCGATCAACCCCACAATCAGCGCCACTTTCCACCAGCGCATGCCGGCACCGAGGAATATCGTGCCGCCGACCACGGCGGTGATGACGGCGGTGCCGAGATTGGGCTCCTTCAGGATCAACCCCACTGGCACCAGCACCGCAATTGCCGGCGGGATGAGGAACAACGGGTTGCCCATCCGCTCCCACGATGCCTTATGGAACCAATGCGCCAGCGCCAATACGAGAGCAATCTTCATCAGTTCGCTCGGTTGCCACGGCATGCCGCCGAGATCGAGCCAGCGCTGCGCACCCTTGCCGGTATGGCCCATCTTGAGCACGAGGATCAGCAGCACCACGCCGCCTGCATAGGCAACCCAGGACATTTTGGCGATGAACCGGATGTCGACCAAAGCAATCGACAGCATCAGCATCAGGCCAAAGGCAAAGCGCAGGATCTGCTTGGCCGCATAGGGCTCAGGCGAGCCACCGGCGGCGGAATATAAGGCCGCGTAGCCGACGGCAGCCAGCGCGCAGAGCAGCAGCACGTAGAACCAACTGACCTGCCAGAGCTTGTTGGTCAGGCCAAACGAGGCCTCCCGGATCAGCCGGCGCTCCCCCACACTCATTGATTTTTCCCCAAACCTGGAGGCATCGGCACGGTGACGGAGGCAACCTGCTGGCTGCCCTCGCGCCGTCCGGCCGGGTCACGGTTGAGCACGTCGGTCATAATGTCGCGTGCCAGTGGGGCCGCCGCCGCCGCACCGGCGTTGCCGTGTTCCACCACCAGCGCCATCGCATAGCGTGGATTGTCATACGGCGCATAGGCCACGAACAAAGCGTTCGGTCGCAATTCCCAGGCGAGATTGTCAGACTTATAACCGTTCTCGCGCTGCTCACGTGACACGTTGCGCACCTGGGCCGAGCCGGTCTTGCCCGCAAGCTGAATGCCGGGCATGTCGAGCCGTGCCAGTGGGCCGGAGCCACCTGCCTCATTGACCACCGCCCACATGCCCTCGCGAATTGCGTGCAGCGATTTGTCTGCCACGCCGATCAGCGGCCAATCCTCCGCTTTAGCACCTTTCTGCAGCACACCGCTGACACTGCGGGTCAGATGCGGCTGCACCGCGCGTCCGGTGGCGATACGGCTGACCATTGTGGCCAAGGAAAGCGGCGTCAGTTGCATGTAGCCCTGGCCGATGCCGGAGACGATGGTGTCACCGATATTCCACGCCTTGCCCTGCTTCATTCGCCATTCACGCGTCGGCATAAAGCCGGTGCGGGTACCTGGCAATTCGATGTCGAGCTTGGTGGCGAGGCCAAACCTATTTGCCATCGCGGCGATGCGGTCAATACCTGTGCGCCGCGCCACCTCGAAGAAATACACGTCGCAGCTGTTCTTCAGCCCATCGCGCAAATTCATCGAGCCATGGCCGTATTTCGACCAGCAATGGAAGCGCCTGTCGCCGAAATCCAGATAGCCGGGGCATTGCACGCTGTCATAAGGCGAGATCGCCCGTGCCTCCAGCCCGGCCATCGCCACCACCATCTTGAAGGTGGAGCCCGGCGCATACAGGCCAGACGCCGCCTTGTTGATCAACGGTGCCTTCTTGTTCTTCGTCCACTCCAGCCACTGCGCCTGGCTCACGCCGGAGTTGAACAGGCTCGGGTCAAACGAAGGATTGGTGGACATGGCGAGCACCTCGCCATTCCTAGCGTCCATCACCACCGCACTGGCACTCTCATCACCAAGACGATCAAGCACCGCCTTTTGCAGCCCGGTGTCGATGGTCAGCTGAATGTCGTGGCCTTGGGTGCCCTCCTGCCGGTCCAACTCGCGGATCACCCGGCCGACCGCATTGACCTCAAGCTGCACCGCACCCGCATGGCCGCGCAGATTGACGTCGTGGAACTTCTCCACGCCCGCCCGCCCGATGCGCATACCGGGCAGCGCGAACATGGTGTCCTCCGCCACGTCCGCCTCGTTCGGCGGGGCAACGTAGCCAACGATATGCGCCAGGGACGGCCCAAGTGGATAGATGCGGGTGGTGCCGACATCGACCACGATGCCTGGAAGATCGGGCGCGTTGGTCTCAATTGCTGCCATGTCGTTCCATGACAGGAATTCACGCACCGTCAGCGGAATAAAGCGGCGATGGCGTCGCAGTTCTCGCTCGATCCGCGCGCGATCATGATCGGCCAGCTCCACGATTTGCGCAAAATTATCGAGTGTTGCGTCCACATCCCCGGTCTGCTCGGCGATCAGCAGCGCGCGCCAATTCAGCTTGTTGCCGGCCACCACATTGCCAAAACGATCCAGCAGGCGGCCACGTGGCGGGGCGATCAGCCGGGCGGAGATGCGGTTGGTTTCGGCAAGCGTCGAGTATCGCGCCCCCTCCACCACCTGCACCTGATACAGCTTCGCCCCAAGGGCTCCCAGCGCCGCAATCTGCGCACCGCCGACCAGCAAGGCCCTGCGGGTGAACACGCCGGTTCGTTTGTTTTCGCGCTTCACAGTGAATGCCTCACGCGTGTTCGGGCTCGGCCAGCGTCTGATGCGCGCGGGTCAGCATCACCGCGATCATCGGATACAGGCCAATGCCGATCGCAGCCTCAAAGAACGCGGAGCCCGGCGGCAGCAAATGGAAGGTGAGCAGCGATGTCAGCGCCCATTCGAGGGCAGACGCACCACAGGTGACGGTAATGAAGGCGAACCACACCAGCAAAAAGCCCATCCGCACCAAATTGCGCCGCCACAGCACCGCCAGCCCATGTGCCAACAGCAGAGTAAGCACACTCACGCCAGGTGGTGCGTAGCCGAGCAGATCGGTCAGCAAGCCGATGAAAAACACCACAATCGGCGGCATTGAGGCTGGGCGGAACAATGACCAGAAAAA
>CAIJTR010000034.1 GCA_903823665.1 uncultured Rhodospirillales bacterium
AAATTTTCTATTAATTTGGAAATTATATTTTGTATGGACCTTTTTTAGCACTGATCTAGTGTCAATTACGGCCAATGCTGGCCGAAGATCGATAATAGATAAGGGTACGCAGCAATGATGGGCTATGCATCTTTGGACAAGCTTGTTCGTGCCAGACTTCAAAAATGGCCGCAGCGTCCACCGGGACTGGGAGCACGACCGACTGGCACCGATGGCTGGCTGCGTTGCCGGCCTTCAGAGGCGGAAGGAACCAACTATCCCTATCTCAAATTCCCCGGCAGCAACCGTATGCGCACCCTGCCGGATGGGCTTTGGCTGAATTTCGGCGGCACCGCAGATGAGCCATATGCCGATATCTTCGCTGTTGAAGCGTGCGGGTCACTTGGCAACCTGCTCGACAAACGCTCACGCTTTGCGCCGAGCACGCATTCGCTGCTTGCGGTTTGTCCGGTACCGTGGCTGCTCAGCCAGGTGATGGCGAACGACCAGACGCCGCGCTGGAAGATGACCGGCGTGCTGAACGAAACGCCCACGCGCCCGTTGGTTCTGCCAGTGCGCGACATCAAGGTGATGTATGCGTTAAAGGACCGGCATTATCGCGGCTTCACCGAGAGCCAGGTGCCGCATCCCCACGAATATTTCGTGCCGATGGACGCCATCACCGCCGAGCATTCAGAAGAAAGCCCGGCTATTCAGGCGCTGGTGGCGCGCAGTGCGGTCAAAGGCAACTTCATGCCGATCCCACCCTCTGACGCACGCGTTGCCCACAACAGCCGGGTGCATGCGTGGTGAACGCACCCGGCCAAGTCGCAGCAGAGCCGATCAGTAGGTGGCTCTGCCGCCCGAGCAGTCGAACACCGCCGCCGTGCTGAACGCCGCCTCGTCACTCGCCAGCCAGCACACCAGGCTCGCCACCTCATCGGTGGTGCCGAAGCGACCCATCGGGATTTTGGAGAGCATGAAGTCGATGTGCTGCTGGCTCATCTGGTCGAAGATGGGCGTGCGCACGGCGGCGGGGGTGACGCAGTTCACGCGGATTTCGGTCTGGGCCAACTCCTTGCCGAGCGACTTGGTCAGACCGATCACCGCGGCCTTGGAGGTTGAATAGGCCGAGGCGTTTGGGTTGCCCTCTTTGCCGGCAACGGAGGCGATGTTGACGATGCGGCCGTATCCGCCGGTCTGCATGTGCGGCACCACCGCGCGGTTGCAGTAGAAGACGGCGTTGACGTTGACATCCATCACCCGCTTCCAATCCGCCACCGGGTAGGTCCAGGTGGGACCGTTGGGGCCAGTGATGCCGGCGCAGGCGACGAGCACATCAATCCGGCCGAACTTGCTGGCGGCGTGATCGGCGGCGCGCTGGACGGCATCGCAGTCGGTGAGATCGAGCACTTCGGACAGATCGGCATCGGGCGCTGCGGACAGATCCCACACCACGACCTTGGCCCCTTCCCGCTTCAGCCGCGCCACCACGGCAGCACCGATGCCGGAGACGCCACCGGTGACGATGGCGACACGATTCTCGAAACGATGCATGACTTTCCCCTTTGTTTTGCGGGGAAGCTAGCGCGGTGAAGCGTGAAGGGCCAGAGGGTTAGGCGACCTTCACGCCCTTCCAGAATGCGACGCGGCCCTTGATGTTGGCGGCGGCGGATTTTGGCTCGGCGTAGTACCAGACGGCGTTCTCGTTCACCTTGCCGTCCACGTTCAGCGAGTAGTAGTTCGCGGTGCCCTTCCAGGGGCAGACGCTGGTGTTGGCGGAGGG
>CAIJTR010000035.1 GCA_903823665.1 uncultured Rhodospirillales bacterium
ATCGTCTGAGCCTGAATCGCTTTTAGGATTCCGGCTCGGCTGGATATCTGATTCAAGATGCTGGCTGGGATGGAGGCCAGTATCCATGGGTCGTCCTTATTCGTTGGATCTGCGTGAGCGCGTCGTCTCGGCGGTGCGCTGTGGGATGAGCCGCCGCGAAGCGGCTGCGCGTTTCTCAGTCGGTATCTCTTCTGCCATTCGGTGGACCAAGCGGGAGCGCGAAACCGGTAGCCCGGCGGCTTTTGCGATGGGTGGCAAGCGTCCATTTTCGTTGGCGATGGAACGGCCTTGGGTGCTGGCCCGACTGGAGGCGAAGCCGGATATCACCTTGCGGGCGCTGCTATCCGAGTTGCGCGAACGCGGCGTCGAGGTCAGCTATTTTGCCGTGTGGAACATCGTGCATCGCGCCGGCAAGAGCTTCAAAAAAAAGCCTGCACGCCGCCGAACAGGATCGCCCGGATGTGGCCCGCAAGCGCGCGTTCTGGAAGCGGCATCAACATAAGATCGATCCCCGACGCCTGATCTTCGTCGACGAAACCTGGGCAAAGACGAATATGACGCGGCTGCGGGGCTGGTCCGCCGCGGGGCAGCGCCTGGTCGCGAAGGTGCCCTTTGGACACTGGCAAACGATGACGTTCATCGCAGGCCTGCGGTGTGACGGCCTGTGTGCCCCCTTCGTGCTCGACGGGCCCATCAACAGGCAAAGCTTCTTGGCGTGGATCGAACAGTGTCTCGTGCCAACCCTGCGGCTTGGCGACATCGTGGTGCTCGATAACCTCGGAAGCCATAAAAGCGAGGCCGCCCGCAAAGCTGTTCGAGCTGTCGGCGCGAGGCTGATATTTCTGCCGCCCTATAGCCCAGACCTCAATCCCATCGAGCAGGTGTTTGCCAAACTCAAGACGCTGCTGCGCAAAGTCGATGCAAGATCAGTCGAGCAAACCTGGAGAAGCATCGGTGCGCTCCTCAAAGCGTTCACGCCAACCGAATGTGCAAACTACCTCCGCAACTCAGGCTACGCGTCAACCTAAAGCTATCAGGCTCTAGAGCACGTTTCGACCAGATGATTCCATCTGGTCGAAACGTGCTCTAGCCTGCGGCGGTGGGGTCGATCCAGCCAATATGGCCGTCACTGCGCCGGTAGACCACGTTGAGTTCGCGGGTGGCGGAGTTGCGGAACATCATCACGGGCTGATCGGCGAGGTCCATCCGCATCACAGCGTCGCCAACTGTGAGGGAGGCGATCTCGGCTGGGGTTTCGGCGATGACGGTGGCGTAGGTTGCCGCCTGCATCACGGTGCCTTGGGGGGGAGGTACTGCTTCCTCTTCTTCCTGGCGGAGGATGTATTGGCGGGCGGCCTGCGGACGCTCCTTGTTTGCGGCATCACGCGAGTGTTCATTCACTCGGCGGCGGTAGCGTCGGAGGCGTTTGGCTATGTGCTCGGCGGCGTCGTCGAACGCCGAATTGGCGTCGGCGGCCTCGCCCTCACCGCGCAGCATCAGGCCACGACCGGCATGGACGTTGATGTCGCAGGTGAAGAAGCTTCGGGCGCGGCTGAAGGTGACATGGGCTTCGAGGGCGGTGTCGAAATACTTGCCCGCGATGGTGTCGAGATGCTGGGCGACACGCGCACGCAGCGCGTCCGACATTTCGACCTGTTTGCCAGAGACCGTGATGTGCATAGCAGGAACCTCACGCCGTTGTTCGGGACCGCCTGCCGGTATCTGCCCCTTCTACGCCGGGGATTGTTGTCAGACCGGCTCGGCCTTCTCCCGTTTGCGCTGCACTGAACTTGGGATACGCAGCGCATCCCGGTATTTGGCCACGGTCCGCCGTGCTATGTCTACGCCTTCTCGCCTAAGGGCTATTACGATAGCGTCATCTGACAGAATGGTTTCGGCTGTCTCTGTGTTGACCATTGCGCGAATGCGTTGACGAACCGCCTCTGCCGAGTGCGATTCATGCCCATAAGTGCCTGCAATCGCTGTGGTAAAGAAATATTTTAATTCATAAATGCCGCGCGGTGTGGCGATGTATTTGCCGGAGGTGACGCGGCTGACGGTGCTTTCGTGCATCTCCACCGCGTCGGCAATGTCGCGCAGGATGAGCGGGCGCAGGTAGCCGATGCCTTGGCGGAAGAAACCGTCCTGCTGGCGGATGATCTCAGCAGAGACTTTGAGGATGGTCTGCGCGCGCTGCTGGAGGGATTTCACCAGCCAATTCGCGGTTTGCAGTTTCTCTGCCAAAAATTGCCGTTCGTCTCGCGTGCAGCGTGGGAGCACGCGGGCCGTGAAGGTTTGATTGACCAGGACTCGCGGCATGGTTTCCGGATTGAGCTCGAGCAGCCACTCACCTTCAGTTCCCGGACGCATCAGCACGTCTGGGATCACCGGCACAAGCGGTTGCGCATCCCAAGTGGCACCGGGCTTTGGGTCCAGCCTGCGGATTTCTGCGATCATGTCGTGGATGTCGGCGGCATCGACTTCGCAGATGGCCATAAGTTTGCGGATGTCGCGACGGCCGAGCAGTTCGAGATTGTCGAGCATGCGCGCCATGGCGGGGTCTAGCCGGTTTTTCTCGGCGAGTTGGACGGCGAGGCATTCGCGCAGATCGACGGCGAACATGCCGACTGGGTCGAAGCGCATCATGCGGGCGCGCACTGCTTCGATGTCGGCAAGCGGGCAACCCAGTGCCGTGGCCAGCGCATCCGGCTTGGTGGACAGGCGGCCGGACGGTTCGAGCAGGGCAATGAGGTAGGCCCCGATCAGCCGTTCGGTGGCATCGTGGAAGGAGTGGCGGAGCTGCTCGCCGAGATGCTCACGCAGGGTCATCGATTTTTCGGCGAAATCGTCGATTGTGCGGTCATCGCCGTCGAAGCTTTGTGATCCGCCACGTCCGCCGCCATCGCCGGGGCTGCCGGGGTCGTAGGTTTCGGCGTATTCGGCCTGATCGAGCGGGGCTGCGGCTTCGCTGCTCAAAGTGTCGGAGCTGACGGCATCGGCGACGTCCCCAGTTTCGCTGGCTTTGACTGGGAGTTGGTCGAGGGCTGGGCGTTCCAGCGGCGCGGTGTCGAAGCCGTCATCGTGTTCGAGCAGCGGGTTGCGCTCGATTTCTTCCTCGATGAACGATGAGACCTCGATATTTGTGAACTGCAGCAGCTTGATGGCCTGACGCAGCTGCGGCGTCATCACCAGGCTCTGCGACTGGCGCAGATCAAGGCGGGGGCCGATTGCCATACTGTCGTCTCCGTTTCAGACGGGCGATACCGTCCCTGCTAAGACAGCGCGGTGACGCCGATCTGTCGAGCAAGAATCGTGCGAGAGAATGGTATTATTTTTGCCAAACTGTGACGAAACTAAAGCGAGAACCTTTCGCCAAGGTAAACGCGGCGTACGCCTTCGTGGGCCACGACCTCTTGCGGGCGGCCTTCCATCAGCACCTGACCGTCATGCATGATATAGGCGCGGTCGATAATCTCCAGCGTTTCCCGCACGTTATGGTCGGTAATGAGCACGCCGATGCCGCGATGCTTGAGGTGGGAGACGAGATCGCGGATTTCGCCCACGGCGATTGGGTCGATGCCGGCGAGCGGCTCATCTAAAAGAACATAGCTGGGTTGCGTTGCAAGCGCGCGTGCGATTTCAACGCGACGGCGCTCACCGCCGGATAAAGCGAGAGCGGGGGTGCGGCGGAGGTGGCCGATTCCAAACTCTCCCAAAAGACCGTCGAGCATACGCTCCCGCTCTGACCGATCGGGCTCCACCACTTCGAGAGCGGCCATGACGTTCTGCTCGACGTTCAGCCCGCGGAACACGCTGGCTTCCTGGGGCAGGTAGCCGATGCCCAGACGGGCGCGGCGATACATTGGCAGCGTTGTGATGTCGTGGCCGTCTAACGTGATGGAGCCGGTATCTGGCTTCACGAGACCCACAATCATGTAGAACGTGGTGGTTTTGCCGGCACCGTTTGGCCCCAGCACGCCGACGGCTTCGCCGCGACGGACCTGAATGGACACATTGCGAACCACGGGGCGCTTTTTATAGGTTTTGCCAACACCGGTGGCCACCAGCCCAGCACCCGGCCCTGCCTGGATTGGTGTGGCCGCGTTGGCCGGTGGCGAGAACAGAATTGTGAATTCGCTCATTTCGGCGGCGGCTTGGCGGCGCTGGATTGGCCGGCCTCAGTTGCATCCTTTGGCACCAGCAGACCCTTCACGCGGCTGCCGACGCCCGGGACGATCCGTGCGACGCCGGTCTTCATGTTCATGTCTGCCGCACCGCCGTTGATCTGGTTGCCGCCGTGGGTGAGCCGGACATTGTCGACCACGCGGGCGATGCCGGTTTCAGTGATGTAGATGCCGCGGTCGCCTCGAATGATATCGGTGGGGCTGCGCACCTCGACGTTGCCGAATGCATCGATGCGCTTGAGCTTGCCGCTGTCACCCAGCGGATCGGCTGATTTGCCGTCGGTGGGTTTGATGGCGACCGGCTTGGCTGGGCGTGATTTGTCGTCATCGGGAACGGTGTAGGCCACGAGGACGTCGGCTGCGAGCCTGCGCGCGTCATTGGTGATGACGACGGCTTTGCCGCGACCGACGGCCATGTGTTTCTGCGACCAGTATTCCATTGAGTCGCGCGCTGTCATGACCTGCGATGGTGTTGTCAGTTTGAGTTTTTTGCCGGTGAGGACCAGCACGGCCTGATCCATGTCGTAAATCGCGTCATCACCCACGGCTTCGTCAGTGGTGGTGACGATGCGGACATGGCCATGCGCTTCGATGCGATAGACCTCGTTGTCGCCGTTCTCGGGGTCTGTGCTATCGGTGCCTGTCGCGGCGGGCGATAGCGCTGTTCCAGGGGCCTTGGCGCGCTTGCGATAGCGGGCCAGAAGCTGATCGGCAAGCACCGTCACGTCTCCGCGCGTGGCACGTGCATCACCGTTGGCCAGCGCCACCTTCTCGGCGTCGCGCAGTTCCAGGCCATCGCGTGAGGTGATCTCGATGGGGCCGCCGCCGGAGAGGTCGATTGGCTGGGCAGATGCGGCGCTATAGCAGCCCAAGGTCCCAGTCAGCGCTGCGCATAGGATGGCCCAACGCTTCATTTGTGCGATCCGTTCAGATGAAGGCGAGCAGGGCCGGTGAACTGAACCACGCCGCCATGATCGGTGATGGTGAAGCCTTGCGCGTCCAGGGTGCCGAACGGGCCTTCGACGTGGACCTTGTCGGCTGTGGTAGCGGCTCCGGATTTGACGTCGATGGTGGCGGTGTCGGTTTGCAGGGTGATGCCGTCATCTCGGTAGAGGACAACGTTGCCGTCGAGATCGAGCTGTCCTGTTGATGAGATGTAGACGCCTTTCTGGCCTTCACCGCGCATCCAGTTGCCATTTTCTAGGGTGATGTCACCGACCGGAGCCACCATATCCACGCGATCAGACGTTGATTGCTTCGCTGAGCGGGCGGTGACGGTGTATGGCCTGCCGTGATCGTCCACGCCGTTGTAATGCGCCTGGGTCAGTTCGCCATTCTCCGGCTGCCGGATGCCACGGCGAAATGCGAGCCGCGCGGCTGCTCCGTCATGGCTGAGTTCGGGCCAGAACGCCACCACGCTGAGTAGGATCACTGCCACGACGGGAAGCACACGCTTGGCGACGGTCACGGCGAAGCGCCGTCTTGCAATGCCGCCTGCGTCTGGTGTTGCCTTCGGCCTGCGCTGCGCCATTTCCAGCCGCATTTCGGGCGGCGGCGGCGGTGCTGGGGGCACTAGCTTCAACGGGGCAGGGGGCATCGTCGAAGCACTCACACCACACCGGCGCGCAGCAGGTCGTGGATGTGGAGGATGCCGACGGGTTGGCGTGCCGTGTCGACCACAAACAGGGCAGTGACCGGGCGCTCCGGCTGGTTCATCAGCAGCAGCGCCTCTGCGGCGAGCGTGTCCGGCCCGATGGTGAGCGGGGTTTTGGTCATCACCTCGCTGACCATCTGTTCCAGTAGATCAGGCCCCATGGCGCGCCTCAGGTCGCCATCAGTGACGATGCCGCACAGTTCGCCAGCGGCGTTGATCACGCCAAGGCAGCCGAAGCGCTTGGCTGTCATGGTGATCAGGGCGGCGTGCATTTTGATGTCGAGTGCTGCGAGCGGCAGCTGTTCGGCAGGGTGCATGATGTCGCGCACGCGGCGCAGCTTGGAGCCGAGCTTGCCGCCGGGGTGATATTTGCGGAAATCCGCCGCATCGAAGCCGCGCCGGGTGAGCAGGGCCACGGCCAGCGCGTCACCGAGGGCGAGCTGCAGCGTGGTGCTGGTGGTGGGGGCGAGGCCGTTCGGGCAGGCTTCTGGTGCGGGTGGGAGGACGAGGGCCACGTCTGCCTGCTCGGCCAGTGTGGAGCCAGCACGCCCGGTGATGGCGACCAAAGGCAGGCCGAAGCGGCGTGTGTGGGCGACGAGATCGGCCAGTTCCGCCGTTTCGCCGGAATTGGACAGCGCCAGCACGGCATCGCCATCCACGATCATGCCAAGGTCGCCATGCGATGCTTCGGCCGGATGGACGAACAGGGCGGGCGTGCCGGTGGAGGCGAGGGTGGCTGCTATCTTGCGGGCGATGTGGCCGGATTTGCCCATGCCGGAGACGACGACGCGACCGGGGCGATCAGCGCTGAGACGGTCAAGCAGGCTTACGGCGCGGGCGAAATCGCTGCCGAGTGAGTCTGACAATGCGTGCAGGCCAGCCGCCTCGATTTCCAGAACACGGCGAGCGACGGCCAAATCGGCGTCAGTCTCCGGCCGGGAAGCTGCGTCTGCGGCGTGGATCACATTCATTCCGGCGAAACGTCCCAAAAAATATTTGGCCCTATTGATGGACCACCCTAGCCTCGATAAGCCCGCGATGCACCCTGCTCTCGGTAACGAAGCGCTACGTGGGCGTTATGTCACTTAATGTTGAAAGATGTCTGGGTCTTCGTAGCCCATCACATCGAGGCGGCATCGGGTGGGCAGGAAGGCGAAGCAGGCTTCGGCGAGATCAAGGCGTCCCTCGCGGATCAGCAGTGCCTCCATCTTCGCCCAGAGCGCGTGCAGGTGCAGCACATCCGAGGCGGCGTAGGCCATCTGCTCGCTTGTGAGCTCGGTTGCACCCCAGTCCGACGTCTGCTGCTGTTTGGAGATCTCGACGCCGAGCAGTTCGCGGCAAAGGTCTTTCAGGCCGTGCCGGTCTGTGAAAGTGCGGATGAGTTTGGCGGCGATCTTGGTGCATTTGACCGGGGCGACCTTGATGCCGAGCGCGTGCTGCATCAGCGCTACGTCAAAGCGTGCAAAATGCATCAGCTTGACCACGGCGGGATCGCTCATCAGGCGGGCCAGATTGGGGGCGTCGTAGCCGCGTCCGCCCAGGGCCACAGGGATCAACTGGACGAGATGCACGCGGCCGTCTCCGGCGGAGATCTGCACGAGGCAAAGCCTGTCGCGATGCGGGTTGAGGCCCATTGCTTCGGTGTCGACGGCGATGACGGGGCCGAGATCAAGACCATCCGGCAGATCGTGGCGGTGCAGCTGAATGGTCGCGTTGGCCATGAATTGGGTGATATCCGCCATGAGGGGGCCGATCATCTGTGTGAATGCGGCGGCCAGGCCTGAGCCCATGTGCCGGCATCCTATCGGCGAAAAAGAACCACTGGTGCCCAGAAGAGGACTCGAACCTCCACGATATTACTACCACAGGTACCTGAAACCTGCGCGTCTACCAATTCCGCCATCTGGGCAACGGACATGCTGGGCTAACCCGGAGCATGTGGTGGAGCGGCGGGATAGACCCCCCACCCCCGTGCGTCAACAGACAAAATACACAGGCCGTCCTGCTTCTTGAGCGGCATCGCAAGCGGGCCTATCAATCGCGCGCCGAACACCAGGAGCGACCCATGCCAAGTCCCTCGCCGCAAAGCCGTCATGTTGCCGCCGTCTTTGGCGGCTCCGGGTTCATTGGCCGCTATGTCGTCAAGCGGCTTGCGCAGGCCGGGTATGTGGTGCGTGTGGCCGTGCGGCACACTGAAGGCGCTGCGTTTCTGAAGTCGATGGGTGCTGTCGGGCAGATTGTGCCCTTGGCGGTGTCGGTGACAGACGATGCGGCGGTGGCGCGGGCGGTGGCCGGTGCGTCGGTTGTGGTCAACCTGATCGGCATTCTGGCGGAGTCCAAACCCGGTGACTTTCACCGTTTGCAGGCCGAAGGGGCGGGACGTGTGGCGCGGGCTGCTGCGGCAGCTGGCGTGGCGCAGCTGGTGCAGATTTCGGCGATTGGCGCTGATGCTGCCAGCCTGAGCGGCTATGCGTCTTCCAAGGCTGCTGGTGAAGCTGCTGTTCTTCAAGCATTTCCGTCGGCTGTGATCCTGCGCCCCTCCATTGTGTTCGGCCAGGAGGACCAATTCTTCAACCGCTTTGGTGCGATGGCGTCGGTTTCCCCGGTGATGCCGCTGATCTATGGGGCGACGCGGTTCCAGCCGGTCTATGTGGGTGATGTGGCAGATGCGGTGATGGCGGCGCTGGCGTTGCCGAATGCGGCCGGGCATACGTTTGAGCTTGGCGGTCCAGAGGTTTGGACGTTCCGCGAGTTGATCGAATGGATTCTGGTGCAGACCAAGCGCCGCCGGTTTTTGGTGGCCATTCCCAACAGCATTGCACAGCTACAGGCCAAGATTTTTGAGAAGCTGCCGGGCAAGCTGCTGACGCAGGACCAGTTGATTTTGCTCGCGCGGGACAACGTGACAGGTGGCCTTCCGGGTCTGGCGGCGCTTGGCATCGCGCCGACGCCGATCTCACAGATCATGCCGGCCGTTCTGCGTCGGTTTCGCCCTGGTGGAGGCAAGCGGGAGCAGCGTGCAGCATGATAGGACCGAAGCGGGACTAATTTTTCGAAATTGATTTCGTTCATGCATGAATGCGTGCCAGGGATGCGTTAAATATGGCAGCTAAACTGGCCTTTCGGTCAATAATGTCCTTTCCAAGGCGGTAAGGGACCATTAAGAACGCGGTTCATACTATTTTGCTGAGTGGGAGACCGCGTCATGGCTGACCCGATGCTGCAATTTGTCCATCTGGCCCAGCAGAACCCCGCCAAGCGCGAGGTGGCGCTGCGCCGTGAGGATTTCGCCGAGATCTATCAGGATTTCGATCAGCCGGGTGCGACGGCGCAGGCCAGCCGGTGCAGCCAGTGCGGTGTGCCGTTCTGTCAGGTGCATTGCCCGCTTTCGAACAATATTCCCGACTGGCTGAAGCTCACGACCGAGGGGCGGCTGGAGGAGGCGTATGAGGTATCCTCCGCCACCAACAACTTCCCCGAGATTTGTGGCCGTATCTGCCCGCAGGACCGGCTGTGCGAGGGCAACTGCGTCATTGAAAAGGGCTTCGACAGCGTCACGATTGGTGCGGTGGAGCGCTACATCACCGACACGGCGTTCGAGAATGGCTGGGTAAAGCCGGTGAAACCTCGCCATGAGCGCGAGCAGTCGGTGGCGATCATCGGGGCCGGGCCAGGCGGGCTGGGCGCACCTTGCACGTACTCCTCGACGCTGCGCGGCAAGTCGAAGTGGACGACGGAGCGGACGTCGCTCTGCGCCAAGGAGGGTGTGTGTGTGTGTGTGTGTGTGTGTGTGTGTGTGTGTGTGTTTG
>CAIJTR010000036.1 GCA_903823665.1 uncultured Rhodospirillales bacterium
GGTTCAATATGATCGGGCGTTGCTCTAGTTGGAGAACGCGCGGCGGACAGCGCCGAGTTGTGACAGAGGTTGGCTGACTGCACGAATGGCATACTGCAAATGCAGTATTGTCACGTCCGCACCATCCATGGTTGCATCATGTTGTTTGGGCCAGTTTTTTGGCCGAAGCGATCGTCCCCTTGTATGTGATGGAGCCCTTCATGATAAAGAAGTTTAGTGCATTCTGCTTGGCTGCATTGGCAATGGTTTGGACGCCATCCATCGCACTGGCAGCGGGTCCATTTGATGGAAGTTATATCGGCAGCACGATTAACATGACGGGTGGCAAGGGCACACAGGGCTGCCTGAATGCCAACAACAAAACCATCGTGGTGAAGGACAGTGTGCTCGACTACACCTCCACCTCCACCAGCACACATGAAGTCTTTCACGACAAAATCCCCGTGGGCGCGGACGGCAACTTCAAGGGCACCGCAGGCCTTGGCGGCCAGATGTCTGGCCAGTTCACGGCGACCGGCATGACCGGCCAATGGTCGGTTCTTGCCTGCCAATTCAAGATGGAATTCAAAAAGAGCTGATCGATGAGGCTTTCTCAGGTGCGCCTGCGATCGCTTTATGCTGGCTGAAGCGTGACGTGAGCGGGGATGGCGGTTGTGACGTTTAGCGCGCGCCGCCATTCCCCGCCGTCCTGCTCATATCCGGTGCGGCTATAGAGATCGCGGGATAGGACGTTGGCGGCAGTTTCGGTGGCTGTCGCACGCACCTCGGAGTGACCGGAGTGCTTGAGATCAGCCTCCACCACCGCAAGCGTTGCCGTCTCCACGCCGAGACCGATCACTCGGCAGCTCATGACGAATTGCTCGATCACCGGGCCGAGCACGAGGGCGATGCAGACGATGCCGTATTGGGAGAAGCGGTCGGAGACGTCCATTGCGTAGCCGCGCAGG
Source organism: uncultured Rhodospirillales bacterium (assembly GCA_903823665.1). Taxonomy (GTDB): domain Bacteria; phylum Pseudomonadota; class Alphaproteobacteria; order Acetobacterales; family Acetobacteraceae; genus CAIQQQ01. The sequence continues at coordinate 948 of CAIJTR010000036.1, forward strand.
CCGAGGGCGAAGCCTTCGACGTAATCGGCGTGCGTCCAGCGTTTGCCGGTGGTGTTGAACTGATTGGTTTTGTTCACGAGTTCAAACATGCGGGCAAAGCGCGGGTCGTCCACACTCGTGACAACATGCGTCGTTACTTGCACGCCAAGTGAAGCCTGAAATTCCTCGTGGCTCATCTGCCGCTTGCTGGTCTCGCGCACGATCTGGTTCTGTACCATTTCGGTGCGCCGGTCTGATTCATCGGTGATGGCGATGGGCTGGAGTTCGGCGGACCAGAGCAGAATGCGGCGCAAGTAATACGGGTTGGCCCCAAGCAGGCGGATGTCGGGGAACGCCTGATGGATCGCCTCACGCTCGACTGGATTGTCGTCGATATAGACCACGCTTTTGGGTAGGAGATTGGTCTCGGCCAGAATCTCCTCCATGTTTTCGGCCTTGGATTTCCAGTTCACCTTGATGGAGACGAAGTTGGAGAGCGGAAAGAAGCCGCCGTAGACGCGCTCCCATGCCGTCACCGCGTTTGTCATCTCGTTCTTGCTGATGATCGACAGCAGCACGCCGCGGCGCTTGAGATACATCAGCGCCTCGATAAAGCCGAGCGGCCAACCGACCCGCTGGAACTCCACCGAAAGTTCGGCCTCTGCCGCGATGCCACGCCAGGCAGTGTCATCAAGGTCGATGACCACGAGCTTGACCGCGTCGATCTGCCGGACGGCACGATAGGAGAGGACGATCTCCTCCGTCATGGCGATATAGGCCTCGCGCGTACGGGTGCTGTAATAGCTGCTGACCGGGGCGAGAGACTCCAGCCGCTGCTGCGCGCCCTCGCGGGTTTTTTCGAATTCGTGGTCGAGTTCGGTGAAGAACGCGCCGTGGCAATCCGCCCAGATTGAATCATCCTGGGTGTAGCGTTTGCCGAAGCTGGACACGATGCCGTCGATATCCAGCATGAAGGCGTTTTTGTGCTGCTCGACGGAGAGCGTCAGCACCTCGTTCAGCTTTTCGACGTAATATCGTGGGTTGCGCAGGTCGTAGCGCGGCAGGAAACGGCCGACCGGGTTGATCTGCGGGACGAGGAAATTGCCGACGAAGGTCAGCAGGCCGTGCGCGCGGTTCCAGCGTAGCGCGTTGCCGAGGAGGCGCTGGATTTCAGCGGCACTTGTATCGAAACGGGCCTGTTCGGCGGCGGCGTCGGAATAGCGCATGCGGAAATACAGATGCGCGGGCATGACGTAGTCGAGCGGGAGAACGACGATTTGGAAATCATAGGCTTCAACCGGGCGGGGCAGAGCGGCGTTGGGGTCGTTGAGTGAGCCGATATGGACGAAATCACTCTCGATTTGATGCACTTCGCGCAGGAAGCCCTGGAGGTGATCGGCGGTGCAGACGCCGACCAGCAGGGCGCGCGTGGCGGGGAGCGGCGTGACCGCGAGGTCCGACGGGCATCGGAAGAGATCGCCGTCATGCACGTCCAGTCGGTTCGGAATCGGGTGCTGCATCTTTGTCTGACCTCAGAAACATGGGCGGCGCCTGGCTTGGTCGCCCTGCATAGCGCGACAGGCGCGCCGCGTCGCCTCCGGCAGTTGGGAGGCAGCATTCACCAAAACCGAATTGATCGCCTATGGTTTGGAAAAGCTGCCCTCGGGAGGAAAACGCGACGATGAGCCAGGATGCAAACACCGGCCACACAGGCGGGACAATGGCGGCAGAGCCACGAGACTGGCCGCTCGAACTTCACCGGATTTTGCGCGCCGAAGATGTGCGGCAGATGTGTTTTGTACCGGATGCGGGGCATTCGCGGCTGATCAAGCTGTGTCAGGCGGACCCGGAGATGGCGACGCATGTGCTGACGACTGAGGAGGAGGGCATCGCGATTGCTGCGGGCGCTTGGCTGGGTGGGCAGCGCAGCGTGGTGCTCATGCAGTCCAGCGGTGTGGGCAATTGCATCAACATGCTGTCGCTGCCGGTGATTGGGCGGTTCCCGCTGCTGATGATGGTGACGATGCGGGGCGAGTGGGCGGAGTTCAATCCGTGGCAGATGCCGATGGGGCGGGCGACGGAGGCGACGCTGAATGCGATTGGCGTGGCCACCGTGCGGGCGGAGACGGCGGATGATCTGGTGGAGATCACCGCATCATCCGCGAAGATGGCGTATGGGGCGGATCAGCAGATCGCCGTCATTATTTCGCAGCGTTTGCTGGGAGCGAAGAAATGGTGAATTTGTCCTTTACCCTTGACCGCCGTGACGTGGTGGCACGCTTGCTGCGGGATCGTGGCGAGGCGTTGGTCGTCACCGGGCTGGGTTCGCCGAGCTATGACGTGAATGCGGCGGGCGACCATAAGGGGAATTTCTATCTTTGGGGCGCGATGGGTGCGGCAGCACTTGTCGGCATGGGGCTTGCGAAGGCTCAGCCAGAGCGGACTGTGCTGGCGATCACCGGCGATGGAGAGGCGCTGATGGGTCTGGGTGGGCTTGCCACGATCGCGGTGGCCAAACCGGCCAATCTGGTGGTGATTGTGCTTGATAACGGGCATTTCGGGGAGACCGGGATGCAGCAGAGCCATACCGGGTTCGGGCTGGATTTGGCGGCGGTGGGCAAAGCGGTGGGGTTTGCTGAGACGGGTGTGGTGACGGATGACGCGGGTGTGGAGGCATTGGCTGCCGCTCTGCACGCCCGGGCCACGGGTCCCCGGCTTTATGTGGTGCGGGTGAGGGCAGAGAATGTGGCGCGATCCCTGCCTCCGCGTGATGCGGTGTGGGGCAAGAACCGGCTGCGGGCGCATCTGGGGTTTGGAGTGTCGTGAGCGCGACGCTCATTTTGGAGATACATTGATGTCTGGCTGGCAGTTCTGGGTGGATCGCGGCGGCACGTTCACGGACATTGTGGCGCGTCATCCGCAGGGGGCGCTGACGGCGCATAAGCTGTTGAGCGAGAATCCGGAGCGGTATCGGGATGCTGCGGTGGCGGGCATTCGTGGGGTGCTGGGGCTGGCACCAGGCGCGCCTATTCCGCCGGGTGTGATCGATGCGGTGAAGATGGGGACAACCGTTGCCACCAACGCATTGCTGGAGCGACGGGGGGAGCGGACGCTGCTGGTGGTGGGGCGCGGGTTTGGTGATGCACTGCGAATTGGCAATCAGGCCCGGCCACGGCTGTTCGATCTGGATGTTCGGTTGCCTGAATTGCTGCACGAGCGCGTGGTGGAGATCGGCGGACGTGTGAGCGTTGATGGTGACGAAATCGAGGAACTTGACGAGGACGCCGCGCGCGTGGCGTTCGCGCAGGCGGTGAAGGATGGCATTGGCGCGTGTGCGATTGTTCTGCTGCATGCCTGGAAATATCCGGCGCATGAGCAACGATTGGCGGCGCTGGCGCGGCAGGCCGGGTTTGCGCAGATCTCAGCAAGCCATGCCGTGAGTCCGCTGCTGCGGCTGGTGCCGCGCGGCGATACGACGGTGGTGGATGCGTATCTGTCGCCCATTCTGCGCCGGTATGTGGAGCAGGTGGCGAGCGAGCTTCCGGGGGTGAAGCTATATTTCATGCAGTCCAACGGCGGGCTTGCGGATGCTTCTGCTTTTGGTGGCAAGGACGCGATTTTATCTGGTCCCGCCGGTGGCATTGTGGGGGCGGCGCGAACGGCGGAGTCGGCCGGCCTGGGCAGCATCATTGGCTTTGACATGGGTGGCACGTCGACCGACGTGGCGCTGTATGACGGTGCGTTTGAGCGGGCGTTTGAGACGGAGGTGGCGGGCGTTCGTATTCGTGCGCCGATGATGGCGATCAACACGGTGGCAGCCGGTGGTGGCTCGATCTTGCACTTCGATGGTTCGCGTTATCGGGTGGGGCCGGACAGTGCGGGGGCGGTGCCGGGGCCTGCGTGTTACCGGCGCGGCGGGCCGCTGACGGTGACGGATGCGAATGTGATGGTGGGCAAGATTCAGCCCACACATTTTCCAGCGATTTTTGGTGCGGAGGCAAATCAGCCTTTGGATGCCGACGTGGTGCGGGAGAAGTTTGCGGCGTTGGTTCCCGGTGTTGATGGGCGGGCGGTGGCGGAGGGATTCCTGCGCATCGCTGTTGCCAACATGGCAAATGCGATCAAGCAAGTTTCGCTGGAGAAGGGGCATGATGCGGCGCGGTTTGCGTTGCAGTGCTTCGGCGGTGCAGGCGGGCAGCATGCGTGTTTGGTGGCTGATGAGCTGGGGATGGACACCGTGTTCATCCATCCGTTTGCCGGTGTGCTTTCAGCTTATGGCATGGGGCTGGCCGATCAGGCGGTGTTGCGCGAGCAGGCGGTAGAGCGGGAGCTTGGTGAGGATTTAGGCGTGCTCAATGAACTTGCTGACACGCTTGCGGCTGATGCTTCGGCTGCGTTGATTGCGCAGGGGGCGGATGCGGCGGGGTTGCGCGTGGAGCGGCGGGTGCATTTGCGCTATGCGGGCACGCAGGCGGCACTTGAGGTTCCGTTGGATGCTGATCTGCGCACGGCTTTTACCGAGGCACATCGCACGCGGTTTGGGTTTGTGACATCGGAGCGTGCGCTGATTGTCGAGGCTGTGGCGGTGGAGGCGGTGGCACCGGGTGTGCCAGTTTCTGAGCCGACGCTTTTGGCTCGGACAAAGGGTTCTCCCGTTTCAATCGATAGCGTTATGGTTTGGACGGGCGGGGCGGAGCACTCCGCCCCGGTGTTTGAGCGGACGGCGTTGCTGGCGGGGGATCGGATTGCCGGGCCTTCGCTGATCCGTGAGGCGAATGCGACCACGATGGTGGAGCCAGGGTGGACGGCGGAGATCACATCACTGAACCATTTGCTGATGCGCCGCACCACGGCACGCGCTGGCGAGAATGCGGAGGCTTCGGGCAAGCCTGATCCAGTTTTGCTTGAGCTGTTCAACAATCTTTTCACCAACGTGGCGGAGCAGACCGGCATTGTGCTGGCGAACACGTCGCTTTCGGTGAACATCAAAGAGCGGTTGGATTTCTCCTGCGCAATCTTTGATGCGCAGGGGCGGCTGGTGGCGAATGCGCCGCATGTGCCGGTGCATTTGGGGGCTATGGGTGAGAGTGTTCGCACCGTGCTGCGCAATCGTGGGGCTTCGCTTCGGCCGGGCGACGTGGTGGCACTGAACAATCCGTATAATGGCGGCACGCATTTGCCAGACGTGACGGTGATCACGCCGGTGTTTGATGCGGCGGGAGACCATATTCGTTTCTTTGTCGGATCACGTGGGCATCACGCTGATATTGGCGGGCTGACACCGGGCTCCACGCCTCCGCAATCGCACACGCTGGAGGAAGAGGGCGTGGTGATTGATGATTTCTTGTTGGTGGAGCAAGGAACATTTCGAGAGGCAGAGTTTCGGGCGCTGCTGTCGGGCGCGCGGTATCCTGCACGCTCGCCGGATGTGAACGTGGCGGATATCAAGGCGCAGGTGGCGGCGAATGAGCGCGGCGTGCAGGAGCTGGGGCGCGTGGTGACGCGCTATGGCTGGCAGGTTGTCACTGCCTATATGGGCCACGTCATGGACAATGCTGAGGAAAGTGTGAGGCGGGTGCTGGAGAGATTGCCGAGCGGTTCTTTCGCGCTCACCATGGACAATGGCTCGCCGTTGCGTGTTGCGGTGACGGTGGATGCGGCCACGCGGTCCGCCACGGTGGATTTCACCGGCACCGGACCACAGGCCAGCGGCAATTTCAATGCGCCACCGGCGGTGACGCGCGCGGTGGTGCTGTATTGCTTCCGTTGCCTTGTGGGGGCGGATATTCCGCTGAACGATGGATGTTTGGTTCCGCTGAACATTGTGATCCCGCCGGGCACGTTCCTGTCGCCGGCGCCAGGTGCCGCGGTGGTGGCGGGGAACACCGAGGTGAGCCAGGCGGTGTGCAATGCGCTGCTGGGGGCGCTCGATGCGCTTGCGTGCAGCCAAGCCACGATGAACAACTTCTTGTTTGGCAATGCCAAGTATCAATATTACGAGACGATCTGTGGCGGCATTGGAGCGGGGCCCGGCCATAACGGGGCCTCGGCCGTGCAGACGCATATGACCAACACGCGGATGACGGACCCGGAGGTGCTGGAGCTGCGCTATCCGGTGCGGCTGGAGGAGTTCAGCATTCGTCGTGGGTCCGGTGGTGCTGGGCAGTGGCGGGGTGGGGATGGGTCGATCCGGCGCATCCGGTTTTTGGAGCCGATGCAGGCGGTGATTGTGGCGTCGCGCAGGCGGGAGGGGCCGTTTGGGATGCATGGTGGGGCTTCGGGTGCGGCTGGGCTGCAGTATGTGGACCGGGTGGATGGCACGCGCGTGACCCTCACCGGGACGGATAGCGTCGAGATGGCCGCTGGTGATATCTTCACCATCGAAACGCCGGGTGGTGGCGGCTGGGGGGAAGCATGAACGACGTGGTGCGCAGCTTGGAAAATCCGCGTGATCGGTATCGCGAAATCCGCGAGGAAGTGGCCAAGCTATGCTCGCGCTTTCCGGGTGAATACTGGCGCAAGCTGGATGAGACGCGGGCTTATCCCACTGAGTTTGTGAATGCGCTGACCGAGAGCGGGTATTTGGCGGCGTTGATCCCTGAGGAATATGGCGGCGTGGGCCTGCCGCTGTCGGGTGCCGCCGCCATTCTGGAGGAGGTTCAGCGCCAGGGCTGCAACGGCGGCGCATGCCATGCGCAGATGTATATTATGGGCACCATTCTGCGGCATGGATCACCGGCGCAGAAGGCGGAGTATTTGCCACAGATCGCATCAGGCAAGCTGCGCCTGCAGGCGTTCGGCGTGACGGAGCCGACGAGTGGAACGGACACCACGGCGCTGCGCACCACGGCACGCCGAGAGGGCGACAAATATATCGTCAACGGACAGAAAATCTGGACCAGCCGGGCGGAGCATTCCGACCTGATGCTGCTGCTGGCACGCACCACGCCGCGTGATCAGGTGACGAAGAAGACCGAGGGACTTTCGACGTTCATTGTGGACATGCGGGTGGCGAAGGGCCTGACCATCCGGCCCATTCGCACGATGATGAACCATAATTCGTGCGAGGTGTTCTTCGACAACATGGAGATCCCGGCTGAGAACTTGGTGGGCGAGGAAGGGCGCGGGTTTCGCTATATTCTGTCCGGCATGAACGCAGAGCGCATTTTGATTGCGGCGGAATGTGTTGGTGATGCGAAATGGTTCACCGAGCGTTCTGTTGCCTATGCAAAACAGCGTGAGGTGTTTGGGCGGCCGATTGGGCAGAACCAGGGCGTGCAATTCCCCATCGCGCGGGCCTACGCCAACATGCGCGCGGCAGAGTTGATGGTGGACGAGGCGCTGCGGATTTATGAGGCGGGCGAAAACCCGGGGGCCGAGGCGAACATGGCCAAGATGCTCGCCGCCGATGCTTCATTCGAGGCAGCAAATGCGTGCGTGCAAACGCATGGCGGGTTTGGGTTTGCGGAAGAGTATGATGTGGAGCGGAAGTTCCGGGAGACGCGGCTGTATCAGGTGGCCCCGATTTCGACGAATTTGATCCTGTCGTATCTGGCCGAGCATGTGCTGGGGATGCCTCGGAGTTATTGAGGGGTGTGCTCCACGCCATTGTTTGTTGCGTTTTGGGTTCGGCCGGGAGCACGGTCGAAACTGAAGAAGGCATCCGGGTGTCGCAAATGATGGCACGTTATCGTTGGCTGTTTGGCCGCTGCGACCTGCTGATATGGTTTGCTGTGCCGTATGGAATCGCGGCATGCGTGGCAGCGAGGCTTCTGCCGCTTCCGGCGGTGCTGGATATTGTTCCAAACGCCAGGATGTTCTGGGTGTTCTTGGTCGCCACTATTTTCTATGCCATGGCATCGTTCGCGCCAGGTGTGACCCTGAACACCGACCACACATCACGGTGGAGCCATCGTAGTCAGGTATTGGTGTTTCCGAAGACCTTCATGCGCATCCTGTGCGTCGTCGTGATCGCCATTGAAGCGAGCCTATGGATCGCCAAGTGCACGTCCGCCAATTAGCATGACGCGTTGACCTGGGACGCTGTGTTGGACTGGCGGGCATTTATGGGTATCGAAACGATGCTGTTCCTGTTCAGCCAAAACAAACCTTGGCGACCCTCGGCTGACGCCAAAGGTGTTGCGTGAGGCTGTGCCACAGACGGGCGACAGGTCTTCGCGTTCCTTCACCGCGTCTAGACCAACGCCCCGATCAAATTGAACCGATTTGGTTCAATCTGATCGGGGCTAAGTTGCTCTAGGCCTGCTTCTCGGCTTGATGGCCGCTCATTTCCTCGGCGGCATTGCGAGCCATGAGCAGTGTTGCCGGCGCGGCCATGAGCGAGATCAAGGCAACGGCGACGAAAGCCACTGAAAAGTCGTTGAGATGTGGTATCGTCTCATTTGTTATTCTCATCGAGAGTGCGAGCATGGCGGCACCAATCGAAACGCCAAAGGTCAGCGAAATCTGCTGGATCGTGCTGTAGAGGCTGGTCGCCGCACTCATCCTCTCGCGCGGCACATCAGCGTAGGCCACCGAGTTGTAGGCGGTGAATTGCAGCGACCGGAAAAACCCGCCGAGCAGAAGCGATAGATAAATTGCAAAAGCTGGCCAAGCTGGGCGGAATGCAGCGCATAGCATAAGCAGCAACGCCGAGATCACGGTATTGACCAGCAGCGTGTCACGAAAGCCGAAGCGCCGCAGAGCAAACATTGCGGCAGGCTTCATCATGATTGCCCCAGCGGCACTGACGAAGGTGATCAACCCACTTTCCGCAGCAGATTTGCCAAAACCCACCTGCAGCATCAGCGGCAGCAGAAAAGGCACTGCCCCCACGCCCACGCGGAACAGCGTTCCCGCCAGAACAGAGACCAGGAAGGTCGGAATACGCATCAGCGTAAAATCGAGCAAAGGCGCCGGGTGGGAGCGTGCATGAGCGACATAGCCAAACGCGGCAGTCACACCGCCACCAAGCATCACCCAGGTGACCCATGTCTCAACCATGCCACGCCCGGCCGTTTCCATACCGACCATAATCCCAGCCATAGTCAGGCCCGACAGCAGCAAGCCCCAGCCATCGAGCTTCGCTCTAGCAGCTTCACGAACGTCATCCACGAAATACGTCACCAGCAAAACGCCGATGACGCCCACCGGCACATTGATGTCGAACACCAGACGCCAGGAGAAATAGGTGACGATGAAACCCCCAAGCGGCGGGCCCACAACCGGACCGATCAGCGCTGGCATCGAAAGCCAGGCCATTGCCGCAACAAGCTCGGATTTCAATGCGGTGCGAATGAGCAGCAACCGTCCCACTGGCACCATCATGGCACCACCCACGCCCTGCAGGATACGCGCAATCACCAAGAAGCCGAGCGTGTCCGCACGACCGCACAGGATCGATCCCAGGGTAAAAATAACAATTGCGGCACGGAAGACCGGTTTGGCTCCGAACCGGTCCGCCACCCATCCACTCGCGGGAATAAATACGGCCAGACTGAGCAAATACGACGTGAGCGCCACGTTCATGCGCACCGGGTCAGACCCAAAGTCACGCGCCATCGTGGGCAGGGCGGTCGCAATTACCGTGCTGTCGAGGTTCTGCATGAACAGTGCGCAAGCAACGATAAGAGCGGTGATCCTGGTGCGGCGAACTCGCGCCTTCGTCTCCTCGTCGGTCTCCACCATTGTCAGGGGACCAGGACAGTGCTCCCCGTGGTCTGACGTGCCTCAAGCGCACGATGCGCGTCGGCAGCATGGCTGAGCGGGAAGGTCTGGTTTACCCGAATGGCAACGGCACCGCTGGAAACCGCGTCGAACAGTTCGTTTGCACCACTTACCAGATCAGCTCGCTTGGCCGTGTAGGTGGCCAACGTTGGACGGGTGACAAAAAGACTGCCCTTGGCGGACAAAATGCCGAGATCAACCGGTGGGACAGGGCCGGAGGCGTTACCGAACGTGACCATCAGCCCAAGCGGTGCAAGGCAATCCAGGCTGGCTGCGAACGTGTCCTTGCCGACGCTGTCATACACAACCGGCACCATGGCACCGTGAGTGAGCTTTTTCACCTCTGTTGCGAGATCGTTGTGGCCGATGATCACGTGGGCTGCGCCATGCGCCAAAGCGAGATCCGCCTTGTCCTTGGTCGAGACCACACCAATGACGTTGACGCCCATGTGTTTCGCCCACTGGCACATGATTAGCCCCACACCACCGGCAGCGGCATGAACCAGAATGGTTTGACCGGGCTGCACGGCGTAGGTGCGACGGAGCAGATATTGCGCGGTCAAACCCTGCAACATCATCGCCGCACCGGTGTTGAAATCGATGCTGTCGGGCAGTTTTACCAGCCGGTCAGCAGCGATCACGCGCTCAGTTGAATAGGCCCCGATCGGGCCACCGGCATAGGCAACTCGATCACCAGGCTGGAGATCCGTCACATCAACACCGACGGCAAGCACGGTGCCGCTGCCTTCCATGCCGATCGTGGCGGGGAGGGGCACCTTGTAGAGACCAGTGCGGAAATAAACGTCAATGTAGTTCAGACCAACGGCAGCGTGGCGAATAAGTGCTTCAGCGGGACCCGGCTCGGGCGTCGGCACGTCCTCCCATTTCATCACCTCTGGGCCGCCAATGGCATGGATACGGATGGCTTTGGTCATGGCAGGTCCAGTCGTGGCTGTAGGGTTGCAACAGGAGGCAGCGAGCGCCGTTCAAGCGCCAGGAGGAAATGTTTGGTCGGCAATCCGTCACCGCCGGAATATCCGCCCACGCCGTTGCTGGCAACGATGCGGTGGCAAGGGATGATGACGGGGATGGGGTTATGCGACATGGCTGAGCCGATAGATCGCGCCGACCCACCAGCTACGTCAGCCAATTGCCCGTAGGTCCATGTCTGTCCGGGTGGGATGGTCGTCAACGCCTGCCAGACGCGTTTGCGGTAGACGGTACCCATCGGCGCGAGGGGCAGATTGAACTGCAGTAGCCCGCCATCGAAATACGCCTGCAGTTGGCCCCGCGCTTCGAGCAGCACCGGAGTTAGTGTCTGATCACGGCCCCATCCCCAATCAACAGCCACAATCTCCCCCACCTCTTCCGAGAGGGTAAGATCGCCGACCGGCGTGTGCAGCGAAAGCTGGGGCAAGCGTGGTTCCGAATTTGGCAAGCGAGATGACGGCCCTCGCCAGACATCAACATGACGCATCAGACGAGCGCTGCCCAGTGGGGGCAAGACCCTAGCAGGGCAAGGGGCAGAGCTCTCAGAGATGAGCATGGAAGCCAGAGGCTCGGTAGGTTAAACCCAGCATCTCACTGGATAGGGCGTCATTCATGGCCGAGCAGGGACGACGTAACGATGACCCCGCATTGTTTTTCGATGCCCACCTTTTTGTTTGCTGCAATCGCCGCCCAGATGGTCACCCCCGCGGCTCCTGTGCGGCCAAGGGATCGGAGCGGCTGCGCGACTACATGAAGGCGCGCGCCAAGGAGCTCGGCATCACCGGCATTCGTGTCAATAGCGCAGGCTGTTTGGACCGGTGCGAGCTAGGGCCATGTCTGGTGATCTACCCAGAGGGAGTTTGGTATAAAATCGAAACGAATGCGGACGTAGATCGTGTGCTGACCGAGCATGTGATGGGACACGAACGTGCCCGTTCGCTGATGTTGTTATAATACTGTTTGAATTCAATGTCTTGCCAGCTTCTGGCTAGAGTGTTGTTGCGTAATGCAGATGCACTTTAGCGACACAATATTTGCCTGTGCATCAGGAGTGGGCAAAGCCGCTCTGTCAGTGCTGCGGATCAGTGGGCCTGAAAGCGGCCGCATTCTGACCGCGTTGTGTGGGCAGGCCTCACACCCACAGCCGCGCCGAGCATCACTGCGCCGACTTCTAGGACCCGACGGATTTGTCCTCGACGAGGCATTGGTGCTGTGGTTTCCCGGCCCAGGCAGCTTCACCGGAGAGGACTGTTTCGAACTGCATATCCACGGCGGGCGTGCTGTGCAGGAGGGCGTGTTTGACGCATTGGCAAATCTTGGTGGGCGGCCAGCAGAGCCTGGTGAATTTAGCAGACGCGCCGTCAGCCATGGCCGGTTTGGCTTGCTGGAGGCGGAAGCAATGGCCGACCTCATCGACGCAGAGACGACGCAGCAACGCGATCAAGCGCTACGACAGATGGGCGGTGCTCTCAGCGCGCTCTATCAAGAGTGGTCGCAGAGACTTCTGCATTTACTGGCGCAACAGGAAGCGTTGATCGATTTTCCTGACGAGGATCTGCCACAGGAAGTGGATGAGGCAATGCTGGCGGAGATTGCAGCAGTGGCACAGAGCTACCGGACCCATCTTGCTGAGAGCATCCGCGGCGAGCGTCTGCGCACGGGGTTGACGATCGCAATCGCCGGCCGCCCCAATGCCGGCAAGTCTACCCTCATCAACGCCCTATGCCAAAGAGACGTTGCGATTGTCTCCCCCATCGCCGGCACTACGCGTGATGTGCTGGAGGCAAGGATCGAGCTTGGCGGGGTGCCGGTCACATTGCTCGACACGGCCGGACTGCGGGACAGCGATGACCCGGTAGAGGCCGAGGGAGTTCGCCGTGCACGTGCGCGCACATCAGCAGCAGATCTGGTGATGGCACTGCAGCCGGCCGAAGATGACGAAGGCCCAGAGCTGCCTGACGGCAACTTTGACGTTATCCTTGTCCGGACGAAGATTGATCTGTCAATCGCCCCCCCACATGCCGCGCTAGGAGTGAGCGCCGTGACTGGGCAGGGCCTGGATGGGCTGATTGCTGCGTTAGACGACAAGGTCCGCCAACTCGCTGGAAGCGTCGGCACGCCGGTCTTCACCCGCGCCAGGCATCGGGTGGCATTGCAACAAGCCGAGAGCCACCTTGATGCAGCTTTGCGTGCGCCCCTGCCTGAGTTACGCGGAGAGGAGCTTCGGCTTGCCCTGCAAGCCATAGGACGGATCACTGGCGCAGTCGGCGTCGAAGATGTGCTTGATTCAATCTTCAGCCAGTTCTGTATAGGCAAGTAGTATATTGTGCCACGTCGAGCGAGGCAGGGGTTCCAACCAATGAGTGTTCACTACGACGTCGTGGTTATCGGCGGTGGCCATGCCGGAACCGAGGCAGCCGCCTGCGCCGCGCGGATGGGCGCAAGAACGCTACTGCTCACCCACCGGATTGAGACGATCGGGGAGATGTCGTGCAACCCCGCGATCGGCGGCATCGGCAAAGGCCATTTGGTACGCGAAATCGACGCTCTTGACGGGCTGATGGGACGCGCCGCCGACCTCGCCGGCATTCACTTCAAACTCCTCAACCGGAGCAAGGGACCGGCCGTGCGCGGCCCACGTGCGCAGGCTGACCGTGCGCTGTATCGGCGGGCTATTCAAAGCATGTTAGCCGAACAGTCTGCGCTGGAGTTGCGCGCAGATGCCGTCGGCAATCTTGAGATCGGCAATGACGGACGCCTGACCGGCGTGATCACCGAGAAGGGTGAGCGCATTGGATGCAGCGCCGCCGTTTTAACCGCCGGGACATTTCTGAGCGGGGTCATTCACATCGGCCACGATGCGAGCCCGGCGGGCCGGGTAGGCGAGCCCCCCTCGGTCGATCTGGCGCGGTCATTGCGCCGCCTCAAGCTTCCCCTCGGCCGCCTCAAGACCGGCACACCTCCTCGGCTGGATCGCCAGAGTATCGACTGGAGCGGCCTCGCGGCAGACTGGGGTGACGCGGAGCCCGAACTGTTCAGCACAATGTCGAGCGGCATCGTGAATGAGCAAATCGCCTGCGGGGTGACGGCGACGACGGCCCGCACGCATGCCATTATTCGCGAGAACCTGCTTTTGTCGGCAGTCTATGGCGGCCAGATTGCCGGACGCGGCCCTCGCTATTGCCCCTCGATTGAGGACAAGATTACTAGGTTTGCCGACCGCCCACAGCACCAAATTTTCCTGGAGCCCGAGGGCTTGAACGATAACACGGTCTATCCGAACGGCATCTCGACCAGTTTACCAGCAAACGTGCAGGCGGACCTGGTGGCGAGCATTCCGGGCCTAGAGCACGCCAAGATCATCCGCCCAGGCTATGCCGTGGAATACGACTATATCGACCCACGCGCGCTCACGTCTGCATTGGGGCTTCGTGCAGTCCCAGGCCTCTTTTTGGCCGGACAAATCAATGGCACCACAGGCTATGAGGAAGCGGCAGCACAAGGCCTGATGGCAGGTTTGAACGCGGCACGGCTTGCGGGTTCGATGCCGGCGGCGACATTCGACCGCGCCGATGGATATATCGGTGTGATGATCAGCGATCTGACAACCCAAGGCGTGTCTGAGCCCTATCGGATGTTCACGTCCCGCGCGGAGTTCCGCCTCACGCTCCGAGCCGACAATGCTGATCTCCGCCTAACCGAGCGCGGCCACGGTCTTGGCTGTGTCGGGGACGAGAGATGGAACGTCTTTTCGGAGTATCGAGACGCAGTGCGGGCTGCCATGCACGTCGCCACCAATGAAGGCCTCACACCATCTGAGCTCCAACGGCTTGGAGCTTCGGTACGACAGGACGGGGCCTTCCGCTCAGCGCTGACACTGCTGGCATCGGAGGGCATACCAAAGGAAATGCTGATAAACCGCTTCCCTTGGCTCACCACCCTTTCAAAACGAGTGAGAGAACAACTTGAGTACACCGCGCTCTACGCGGGATACATTGGCAGGCAAGAATCCGAAGCGCGCGGCTTCCGGCGCGAGGAGGCAGCGGCGCTGCCGGAAGCGATATCATACGCAGCCATTGGCGGGCTATCTGCCGAGCTGCGCGAGAAGCTGGAGGCCGCGCAGCCGCAGTCTATAAGTGCCGCAGCGAGAATTCAGGGCATGACACCGGCGGGCCTCGCGGCTATTTCGGCGCACATCCGAAAGCGACACACGGCCAACTCTGTCGATGCGTGTTTCACGTGAAACACGCATCGACAGCGGGCGACGCAGTTTCACGTGAAACATTCGATCGCCTGAACGAATTCGCAGCGCTCCTGCTCCGTTGGAACAAAACGATCAATCTCATCGCCCGCAACGATGAGAGGGAGGTCTGGTCACGTCATATTGCGGACGCCCTACAACTTCTCCCGCTCATGCCGCCCAACATCACCCAGGCTGTAGATCTCGGTTCGGGCGCGGGATTTCCAGGCCTCATCCTAGCGATTGCCAGCGGTACACACTTCCATCTCATTGAGTCTGACAATCGCAAGGCCGCGTTCCTCATCGAGGCAGCCAGAACAGCAAACGCCAAGGTAACCGTGTATGCCTCCCGGATCGAAGCGGTCACTATCCCACCAGTTCGACTGGTAACAGCGCGCGCACTTGCTCCGCTTCGAGATCTGATAGGTCTAGCGATGCCTTTCTTGACACCGGATGGCATGTTGCTCGCACCAAAAGGGGCCAATGCGGAGGCTGAATTGACGGATGCCGCTGCGCGGTGGCACATGGCGGTGGCGCGTACCGAGAGTACAACCAACCCCGCCGCAACCATCCTCCAAATCACAGAGGTCAGTCGTGTCGGACATACCGATTAGCGCCATCACTGCCAGCAAACATTCTGGGCAGGCCACCACCGTCATCGCAATCGCCAACCAAAAGGGCGGAGTAGGCAAAACCACGACCACAATCAATCTTGCAACTGCGCTCGCAGTAGCCGGAAAGCGCGTGCTGCTCGTCGATCTTGATCCTCAGGGCAATGCCTCAACAGGCCTCGGCATTGGGCGTGAAGACCGCGGTGCTGGCACCTATGCCTTGCTGACAGATACGGTCACTGCCGACGCCGTCACCCAAAAGACATTCCTACCCAGTCTATCAATCATCGCAGCCGAGCCTGACCTTGCGGGTGCGGAGATTGAGTTGGTCGGCGGAGCGCGGCGAGAATTCAAGCTACGAGATGCCCTGCGCCCCAATAGTAAGACCAGCATCAAATATGATTTTGTGCTCATCGATTGTCCACCAAGCCTCGGTCTGCTGACCCTTAACGGGTTGGTCGCCGCTGATTCCGTTCTCGTCCCACTCCAATGCGAGTTCTTCGCCCTTGAAGGGCTAAGTCAATTGATGCGAACGATTGAGGCGGTGAAGCGCAATCTGAACACTGCGCTGAAGCTCGAAGGCATTGTGTTGACCATGTATGATCGCCGCAACAATCTCTCTGATCTCGTGGCCAACGACGCGCGGGGGTTTTTCGGTGAAACCGTTTATGAAACCGTGATCCCTCGCAACATCCGCATCTCAGAGGCCCCCAGCCACGGCAAGCCGGTTATCATCTATGATCACCGCTCACCCGGGGCTCAGGCTTACATCAAACTCGCTGCTGAGGTGCTGCGGCGCAGTCAACCGAATAACGGAACACGAGCATGAGCGCTAAAGAAGTGAGCCCTCGCCTTGGCCGAGGGCTTGCCGCCCTTTTGGGTGATAGCAAACCATCTGCTGACACGGCACAGGGTGGTGCCTCTGGGATTAGAGCCATCCCTATTGAACACCTGGAGCCAAGCCCATTCCAGCCACGCGGTGTAATGGACCAAGCCGCACTCGCTGATCTTGCCGACTCAATCCGTGCACGCGGCATTCTTCAGCCTTTACTTGCGCGTCCACACCCTTCCAAAAATGGTAAATTCCAGATCATTGCCGGAGAAAGGCGCTGGAGGGCGTCTCAGGAAGCTGGCCTGCATGAGGTGCCCGTTCTCGTTCGTGAATTAAACGACCTTGAGACGATGGCAGCTGCCCTCGTCGAGAATTTGCAGCGGCAAGATCTTAACGCAATCGAGGAGGCCGAGGGCTATAAGCGCCTGTTCGATGAGTTCGGCATGACGCAGGAAGCGCTGGCTGAATCAGTTGGCAAATCGCGCAGCCACATCGCCAACACGTTGCGCCTGCTCAACCTGCCCGCGACAGTGCGACAGGAGGTGAAGAACGGTGCCCTGTCGCCCGGCCACGCGCGTGCGCTGCTTGCACATCCCGAGCCAGAAAAAGCCGCCCTTGCCGTCATCGCGCGGGGTCTCAATGTCCGGCAAACTGAGGCTCTTGCGAAGGCAAAGGTTGACGGCCCGGCGAGCCACTCCCTGAAACCAAGCAAGGACCCGGAGACCGAAGCGCTCGAACGGGATCTGAGCCAGCATCTGGGCCTGAAGGTTGATATCAGCTTCGACGGCAAAGGTGGCACGGTTCGGTTGAACTATCGCACTTTAGATCAACTTGATGGAATTATTGCATTACTTAACAAATAACGTATGGTAATTTCGGTTTTCTAACTAGAAGCCAGTATTTCTGCCTGAGTTATTAACGACGCCGAGCAATAGCTGCCCGCTGTGCAAGTCCTAAAATAGCATTGCGACACAGCGTTTCCGCTGGTGAGCCGGTCCGCTTACACGCGCACTCAGCCTCCCAAACGCGCTGAGTGCCCAACGCGAGCGTTGCAGACGACCATATCCGCAGGGCGCGAAGAAAAGCCCCCTCCCGCCTGAAAAACACCGGGGGGCGTACCCCCTTCGCCGCTTCTTCAGCAGAGTCGCCGTCATCAAACATCGCGCGCGCCCTCGCCAACCGCTGTAGATGCATCAAAGCCGCCCGCAGCACGGCCACAGGTGCCGCACCTTCCGCCATGGCAAGCTCCAATGCACGGTCCGTGGCCACCACTTCTCCTTCGGTGGCCGCAAACAATGCATCTTCCAAGGACAAGCCAGACAAATCACCTACGCAATGCTGCGCTGCCACAACGTCCACCGAACCGCGGTGGCCTGCATATAGCGCCAGTTTCTCGATTTCACGCCGCGCCACAGCCCGATCCGCGCCAAGCTGCCCGCTGACCCAGGTTAAAGCATCGGCGTCGATCTGCACCTCTGCCTCAGACAGCATGCTGCGAACAAGCTGCGTCACTCCCCGGGTATCCATGGGATAACACGCGATCGTCCCTGCGTCAGGGGTGCGATCTAGCAGGGTCTTCAGGCGTGACTTCCCGCCCAACCCGGCACCTTCCAGCACCAGCAATGCGGGGCCTTCGCCTCCGAGGAGTTTCTGCACTGGGGCCGTGGCGGCGTCTGTCGCCTCCCGTACCCGAACAACGCGTCTGCCGCCAATCAGCGACATCGCCGCAACCTCATCTGGCAACCGACCAAAACCGTCCCGATCAACTTCAGACACTCGGAAGGGGTCATCCAACGAATCCGCAACCTTGCGCACTAGCTCGCTCGCCCATTCACGGATCAGGCCTTCGTCATCACCGTGAAAGAGTACGACGCGCAACCCGCCGGGGTCAGCCAAAATCTGCGGCACCCGGCGGGCATCAATCTTCACGATATTCAGCCGCCCGTGGGGTGCTGGCGAAAATATCCGGCGAGCTGCAAGGAAATCTGATCAGCCACTTCCTGTGCCAAACGCTGCTGGGTCTGCTCGTTCGCCAGGTCCGTGTAGAAGTACTGGCTATCAATGGGATTAAACGCGTCATATGCCCGCGCCCGGCCGGAGGTGAGAGTCCGGCGCTGGGCATCGGCGGATACCAGCGACCAGCTCGCGTTCCCGACCAAACGCACGCGCGTGGCAACCGAGTTTGCACGTTCAATGGCAATACCCTCGCCTTGCACGCCATATGAAACGACAAGCTCGTAGAGCTTTGCGCCACCATCCCCGCTGCGATCAAAACGCTGCTGCAACGCTTGGCGAAGTAACTGACCACTGCGCTCTGGAAGGGGCGGGATATCGACCTGTGACAAGCCAGCCTCAGCCGAGCTGACCGCGCCCGCTGGACCCGGCGCATAGACCGGACGGAAGCCGCACCCTGCCAAAACCGGGAGCAATGCCGCCAGACAAAGGCTTCGGCGTGACGTCAAAGCGCTACCCCGCAATCACGAAATTGACGACGCGGTTCAGCACATAGACCTGTTTGACGATGCGCCGGCCTTCCAATGCCCGCGCCACGTTGGCATCTGCGGCCGCCATTGCCAGCACGTCTGCCTCCGCAGCGCCGGGCGCAATCTCAATCGTTCCGCGTAATTTGCCCATAACCTGCACCGCAATGGTAAATGCCTCCGCCGCGGTTAGGCTGACATCGGCCTGAGGCCACGTCACGTTCGCGACAAGAGTATCCAACTTAGGATCTATCAAATGAGCAATCTCCTCAGCCAGATGCGGCATCATCGGTGCAATTAGAACGGCGAGCATCTCCATCGCCTCAAGCCGCGCCCAGACCATGCCGGCTGCGTCCGGGGTGCGCTCTGCCTCAGCGAGTGCATTGGCGAACTCATAAACGCGAGCCACCGCCACGTTGAAGGCGAAACCCTCCAACGCCTCCGTCACCGAGGCGATCGCCCGATGCGTGGCACGGCGCAACGTGCGCGCCGCTGCATCAAACGTCTCCGGGCAGGCACCGCGCGCACCACGCGGCGCATTCTCAGCCAAACGGAAAAGCCGTTGAGTAAAGCGGTAGGAGCCGAGCACGCCCGTCTCGGTCCACTCCATGTCCCGCTCAGGCGGATTGTCCGAAAGTATATACCAGCGCGCCGTATCGGCACCGTAACGACCAATGATCGCAGCTGGGTCAACGGTGTTCCGCTTAGACTTCGACATCGCCTCGATCCGGCCGACCAGAACCTCTTCCCCGGTGTCGTTGTGAACCGTCACACCGTCCTGTCGCTTGTGGACCTCTTCCGGATAGAGCCAGCGGCCATCTGCTCCCTTATAGCTCTCATGCGTCACCATGCCCTGGGTGAACAGGCCCGCGAACGGCTCCGTCACTTCGAGTTGACCGGTCGCCTTCATGGCCCGCGTGAAGTAACGAGCATACAACAGATGAAGAATAGCATGCTCAATCCCGCCGATATACTGATCCACCGGCATCCAATGATCAACCGCGGCACGCAGCACCGGCTCTGCCGATTCCGGTGAGCAGAACCGGGCGAAATACCATGAACTGTCGACGAACGTGTCAAACGTGTCGGTCTCACGCGTCGCCGGCTTGCCACAGGACGGGCAGGCCACGTGCTTCCAGGTTGGGTGATGGTCCAGCGGATTGCCAGGACGGTCAAACGCGACGTCGTCCGGTAGTCGAACCGGCAACTCACTTTTGGGAACAGGCACCACGCCACAATCGTCGCAATGAACGACGGGAATTGGGCAACCCCAGTAGCGCTGGCGCGACACGCCCCAGTCCCGCAGCCGCCAATTCACGACACCCTGGCCCATACCAAGCTGCGTGAGCTCGCCGATCGCCGCAGCTTTGGCAGCATCTGGCGTCATGCCGTCGAGAAAACCAGACCGGATCAAAAGCCCAGTGCCGTCATAGGCCTTATCCGCCACATCAAACGACGCAGCGTCCTCCCCAGGCGGCAGAACGACGGCGGTAACCGGCAGGTCGTATTTGCGGGCAAAATCCAAATCGCGCTGATCATGAGCTGGGCAGCCGAAGACTGCACCGGTGCCGTATTCCATCAGAACGAAGTTGGCGATCCACACTGGATGCAGCTTACCGGTGAACGGGTTGACGACTTGAAGCCCCGTGTCGAAGCCTTTCTTCTCCAGCGTCTCAAGCACTGCTTCACTGGTACCTTTGCTCTGACAATCGGCCACGAATGCCTGGGCGTCGGGATTTTGCGCGGCGACCAATGTGGCAAGCGGATGTTCGGCTGCAATCGCCAGGAATGACATACCGAACATCGTGTCCGGCCGCGTCGTGTAGACCTCGACGCCGTCGATCTCCCCCAATGTGCTCGCAAGCTTGAAGCGAACGCGCGCACCCTCGCTGCGGCCGATCCAATTGGCCTGCATCAGGCGAACGCGCTCGGGCCAGCGATCCATGTCGTCGAGCGCTTCGAGCAGATCAGACGCCATGTCAGTGATGCGCATCACCCAGCTGGACAGCTTTTTCTTCTCAACAACGGCACCAGAGCGCCAGCCCCGCCCGTCGATCACCTGTTCGTTGGCCAGCACCGTGCCGTCCACGGGGTCCCAGTTCACGTAGGCGTAGCGCCGCTCGGCAAAGCCCGCCGCGAGCATATCGAGAAACAACGCCTGCTGGTGGCCGTAATAGGATGGATCGCAGGTGGCGAATTCGCGTTGCCAATCGATCGACAACCCCATGCGCTTCAACTCGGTGCGCATGGCGGCGATGTTGTCCCATGTCCATTTCGCCGGATGGATGCCGCGTTCGCGCGCAGCATTTTCGGCGGGCAGACCGAACGCGTCCCACCCCATCGGGTGCATCACTGAGAAACCGCGCGCCCGCTTGTATCGCGCCAGCACGTCACCCAGCGTGTAGTTGCGCACATGGCCCATGTGAATTTTGCCGCTGGGATACGGAAACATCTCCAGCACGTAATATTTTGGCAAGCCGTCCGTCGGCACGTCTTCCACACGAAAGCACGCGGCCTCGTTCCACGCAGCCTGCCAGCGTTGCTCGGCGGCGGTGAAGTTGTATCGTGGGGCAGACGCCTCGATCAGCTCAGCGGGAACGCTTGTCATTCAGGGGCTCGACAGTACAGAAAACATGAGCACCATGTATCTGTCAGATCAACGCAAACGGCAACCGCCCCGAGCAGTCTGACGATCAGCTGCCGGCGTTCAGCTGCCTGTGTTCTGCGCGCGCAGTTCACGAGCGCGGGCGAGAACCTTGTCCTCAACCTCGCTGCTGGTCGATGGTGCGACGGGCGCATCAACCCATTGGCCACCTTGCTGCACCTGACGGAACAGCGAAACCCGCACACCATCCGCGCGTAGCTGGCGTCCGAGAATATAGGCCGTTGCCTTGAAGCGTTCGCCGGTCGCAGCAGGCGGCGAATACCAGTCGGTGATGATCACGCCGCCGAACGGATCAGCGGAGGACAGCGGCATGAACGACAGCGTATCGAGCGCACCGCGCCAAAGATAGGCATTCACACCAAGTGCGCCGCCCGCGGTGTCACGACCTCCGGGGGTGTTGTTCTTGGCGGTGCTGAACAAAACGCCGCCGCTTTCATCCAGCGTAGACTGAAAGCCCCGCGCGTATTTCGGGTCGAGCACCTCGGTTGCCGAGTTTTCCTGGATATCGGCACCTTTGCAGGCCGCGACCACACTCACCAGGGCAGCGCAGCACAGACGAAGGACGAAGCGATACCGCATGTTTGGCCCATTCTTGAAAATCAGGCGCACCGTATCGAAAGCGCCAATAGGAGCGCGGTGTTAGCGCAAAGACATGCATTCGCCAAGCAGCCGCACATCCGTCGGCCATGTGTACAAAAAGAAAGGGCGGTGGATCACCACCGCCCTTTCCCATCAAGCCAAGCTACGCGAGCAGCTTACCAACGGAAGACGTTGCCGATGGCGACAACGCGAGCGTCGGTCGAATTGTGCAGAGCGGAGTTGCCACCGTTCAGCAGATCGATGTTGTTCTGGTGCTTGTGGCCGTAGAGAAGCGTTGCGTAAGCCGACGCACCCGAAGCGTAGTCCCAAGCGCCGCCGATCGCGACACCGGTTTCCTTCAGGCCGCCCTTGTATCCAGCAGCGGAAACGAAGTTGCCAGCGCTGACCTGACTGATCAACTGAACACCACCGGTGACAGTGCCAGTGGTGTACTGAACGCCGCCGATGAAGGCTTCTTCATGCTTGGTGCCAGCGCGCATCGGCTGATAGCCGTTGCCCGAGATCGTGCCGCCATCGTAGTGAATGCCGACCAGGAAGCCGTAAGCCGACACCTGAGCGCCAGCGTCAATCAGGCTGATGCCCTTGAAGGCCTGCGCGGTCGTGCTGTTGCCGACAACACCTGAACCCCAGTAACCGCCTTCAACGACGAGAGCTGCCGGACCGAACGAGCCGGTGTAGCGAGCGCCCACGTCAAAGGTGTTCTTACGGGTCTGCACGCCACCAGGAACGCTGGATGCGTTCGCGCAACCTACGTTTGCAACGGTGCCGCACTGGTCAATGGCCGTTGCGTAGCTCGGCTCGAACGATGCGCCAAAATCAAAGCCAGCAAACTTAGGCGAGATGTACACGATCTTGTTCGTCGTGTAGGTGCCGCCATCTTCCGGCTGAAGCCAGCCCAGCTGCGTGTTGCCGTTCAGGAAGTCCGGAGCGTCGCCGTTCCAGCCGCCGTTGACGTCGATGCCCTCGAGCGTGCCAACCATGAACGCTGCGAGAGCGCCGCTGGCCTGGCCAACATACAGCTTACCAACGGTCGGCAGACCGATGTAGCTGGCAGCGTTACGAACGAACAAGGTGTTGCCAGCAGTGCCGCCGTTGGCACCCGAGTTCTGACGGATCTGAGCGGCCGCACCATATTGCAGGCCGTTTGCGGCCACACCATCCATGCGCGGATAGAGGCGCAGATATTCCTGAACCTGGAAGCCCTGGCTCTTGGAGGTGCCAGCAGCGGTCGTGTTGCGGCTGCCCGAGTCCGAACCATAACCGATGTCCGACCACAACTGCGTGCGCAGCGTGACGGTCACGGTGCCAGGAGCCGGCGGAGCGCTGTTGGCGCGGCCAGCGCTGAACGAGTCAGTCGTGACAGGAACCGATGGGATACCCTGCGCGAGTGCATTGGTCGCGACGAGGCCCGTCGCGGCAATGACCGTCGCGGTCATGAGAAACTTACGCATATTATCCTCCATGTGTCGCCGGGAACCCCGACGGATGAGCAGGCCCCGCCCCGTTTCCCACAGATGAGATGGCGTTTCGCGGTAGTGGCGAACAACATACAAATCTGCAACGGGTGGGGGCAGCCAGACCTGATGAGAGTATTGGCGCAGCCATTGCCGTCCCGCAATCCGCTGTCCAGGAAAATCATGGTATTTCTGAAACACTGTGGCACAGTTGCCACAAAGTCGTTGTGAGCCGCATGCTTGACCAAACGCGGCCATGTGATGACCTATGCACCAATGACAGATCCAGCAGCAATCAGCATTGCCGACAGGCTTTCCGCCATTCGCGTCAGGGTGGCCGAGGCCGCCGTTCGAAGTGGCCGTGCAGTCAATGCCGTAACCTTGGTCGCCGTCTCAAAAACCCACGATCAGCAGGCCATTTTGCAGGCCCTGACAGCGGGGCAGCTCTCCTTTGGCGAAAACCGGGTGCAAGAGGCGTCCCAGAAATTTCCGCAACTTCGCGCGGACCATCCCGCGATGCGTCTTCACATCATCGGCGGGTTGCAGACCAACAAGGCGCGTGACGCCGTGCGATTGGCCGATGTCATCGAAACGCTCGACCGGCCGCGTCTGGCGGAAGCTATTGCATTGGCAGCAGCCCAGGAAGGCCGCACACCGGATTTGCTGGTTCAGGTCAATGTCGGAGATGAGCCACAAAAATCAGGCATTCCAACCGCCGGGGCGGATGATTTCATCGCCGAATGCAAGGCAAGATTTGGCGCATCACTGACCGGCCTCATGTGCATCCCGCCGGCTGAGGGTGACCCTTCACCCCATTTCGATTGGCTGGCAGAGCGGGCGGCCCGGCATCATCTCCCGGTGGTATCGATGGGCATGTCGGGCGATTTCGAATTGGCAATCGCCCACGGTGCAACGCATGTGCGCGTCGGGTCCGCCATCTTCGGCAGCCGGAGCTGACTCGGACTGCCGGGTTGGCAGAGGCCGTTACCAGCGGAAGACGTTGCCAATCGCGAACACGCGGGCGTCGGTGTTGTTGTTGGACGCCCCTGGCACAGCATTGAGCAGGTCGATCCCGCTCTGATGGCGATGGGCGTAGAGGATTGTAGCGTAGGCCGTGGCCCCGGAGGCATAGTCCACGGCAGCACCGAACAAGATGCCGGTTTCGTGCAGTCCGGTCTGATATTTTGCCGTGCTGTTGTAGGTGCCGGCGCTGATGTCGTTGATCAGCTGAACGCCGCCGGTGATAGTACCGTGGGTGTATTGCACGCCACCAGAAAACGCCTCCTCCTTGCGCGCGCCCACATGCATTGGCAGATAACCACTGTTGATGGCACCGCCATCGTAATGAACGCCAATCAGGAAGCCATAGGCCGTTGCCTGCACGCCTGCGTCGAAAACGTCGAGGCCTTTGTAGACTTGTGAGCCAGTGCTGTTGTTGACCGCGCCTGAGCCCCAGTAACCACCTTCCACGATCGCGGCGGCCGGGCCGAATGAGCCTGTGTATCGCGCCGCCACGTCAAACGTGTTCCTGCGGAAATCAGCACCACCCGGTGTGGACGCCAGATTGGAGCAAGCGGGCCCCGCTACGGCGCATTGCGACGCACCGACGGCGTAGTTCGGTTCGAATGACGCGCCGAAATCAAAGCCTGCGAATTTGGGTGAAATATAGACGATCTTGTTTGCGGAATAGGTTCCATTGGCGTCCGGCGGCAGCCAGGAAGGCTGAGTGCGCGCATTCAAAAAGTTAAGGGCGCTGCTGCCATTGAAACCGCCATTGGGGTCAACGCCCTCAAGCGTGCCCATCATCATGACCTGAAGCGCCGCGGGAGCCCCGCCCACAAAGATTTTCCCAAGGCTTGGAGCGCCCACATAGCTATAGGCGTTGCGGACGTAAATTGTGCTGCCCGAACTGGCACCGTTGGCACCACTGTTCTGCCGGATTTGCACGAATCCTCCATACTGCATGCCATTGGCGGCAACACCGTCCAGCTTCGGATACATCCGCAAGAATTCTTGCACTTGGAAGCCCTGGCTCTTGGACGTCCCGGCAGCGGCCTTGTTGACGCTGCCGGAATCCGACGCGTAGCCAATATCGGACCAAAGCTGGGTGCGCAGTGTGACGGTGACGGTACCCGGCGCAGGCGGACTGCTGTTCGCGCGCCCTGCACTGAATGAGTCGGTGGTGACCGGCACTGTGGGGATGCCTTGTGCCGATGCGGCAACAGAATAAAGCGCGCTACCTGCGAGGAGTGACGCCGCCAAAAACCTCAGGTTCATGCAAGTTCTCCATTGCGCGCAGCGATGTGCTCCACCACGCTTTCTGTCGATAATAGATAATTAAACATCCGAATATATTACAAATTAGAGGTTGAAATTAAAAAGCGGTCATTCATTAGATATATTACATGAATTGTATGACAGATATGTTTCTAGGTTATTGGTCCACTATCCGAATAATTGTGCCTGCGTTGCGCAATCTCTCTGCACGCCCAACGCTGCCTGCCGGTCAACGCCAAGGCCACTCTTGCAAGCGGTTGGGCAGAGGCGTAAGGCCCGGCCCGGCGTAGAACCGAGGGTATCATGACGAGTTCAACGGCACCGGCTGACAGCACCGGCTCCACCCACCGTGTCCAACAGCTGACTGCGACCGGCCTTCTGGGCGTGCTGGGGATTGTTTACGGCGATATCGGCACAAGCCCGCTTTACGCGTTCCAGGCCAGCATCGAGCATTTCGGTGCGGCAAAGATCGCATACGGCGATCTGATGGGCATCCTATCGCTGATCTTTTGGTCACTGGTGTTGATCGTGACCGTGAAATACGTGTCGCTGGTGATGCGCGCCGATAATCGTGGCGAGGGTGGCATTTTGGCGCTGATGGTGCTGGCGCAACGCGGCTGCACCAACCCCAGAATGTTGAAATTTCTGGCGTTGGTGGGCGTTGGCGGCTGCTGCCTGTTCTTTGGTGACGGCGTGATCACCCCGGCG
This sequence comes from uncultured Rhodospirillales bacterium, assembly GCA_903823665.1. GTDB lineage: Bacteria > Pseudomonadota > Alphaproteobacteria > Acetobacterales > Acetobacteraceae > CAIQQQ01. The sequence goes on from CAIJTR010000036.1 coordinate 27,510, forward strand.
ATCTCGGTTCTCTCGGCTGTCGAGGGCTTGAAGGTCGCGGCTCCTTCGCTGGGCCAATTCGTGCTGCCGATTTCCGCCGTCGTGATCATTGCCCTGTTCGCCGTGCAGTCGCGCGGCACCGGCAGCGTTGGCCGGATGTTTGGCCCGGTGATGACGATATGGTTTCTGGTGATCGGCCTGATGGGAGTGTTGCAAATCGTCCAACACCCACAGGTGCTTGCGGCGCTGTCACCCACCTATGGCTACGAATTATGCGCCGAACACGGCTGGCTCGCGTTCGTGGCACTTGGCTCGGTGGTGTTGGCCGTGACGGGTGCCGAAGCGCTCTATGCCGATATGGGCCATTTCGGCGCAACCTCCATCCGCGCGGCATGGATCTTCTTCGTGTTGCCATGCCTGGCGCTCAACTATTTCGGCCAGGGCGCGCTGGTTTTGGCCAACCCGGCTGCCGCCGAAAACCCGTTCTATCTGATGGCACCGGATTGGGCATTGATCCCGCTGGTTATCCTCGCCACAGCGGCCACGGTGATCGCAAGTCAGGCGCTGATTTCCGGTGCCTATTCGGTCACCCGCCAATGCATGCAACTCGGCTTCCTACCGCGAATGAGCGTGGCGCATACGAGTGCCGTCGAGGAGGGACAGATCTATGTACCCCAGGTCAACACGGCTTTGATGGTGGGCGTGCTGGTTCTGGTGTTTGCTTTCCGTTCATCGGAAGCGCTTGCCTCCGCTTATGGTATTGCGGTTACGGCGACGTTCGCTTGCACGTGCATTCTGGCGATGGTTGTGTTCCGCCGCATGTTCAAATGGCCACGCTGGGCCGCCGTGCTGGTGTTTGGCGGCTTCTTCTTCATTGACACTGTGTTCTTCGCCGCCAATGCATTGAAGATACCGGATGGTGGTTGGGTGCCGCTGGCACTCGGTTTGGCGCTGATGGCGCTGATGACGAGCTGGAAGCGCGGCCGCGGCCTGTTGCTGGATCGCTGGAAGCATGACAGCCTTCCGCTCTCAGCATTCCTTGCCAGACTGCCGCACTCGCGCACCATCCGTGTGCCCGGTATGGCAATTTTCATGACCGGCAACCCTGACTACGTTCCGGCCGCCCTGCTGCACAACCTGAAGCATAACAAGGTTCTGCACGAGAAGGTACTGTTCGTGACCGTCAACAACCTTGACGTACCGGAAGTGGGAATGGCCGAGCGCACAGTGATAACCGAGCTTGCCCCAGGCATTCACCGCGTGATGCTGCGATACGGTTACATGGAAAGCCCCAACCTGCCGCGCGATATCGCTCTGCTTAACGACCAGGGCGTGCCGGTTGAACCGATGCAAGCCAGCTACTTCCTTGGGCGTGAAACACTTGTCGCCGCAATGGCTCCAAAGATGCCGGTCTGGCGCATGTGGTTGTTCCTTTTGCTCGCCCGCAACGCAACACCTGCGACTGAGTTCTTTCGCATCCCCAGTGACCGGGTGGTCGAACTGGGTGTGCGGGTGGCGATCTAGAAAGCGCTTCTCGGCTTGCCCATCGCACCCTAGAATACGGTACCATAACCGCACCGGGACCGTTTTATGAACGCTCTTCATCCACGCCATTCAAACGACCTGTTGGCGCGGGATGCGGTTGCGTCAAACGATCAGGACGATTTTACGGACTTGGTGCCGCTGCAGTTTCCAATGACATTCAGCGCCACCACCTCGTTTTCGTTTCAGGTAGCGATGGCGGTGGTGTCGTCGAGTGATCTGGGGACCGCGTTGCTCACCGACATGACCAACAGCGTGGTCACGTTTGCGACACCAGTCAATTACAACGCCGCAGCAAATGCGATCAACGCTATCACGGCGCAAACCACCTACAACGTGACCGGCGCCGGGATCAAAATCGGCATTCTATCAGATAGCTTCAACATCAAAGGCGGCGAGAGTTCGGCTATCGCGAACGGCTATTTACCGTCCAATGTTACCATCTTGCAGGACGGTCCGGCCACGGGCGCAGATGAAGGCCAGGCAATGGCCGAGATCATCCATAGTATTGCTCCCGGCGCGTCGATTTATTTCTACAGCGCCGAAGACCCCACCGGCGGAAACAATGGCGAAACTGATTTTGCCAACGGCATTGCTGCATTAGTTGCGGCTGGATGTAACATTATTGTAGATGACGTATCTTATAGCAACGAGCCATTTTATCAAAATGCTGGGCCAATTACACTCGCTGCCGAGAAGGCTGTCAGCCAAGGCGTTGATTATTTCACTTCAGCTGGGAACTATGCCAGCAACTACTATGAAGGGACGTTCACTTCTGTTTCTGGTGTAACACTCCCTGCCGCCAATAATGGGACATCCAAAAATAACACGGTATCGGAGACCGGGACGGGCAGTGCGCAGACGCCTTATGTCGAGGTCAATATCACCCCGTCCACGATAGTCAATTTTACCTTGGAATGGTCACAACCCTTCGCATCCACCGGTGGGGGGCATGGATCGAGCTACGGCATCGAAGTGGAGTTCTTCGATAGTAACAAGAACTATCTCGGAACCTTCAACAATGGCTTTGCGATTGGCCAAGATCCGGTCGTGACCGGCACCTTCACGAACTCATCGTCATCCTCAACCGTTTATATGGTGTTCGTTCAGAACGGCGGCGTTGCCAACGGTGCCACGTTCAAAATTTTGTTTGAAGACAACGGTGGCCAGATCACCGGGGGGTCGTCATTCGGCACAGGTTCAGGGGCGATATTCGGCCATGCCCAAGGAACCGGGGTCAACGCCGTTGGAGCGATGAGTGTTTCAGCCGCGCCAAGCGGCACTCCAGAAGCGTTCTCAAGCACTGGTCCGGGCAGCATTATCTACAACACCGCAGGCCAGAAACTTACCACACCGGTTACTCCGGGAACCCCGCAATATCTGGGACCTGATGGAAGCAGCACAACAATCTTCGACCCGTTCAACGGCACGTCCGCCGCAGCGCCCGCTGCCGCTGCCGTTGCGGCCCTAGTGCTGCAGGAGGATGCGAACCTCTCGACGAGTCAGGTCACAAGCCTGCTTAAATCCACGGCCACCACCGATGGCAGCCAACCTGCGAGCCTTGCAGGTTCGGGGCTGATCAACGCCAATGCAGCAGTGGCTGCAGCCGCTGCCCTTGTTGCGTGTTACTGCCCCGGGACACTCATCGAAACTGAAACTGGCGAACGGCCGATCGAGACCTTGGCCGTCGGTGACCTGGTCCGCACCGTGACCGGAGACATGCGCCCCATCCGCTGGATCGGACGACGCAGCTATAGCGAGCGGTTCGCGCGCCGAAATCCTGATCTATTGCCGGTGATTTTCCGCGCTGGCTCGCTCGAAAACGCAGTTCCGCGGCGTGATCTTATGGTCTCACCGCGGCACGCGATGTTCCTCGACGGCGTGCTGATCCAGGCCGTGGATCTGGTGAATGACGTGACCATTCTGTCGGCAACCCTCGGCGAGCGCGTTGACTACATCCACATCGAACTCGACAGCCACGATGTGATTTTGGCGGAGGGTGCTCCATCCGAGAGCTTCGTTGATGATGAAAGCCGGGAGATGTTCCTCAACGCAGCCGAATATCGGGCGCTCTATCCAGACGCGGTGAAGCAGTCGGCCGAATACTGCGCGCCTCGTATTGATGGCGGCCCACTCTTGCAGGCCGTTCGTAACCGGTTGGCCCACCGCGCGGGTCTTGCCACACCAGCCTTATCAACGGGCCCGATGATTGGTTATGTCGAGCTTATCGACAGCGGCATGGTACACGGCTGGGCGCAAAACACATCCCGGCCCAACACCCCGGTGTGTCTGGATGTGGTGCTTGATGGCGTCGTGATAGCCCAAACCCTTGCCAACCTCACCCGCCATGATCTTGCTGTTGCGCAATTCAGCAGCGCGCGGCATGGGTTTGAGGTTTACCTGCCGTTTGCCCTTGATGCGCGGCAGCGCCAAATGGTGGCAGTGCGCCGGTCGTGTGACCGGGAGGCACTGCCCGCGCTGGCCACTGCGCGCGCGGCATAAGGCAGCCGGTCGAACATCGTGGCGCTCACCGGCTGGGTTGACAATCTCTCAATCGAGAGGATTGCAGGTTGGGCGTATGATGACGATACGCCGAATGTGCCGGTCACGCTCCTGATCACCGCAAACGATACCCTGCTGGCCCGCGTGCTCGCAGATAAACCACGATCCGACCTGCAGGCAGCGGGCTTTGGCGACGGACGACATGGTTTTGATGTTCACCTGACTGGCCTTTCGCCTCATGACCGGCATGTCATTGCCGTGCGCCGGGAAAGTGACGGCTTGGATCTTCAGCGCTCTCCAACCGTGGTAGAGCCGCAAAGCACGTTACAAAGCAGCCTACGCGATCACTGCGCCGCTCTCGTATCGGCGACCACCGAAGAAACCGATGTAGACGCCGCGTTGATTTTCCTGACCGAGCAGGTGGAAGCGCTGCTTCACAAACGGTCGGCACGCAGGAGCAAGCGGGTAGAGCGTGAGGCGCTCGCGCAGATCAAATGGCGTTGGACTGGAACCAGTGCCGCCCAGCCAAAGCCGCCCCGGCCTCTCCTGCCGCGCGCATTGGTGATTGATGAACTGCCGCCCCGCGCTGGGCACGACGCTGGTTCCAACGCATTGCTATCGCACATGCAATCGCTTCGTAGGCTTGGCTTCGAGGTGGTATTTGCGTCAAGCGCGATGGAACCCGATCATGACGAGGTTTTGGAAAAGGCTGGCGTCGTGTGTTGCGCAAGGCCTTGGCATGGTTCGGTCGAAGAAGTGCTCTTGCGCGAACAACATTGCTTTGATGTGATCTATATGCACCGCGCAAGCGTGGCGTGGCGCTACGCCGCGATGGCCCGGCATTATCAGCCCAAGGCGCAGCTGATCTTCAGCGTGGCGGATCTTCATCATGTCAGGATCGCGCGTCAGGCCAAGGTGGAAGAGCGTCAGGAACTCCTCGCGGTGGCACGCCATTTTCAGACGATTGAGCAATATTCCGCGCTGAGTGCGAATGCCGTGATCACGCACTCAACCGAGGAAGCGGTCGTACTGCGCAAGCTTGCTCCGCAGGCAAAGGTGGTGGTGGTGCCGTGGATGGTGCCGCTGCAACCCACCGGGGTGCCGCTCGCTGAGCGCCACGGCATCGCATTCATCGGGCATTTTGCCCACATGCCTAACTTGGATGCGGCTTACCGTATCATTGATGAAATCATGCCGATGCTGCGGCTGACACATCCAGATATGGAATGTGCGCTGGTGGGCTCAAACATGCCAGAGCGCTTGCAGCAGCCCCTGCCCGGCATCGTCCCACGCGGGGGAGTTGCGCGTCTTGGGGATGTTTTCGACAGCGTCCGACTCACCGTTGCCCCATTGTCGTTTGGTGCCGGGGTAAAGGGGAAGGTGCTCGATAGCATGGCGGCTGGTGTGCCGTGCGTCTGCACCAGCATCGCAGTCGAGGGCATCGAGTTGCCGGATATCCTTCGCCAACTCGTTGCAGACGACAATGTCGGCATCGTCCGGTCCGTGATGCGCCTGCATGACGATGCCGTGTTCAATCAAAAATGCCGTGACGCAGGGCTCACCTATATCGCGGCACATTGTTCAGAGGAGCGAACCGACAATGGAATGCGTGATGCTGTAGGGCTACCCCCCAGCGGCATCACGCAAATCTGACGCCAGAAGCCTCTGATCAAGCGTTGCCAGCGGTCGGCGGCATGCGACGGCTCTGCCACAGAGCCACAAAGTCGATCGGCTGCAGGAAAACCGGTGGGAAGCCACCCTCACGCGTGATGTCGCTCAGCACGTTCCGGGCGAAGGGGAACAGCAGGCGTGGGCATTCAACAAGCAGAATCGGCTCCACCGACTCAGCCGGGATGCCATTCAGAGTAAATACGCCGCCGTAGGACAGCTCAGCGACAAACACGCGGGCTGATTCGGGGGAGGTGTCCGCACCGTCCTTCGCTTCTGCGCGAATAGCGAGCACCACTTCGAACACGTCCTGCCCTTCCTGAATGCGACGAGCTTGGACGTCCAGATTGATGTCCACCCGAGGCGGGGTGCGCAGTTGCGTATAGATCGCCGGCGCGCCCGGAACCTCAAAGCTAAGATCCTTGACGTACTGGATGTTCACAACCAAAGGCTGGACGGGAGCTTCGGCGGCAGTGGCGGTTTCAGACATCGATAATCTCCGTGAAAATCTCAGTGAATGGTGGAGCGGTCAGTGGCGCCAGCTGATTTCCGCAGGTGCGGGCTGGGTTGGATCATAGCGTAGGATCTGGCCGTTCATCACGCTGGTGCCAGTGAGCGACAGAATGAACCCCCAATGGCTGACAACGAGGGTCCGGCTCCAATTCGGCAATGCTGCCATCTCAGCGCGAAACAGCGCGGCCCGGGCGATCACGTTGTCGGCCGGCTCCTCAATTTGCGGCCACCAGATCTCGTCGATATGGCTGAAATCGTGGTGCGGCCAGCCCCGCGCGAGATGAGATGCCGGTGAGCCCACGTCACAGCTGAACGCGTAGCGCTCGGCCACGATCGGGTTGACGTAGACGGGAATGCCGAGCTTTGCCGCAACAGGTGCTGCTGTCTGGAGCGCACGGCTGTAAGGCGAGACGATGATGCGCTCGATGCCCTCATGCGTCAGCGCCTCGGCGGCCTGTTCAGCCTGGGAATGGCCAAGTTCGGTCAGCCTGGGATCGATGATCCCAGGGTCGCGCCTGGTGGCGGTGAACAGCAGGTTGAATTCGCTTTGGCCATGACGGAGCAGGATCATGGCGGGGGTGATAGCCGGGCGAAACAATGCGTGCAATCCAGTCTGTCAGCCCGTGCGGCACGTTATACAGATGCGTTGTGATTGTGTGACGGCATCACTCTGCCTATGTGGAGGGTAGATGATGCGGTGGGGACTGTGATGGACGGCGGATTTCCAATCGATCTGGTGCTGTTCGGCCTTGTGGCGGCATTCCTTGTGCTGCGATTGGTGAGCATTCTGGGCAAGCGCACTGGCTTCGAGCAACCAGCTGAGCGGGTGATACCTGAGCCCGCAGGACGCAGCGCGTCACCAGTGGCAGCGCCGTTGATCGACGGTGTGGCTGAGACTGTGGCAGGTGTTAGACGCGTGACACCCGCACCAGACAGCACGTTGGGCCAAAGCCTGGCGGCGATGGCACGCATTGATCGCAACTTTACCCCAGAACGTTTTCTCGATGGGGCTGAGGCCGCTTTCCAGATTATCGTGAAGGCCTATGCCGAGGGCGAACGCAGAACCTTGCACCCGTTGCTTACCTCCGAAACTTATGCCGCGTTCGAGGAGGCCATTTCAGCTCGCGAGACGGAAGGCCATGTCCAAAAGACTGACATTCGCAGCGTCGAATCAGCTGTGATCACCCAGGCCGATCTGCACGGCACGAATGCCGTGATAGCGGTGCGCATCGTCTCCGATCAGGTTAACTTCACCGTGGACCAGCACGGCGCGCCAGTGTCCGGTGCGGATGCGGTGACCGAGATGACCGAGATCTGGAGCTTTGAACGTGATCTGGCGCAGTCCGACCCGGCGTGGCGGCTGGTAGCGGCACACAGCGCATGAGGCTGGCGTTTCTGGCGGTGATGGCCATCATTCTGTCGGGCTGCACGCCACCGCAGGATTTGCACACCGCACCCAACCCGAGTGCCGGCAAGCAGGTCATGGCGCTGGCCCCGGTGGGTTTTGGCGATGTGCCAGGCTGGAACGCGGATCATACCGGCGAAGCGTTGGCTGCCTTCGTTGCTGGCTGCGCACACATGAGCGGCACACTTGGCGGCAATGGAACAGCGGCGGCGCTTGGCGGGTTGGCGGAGAACTGGAAGCAGGCGTGTGATGCAGCGCGCGAGGTTCCAAAGGCCAATGAAGTTCTGGCCCGAGCCTTCTTTGAGAAGCAATTTCAGGCCTATGCCATCACCGGCGATGGCAGCGATCAGGGCCTGTTCACCGGGTATTACGAGCCCGAGGTTCTTGGCTCCCGCAGCCCCGGCTCCGGCTATCCGGCAGCTTTGCTCAGCAAGCCGAATGACCTTGTGCAGATCGACCTGTCCGCTTTCGCCGACGATCTGAAGGGGCGGAAACTCGGCGGGCGGCTGCAATCAGGCAGTTTCGTGCCGTATTATGACCGGTCTGAGATCGCAGCCGGCGCTTTAAAAGGCAAGCGGCTGGAGCTGATCTGGCTTGCCAATGAGATCGACGCGTTTTTCCTGGAAATTCAGGGTTCAGGGAGGGTCCGACTTCCAGACGGGCGCGTGGCGCGCGTAACCTATTCGGCTCAGAACGGTCGTCCCTATGTGCCAATTGGCAAGGTGCTCGCCGATCAGGGGGCCATTCCGCTTGATCAGGTTTCGCTGCAAACCATCCGCGCCTGGCTTGAGGGCCACCCGGCTGAGGCGCAGGGGGTGATGAACCGCAACCCGTCTTTCGTGTTCTTCCGCGAATTGATCAACACCCGGGCGGATCAGGGGCCACCGGGCGCATTGGGCGCACCGCTGACACCAGGGCGATCAATCGCCGTTGATCGCTCCTATCTGCCGTTGGGTGCCCCGGTGTTTGTTGACACCACCGATGCTATCACAGGCGACAAGTTCCAGCGGTTGATGGTGGCGCAGGACCTTGGTGGTGCCATCAAGGGGCCGGTGCGGGCAGATATTTTCTTCGGCTGGGGTGAGGACGCAGAGGCGCATGCCGGGCATATGCGCCAGCAGGGACGGCAATTCCTGCTGCTGCCAAAGGCGGCGTCCGGTAACTGATGCGGCTGATATGTGGCGACTGCCTGGAGGTTCTGCCAAACCTTGATGTCGCCTCCGTCGATGTCATCGTGACCTCACCGCCCTATAATATCGGGCTTGGCTACGAGGCCTATGACGACCGCTTGGATGAGGCCGCCTATCTGAACTGGATGGTCGATGTGGCCACGGCCCTGCGCCGGGTGATGCAGCCGGGTGCGTCGTTCTTCCTCAATATCTCCGGTTCATCGACACGGCCTTGGCTGCCGTTTGAACTGATCGTGCGGCTGCGTTCGTTGTTCGTCCTTCAGAACCACATCACCTGGATCAAATCCATCACTGCGGGGGACGACACGGTGGGGCATTTTAAGCCGGTGTCAGGCCAACGCTTTCTGCATCACGCACATGAACATATTTTTCATCTGACCTTGTCCGGCAATGTAAAGCTCAACCGGCTGGCGATCGGTGTGCCTTATAAAGACAAATCCAACATCGCCCGACGCGGCCATGCGAGCGACCTACGCTGCCGGGGCAATACATGGTTCATTCCCTACGATACCATCCAGCGCAAGGCGCAGAAGTTCAACCATCCTGGCACATTTCCCATCGACCTGCCGCGCTGGTGCATCCGCCTCCATGGCACGACGAACGCGGTGGTGCTCGACCCTTTCATGGGCACCGGTACAACAATGGTGGCAGCTCAACTTGAGGCATGCACTGGCGTAGGAATCGACGTGGACCCGGCCTATGTCGAAATCGCCCACGCGCGACTGGCGCAAGCCGGGCAGGCCGCGTAATTTCGCTGCATGACCATGAACACCCGCCCCCGCGTTGCCCTTTTCGTCACCTGCCTGGTCGATCTGCACCGGCCCAGCGTGGGATTTGCCGCCATCAAATTGCTAGAAGACGCAGGCTGCGACGTGGAAGTGCCACGCGCGCAAACGTGCTGTGGACAACCCGCCTATAACTCTGGCGACCGGGCAACGACGGCTAGCTTGGCCCGCGACTTCATTGATGCGTTCGCGGGTTATGACTACGTGGTTGTGCCGTCAGGCTCGTGCGGTGGCATGCTACGCACGCACATGCCCCATTTGTTCGATGATGATCCGAACACCCGTGCCTGCGCCGAGGTGCTCGCAGGCAAAACCTATGAACTCGTGAGCTTCCTCACCGATATCTGCGGTATAACGGAAGTGGCGGCGAGCATGACGGGCCGTGCCACCTATCATGACAGCTGCGCTGGTCTGCGCGAGCTTGGCGTCAAGGCACAGCCACGCACCCTGCTTGCGTCGGTGACCGGGCTGAGCATGGTTGAGATGAAGGAGCCGGAGATTTGCTGCGGATTCGGCGGCACGTTCTGCGTGAAATACCCTGAAATCTCCACGCGTATGGTCAGCGACAAAACGGCTGACATTGTGGCGACGGGTGCCGATACGCTGCTCGCTGGCGATATGGGTTGCCTGCTGAACATGGCGGGCCGCCTGTCACGCGAGGGCAGCAGCATCAAAGTGCGCCACGTGGCAGAGGTTCTCGCCAACATGACCGGCAGCGTGCCTGCTATCGGCGAGAGCCGCTCCTGACCGCGCGCGCCATTCGGCTGAGCGACGGCCGGGCGCTCGGTTTCCAGATTTTTGGGCCTGAGGGAGCGCCAGCTGTTCTGTATTGCCATGGCTGGCCAAGCTCACGGCTCGAGGCGGCGTTGGCACCACCGCTGCCGCTCCGGTTGATCGCGTTCGATCGCCCAGGCTACGGCAATTCGGACCCCAACCCCAATGCCAAGTCGCTGCAGGACCTGACCGGCGATGTTGCGCGTTTGGTCAGCCATTTGGGATTGAAGCGCTATGCGGTGGTCGGCGTGTCCGGCGGCGGGCCGTTGGCTGCCGCCTGCGCGCGGTTTTTGCCAGAAGTAAGCGCGCTGACGTTGATCAGTGCGGTGCCGCCGCCGGAAGGCGTATCGGACGGCAAAATTGCCTCGCTCATGCGATTTGGTCGCTGGCCGATTGCAGCACGGCCGGTGATGGCAGTGGCGCGCGAGTTCATCCTCTCGCCAGACAAGGCAGACACTGCCGTGTTCGGGCGGGTTATTCCGGGCCGCGATGGCGTGGTGATGAATTCAACCCGCCGCGCGGCCCTGTTGGCCGGAATTCGTGAAGGTGTGCGCAAGGGCACCGCAGGCGCTGTGGCAGATGCATCGTTCTATGGCCGGCCCTGGGGTTTCAGACTTGAGGATATTCTCGTGCCAACCGCGGTGTGGCATGGCACCGAGGACCATTTGATCCCCGCCGAGGCAGCACTCGCGTTCAAATCCATCCCGAACGTGACATTGAATATTCTGCCGCAAGAGGGACATTACTCGTTGGCCCTTGGGCAGACCGAGAAGATTTTGGCTGATCTGATGGCCCGCTCCGCAGAGAGCTTGGGTGAAGCCGCCAATCCTGGCTAAATTGACCGCCACCACGGAGTGAACGCAATGCTCGCCACCAGCCCGGCCTTTAAGGAAAACGCCTCGCGTGCGATGGCCGATCCTGGCCTGCAAAAGGCGCTTGCCCGCACGCGCCCACAGAACCCCGCTAAGCGCGCCGCCGCGGTGGCCGGGCTGCCTGAGTTTGAGCAACTGCGCGATATTGGTAGGGACATCAAAAACCACACGCTGGCCCATCTGGATTTCTATCTGGAAGAGTGGGAAGCCAACGTCCTCGCCTCCGGTGGCCATGTGCATTGGTGCAGCACCGCCGATGACGCGCGCGCGGCTGTGCTAAAAATCTGCCAGGCGGCCGGAGCCCGGACGGTCACCAAGGGCAAGTCCATGGTGTCCGAAGAACTGGCAATCAACGACCATTTGGAAAAGCACGGCATCAAGCCGATCGAGACTGATCTTGGCGAATACATCCTCCAGATCCGCAACGAAGCACCGAGCCACATCATCGGCCCAGCGTTTCACCTCAACCGTGAGGATTGGGAGGAGAGTTTCCGCGCAGTGCACACGCATCTGCCGAAGGACCGGGTGTTCGCGGAGAAGAAGGATATTCAGGCTGAGGCCCGCACCCTGCTGCGGGACAAGTTCCTGGCCGCCGACGTTGGAATCACCGGCGCAAATTTCCTGATCGCCGAGACCGGGTCGAGCGTGATTGTGACCAACGAAGGGAATGGTGACCTCACGCAAACTATTCCGCGCGTACACATCGCTCTCGCCACGATTGAGAAGATCGTACCGACACTGGAAGATGCGACGAGCCTACTGCGACTGCTGGCACGCTCGGCAACCGGTCAGGATTTCTCGGTCTACACCACGTTTTCGACTGGCGGGCGACGTCCGGGTGATCTCGACGGTCCCGAGGAATACCACGTTGTCATCGTCGATAACGGTCGCTCGGCGATGATCGGCACCGAGTTCCAGGACATGCTGCGCTGCATTCGTTGTGCCGCCTGCATGAATCATTGCCCGGTTTATCAAACCGTGGGTGGCCATGCCTATGGCTGGGTCTATCCGGGGCCGATGGGCTCGGTGCTGACGCCCACACTGATCGGTGTGGACAAGGCGGGTCATCTGCCGAACGCTTCGACCTTCTGTGGCAAATGCGAGAGCGTCTGCCCGGTCAAAATTCCATTGCCGAAGATGATGCGGCATTGGCGAGAGCGGGAGTTTGAGCGGCATTTGTCACCCGCAACAACGCGCACGAACCTCGCTGTCTGGGCCTGGGTTGCGCGCCGCCCTCAACTCTATCGGCTTGCAACGGGAATGGCCGCGCGACTGCTGAAGCTTGTAGGCGGCAGCAAGGGGCGCATTGCTTCGCTGCCGTTTGCTGGCAGTTGGACCAAAACCCGTGACCTCCCGGCACCCGAGGGCGAGACGTTCTTCACGCGCTATGCCCGTATGCAGCGAGATGAAGCATGAGCCGGGACGCTATTTTTGGTGCAATCCGCCGTGGTCTGCGCCGTGGAGCCTTGCCGGAAGACCAAGCCATGGGCTTGCGCGCGCGACTAATTGCGCACCCGCGTCACCTGATTCCTGCACGTTCGCGGGTATCGCGGCCTGAACAGGTGGCACTGTTCCTTCGCAATCTTGAGAAGGAATTTGCGACCTATATCCGCGTTCCGAACACCCATGAGGTTCCAGGCGTGGTGGCAGATTATCTGGCGGCGCAGAACCTTCCGACTTCGCTGGTGATGGCACCGCACCCAGAATTGCAGAACATCCCCTGGGTTGAACGGCCGTTGCTGCAACTTCGCGAAGGACGAGCTTCACCGGACGATTTGGTCTCAATTCAGCACTGCTATCTCGCAGTGGCAGAGACCGGCACCTTGATGCTACCCGCCACGGCTGAGCGGCCAACAACGTTAAACCTGCTGTGTGATACTGAAATCGTCATTCTGCGCAGTACCCGCATCGTTGGCGCGTATGAAGAGGGCTGGGATTTGCTGCGAGCTGAGCATCAGAACAGTGGCAAGGTTGGGTTCATGCCGCGTAACGTGATGCTCGTCACCGGGCCATCGCGTTCGGCAGATATTGAAAGCACGCTGGAACTCGGAGCCCACGGCCCGCGCCGCCTGCACGTTGTGCTAATCGACGACGACGAAACGGCGCTCTGATGTGGCAGTACGTAGGCGAGGCAAGCTAAGCGAGGCTGACGTTCAGGATTGGGCGCTGTTTGCACAACAGCTGCGCCCATTGCCGGGACGAGTGGTGCCAGCTTTGCCATTACCGGCACCACCACAAGTCGCCGAGCTCAATGCAAAACCTGATCCCGTCAACCAGCCGATCAAACAGCCAACGACGTCTACCTGGCCACACTATTTGCAGGTTGGCAGTGCTCCAGGTGGGCTCGATAAATCGTCGTGGAACAAGTTCCGCACCGGCAAACTCGGGGCGGTGCGGACACTTGATTTGCATGGCCGCACCGCCCAGCGCGCCTATCATGCGCTGCACAGCTTTTTACTCGCAGCCCATGCAGATCAGGTGCGCTGTGTGGAGGTGATCACCGGTCGTGGCTCGGGTGAGACCGGGGGCGTAATCCGTCGGGAGCTTCCGCTATGGCTCAATCTGCCGACGCTACGCCCGCTTGTGTTGGCAGCATCACATCCGCATCCGGCCAACCCCGGGTCGGTCCGGCTGCTTTTGCGGAAACCGAAATGACCCCCTTTGGCGCGCGCTTGCGGCAATGGCGAGACAAGCTTGGCATCACCCAGGCGGAACTGGCTGACCGGTTACAGGTCTCTGCTGCTTACCTGTCGGCTTTGGAGCATGGCAAGCGCGGGGCACCTAGTACCGGGCTGGTGCACCAGATCTGTGCGGAGTTGGGTCTCATCTGGGACGCATCGGAGGAATTGCTGGCTCTGGCCCGGCTGTCCAATCCGCGCATCGTCGTCAACACCGCGGGCCTCTCGCCGCAACAAACGGCTCTCGCCAATCGCATCGCGCAAACCATTGCCAAACTGTCTCCGGAGACCGTTGACACCCTGATTGCAGTACTCGACGGTGCATCGAGGGCTAGCAAACCCCGCGTCAGACGCGCCGCCGGCCGCCACCCCTGATCGCGGCTCAACACGTCACACCGCGGCGAACCAATTTATAGCAAAGTAGCGTCCTGGGTCTGGGCAGCGAGCTTTACTGTTTGCGTCAGGATCAGCAACACTGGCACGCCTAACGACGTCGCTGTGGTTAAATTTGCCAAACGGAGCTTGCTGGGCGTGAGCTCATGCCGGCCCAACGCAACCACGATGACAAGTGCTGTCCACCACGTGGCTGACGCCACCAACACACACCCCGCGAGGCAGATGACTGCCACCCACGTGGCCGCACCCAGATCCAGTGCGTGTGGTGTGACCGCGGCAAAGCCAAGCAGTGCCGACGGACCGCTCAATGTCCAAAACAAACCAACACTGTAGGACGCGATCAATGAGGTTTTTTTATTTTCACTGCCCTCTGTCCGAGCTGGAATAGTGGGTGCCGGGTGCCGTGCAATTTTGACCGCCAGATAAATCAGGAACATAGCGCAGATCGGCTGTAATCTGATGCCGATCATTGGTGCTGTGTTGGTGACGTTGATCACAACATCTGCGCGGGGGGCCGCGAGCAACGCATACACTGTGTGAACCGTAGCTGCGCCGTAACTTGTGGCCACCCCAACAGCAGCTCCGCTTGCGATGGTTCTTGCAATACAAAGGGCAGCGGTCGGTCAGATCGGTGCAGCGATGGCGAGCCCCAAGGCAGCCCAGCGGAAAAAAATGGGTATTTCCGATGTCTCGACATTCATAGTGCGATTGCCAGTGTATGCACACCAACTCTCAAGAAGTGAGCTGACAATCGTTTGCGCTTCGTGTTTTTCACACTGAAATTCCTTTGATCTCATAAATTTCATGCATGGCCCGCTGATGGAGACCCGGCCACTACAAACATGACAATTAAATATCCAATATTAGCGTCTTCTACGTTCAGCCAGAAAACAATGAATTGAATATTGCAATACGATCATCAATCCGTGAAGGAACCCACTACAGCCCCTCGTGCACCTTGAAACCTGTTGTGCATGTTAATTTATTAACACGCCGTGCTGCCGCAGAAACCCGAAAAGCGGCAATAACGGCAAGCCAAGGATGGCGGAGTGTTCACCTTCTATTTTGTCGAAAAGATGCACCCCTTGGCCTTCGAGGCGATACGCGCCCACCGTTTGCGTGAGTGCCGTGCCCTCAGCCTCAAGGTACTCAGCCAAAAACGCCTCGGAAAAACGACGCATGGTGAGCTTTGGTTGGGCGACGTGATGCCACAGCCTCTGTTCACCGGTCTGACAAATGACGGCAGTGACGAGTGTATGGGTCTGTCCACGAAGTGCCAGCAGATGTGTGCGGGCCTCGTTGAGATCGGCGGGCTTATCAAACCAACGATCATTGCACACAAGGATCTGATCACAACCGATCACCACAGCGTCAGGGTTGCTGCGGGCGATACGGAGTGATTTCATTTCTGCCAGCAACAGCGCTGTGGCTGCCACTTCCATTCCCTCAGCACGGGCGGACCGTTTAATCTCGTCCTCATCCACGCCGGATGTTCGAGCCTCGAATAGAATGCCAGCTTGCGCCAATAGGCTCTGCCGCGATGACGACGCGCTGGCCAGTATCAACGGGGGGGTTGATACCTGAAAGCTCACGACACCGGGCTTTCTACTTTGCGCCTGCGCTCATGCCACGCTTGCATCAACGTGATGATGGTGGCTGCCGTCTCTTCAATCGAGCGCCTGGTGACATCGATCACCGGCCAGCCGCGCTGAGTGCAAAGCCGTCTTGCCCATAAAAGTTCGGATTTGACCGCTTCATGGTCCACGTAAATACCGGAATCTTGTCGAACGGTCCCAGCGGTTGGCCCAGCACCGATCAGCTTCAACCGGTGCCGGCGAATTTCGATCAACGCCTCTGGATCAAGCGTCAAGCCGATAACAGGGCATACCGGGTTCTCTAGCCCCGGTGGATCTTGTGTTCCAGGTACAAGGGGAATGTTCGCGGCCTTGATGCCTCTGTTCGCAAGATAGAAGGAGGTGGGTGTTTTTGAGGATCGCGACACACCGACGAGGACGACATCCGCCTCCGCAATTCCTGCCTGCGCCTGTCCGTCATCGTGAGCCAAAACATAGTGCATGGCGTCGATGCGACGGAAATAATCAGCATCAAGCACGTATTGCCGTCCCGGCCGGGCCGCGGCCTTCTCACCCAGATGCTCCTGAAACATCGAAATCACCGGGTCGAGCACGTTGACCACGGCCACATCAAATCGCTGGCATGCGCTTTCGAGCTCGGCGCGCAATCCCTTATCGACCAACGTGGACAAAACCGGGCCGGGCTCTGCCTCGATACCCTCGATTACCCGATGTAGCTGGAACCGGGTCCGGATTAGGCTCCAACGATGGTACAGGATTGACGCGTGTTCGAACTGCGACACCGTGGCGCGGGTGATCGAATTCAGCGTCTCGCCGGTGGCGTCAGACACTAGATGGAGGTTGATGCGGTTCGACATGGTCTGAGGATAGCGGGGATAAGTTGTCAGTTCATCCCCTCATATGACGCGATTTTTTGCGACCGGGGATAACCTATCACCGAGGGCGTACCTGGGATGAAATTTCACAAGATTTGTGCAACTGGGGGATGATGCGATAAAACGTCGCAACAGCAATATGTTAGCGCTGCCAGTGCATGTGGAAAAAGGTGATGATCACTTTCACCAGCGCCGGTACCCCGTGATCCACAGGCAACAACTAAGACTTCAACAAGACTCTTATCTTTTTATCATTGATAAGAAGATAAGCCGGACGAGGACCAGAGGGACGATGACCAAGAAGATTTTGCGGGTGCTGAATGGTGAAGCTGTCTGGCCGCCGCCGGTATGGCTGATGCGTCAGGCTGGCCGGTTCCTGCCGGAATATCGCGCCGTGCGTGCCACCACGGCTGGCTTCATGGATCTTTGCACCACGCCGGAGAAGGCCGCTGAGGTCACTCTGCAGCCAGTGCGCCGGTTTGGCATGGACGCCGCCATCTTGTTCAGTGACATCCTCGTGTTGCCGTGGGCGCTGGGTCAAAAGCTGGAATTTGCGGAAGGGGAAGGACCCATCCTACCGCCAATTCGTGATGCGGCGGGCGTGGAAGCACTCGATACCGCCGGCGTGCGAAATGCCATCAAGCCGATCCTGGAAACCGTCCGCTTGGTCCGCGCAGCTTTGGATGAGCGGGAGCGGGAAGGCGAGGGACAGGCAACTCTGATTGGGTTCGCCGGGAGCCCGTTCACAGTGGCCTGCTACATGGTCGAAGGCGGTGGCTCCAAGGAATTTGCCCATGTCCGAGCGATGGCGCATGGCGAGCCGGAGTTGTTCGGAGCCCTGATGGAAAAGCTGATCACTTCGACGATCACCTATCTTTCGGCCCAGATTCTGGCGGGTGCTGAAGCGGTGATGCTGTTCGACAGCTGGTCCGGCATCTTGTCGCCGCATTTGTTCCGGCTTCACGTCATCGAAGCAACGGCACGGATTGTAACCGCTTTGCGCTCGCGGTTTCCCGGCGTTCCCGTCATCGGCTTCCCGCGTTTGGCTGGCATGATGCTGGGTGAGTATGCGGCTCGCACGGGCGTGCAGGGTGTGGCGATCGATACCTCGGCTGAGCCCAGCTATGCGGCCGCGATGATCCCGACCGCGATGGCGTTGCAGGGCAATCTTGATCCGTTGGCACTGGTGGCCGGTGGGGACGCGCTGACGCGCGAGGCGGACTCAATTTTGCAGGCGCTGAAGGGGCGGCCGCATATCTTCAACCTTGGCCACGGCATTCTGCCACACACGCCGCCGGATCATGTGGCTCAACTGATCGCACAGATCAGAGCAGCTTGACGGAGCCCGATTGTTGGCCACCTCTGACGCTATGAACAAATCTGCGACAACGCCAAAGACGGCCATTGTGCTGATGAACCTGGGTGGACCGGACAAGATGTCCTCGGTCTACCCGTTCCTGCTCAACCTGTTCCTCGATCCGGCGATTTTGCGCGTTCCGTTTTTCATCCGGCCGCTACTGGCGCGGATCATTGCGTTCGCGCGCAAGAAGCCCGCCAGTGAGAATTACAAGCTGCTCGGCGGCAAGTCGCCGCTGCTTGAGCTGACCGAGGAGCAAGCGCAGGCGCTTGAAGCGGCGCTGTCGGACAGCAACGTGAAGTGCTTCATCGCCATGCGCTATTGGCATCCGTTCAGCGATGAGGCGGCGGCTGCAGTGAAGGCGTGGAACCCGGATGAGGTTGTGCTGCTGCCACTCTATCCACAGCATTCCACGACCACGACCGGGAGCTCGTTTACCGCCTGGCGCGAAGCTGCGGCAAAGGTTGGGCTGATCAAGCCAACGCGCTCGATCTGCTGCTATCATTCCGATCCGGGGTTCGTGGCTTCGACCGCCGCCATCGTGCGGGAGAGCTATGAGAAGGCACGTGCCGAGCTAGATCCAGCCATCCCTCTACGTGTTCTGTTTTCAGCGCATGGCCTGCCTGAGAGCATCGTCAAAGCGGGTGATCCATACCAGCATCAGGTTGAGCGCACGACGCAGGCCGTTCTGCGGCAGATGAATTTGCCTGATCTCGACACGCTGGTGTGCTACCAGTCTCGTGCCACCCCGCAGAAATGGATCGGGCCTTCGACAGAGGACGAGATCGAGCGTGCTGGGCATGAGAAGGTAGCGTTGCTCATTGTGCCAATCGCCTTCGTGTCTGAGCATTCCGAGACATTGGTAGAACTCGACATCGAATACCGCGAAGTGGCCGAGCACGCCGGCGTGCCCGCCTATTTTCGCACGCCAACACAGAACTGCGATCCAGGGTTTATCGCATCGCTGGCCGATCTTGTCCGTCGGAGCCTCGGTCGGCCCACTGGGTTGTGCAGCTTTGCCGGCAGCCGCACCTGCTACAAGCCACACAGCGATTGCCCGCATGCCCGCGCAGGTGCGCCAGCACCACCGGGACCTGACGCGGTGACAGCAGAGCCGACGAAGCTGCCGAGAGCTGCGTGACACCTCAGAAATTGCTGGTAAGGCGCACCGAAAAGCTGCGGCTGGTGATTTTCGATTGCGATGGCGTGCTGATCGACAGCGAGGGCATCGCAAATCGGATCGTCGCCCGTCGGCTGTCTGAAATCGGCTGGCCGATGACACCGGATGAAGCCGATCGGCTGTTCCTCGGCATGACGCTGAACGACATGACGCCGATGATTGAGGCTAAAACCGGCAAAAAAGTTCCTTCGCACTGGGCCGATGAACTTCGTGCCGAGTTTGTGAGCGTCCTGGGCGATGAGGTGATCGCTATCAACGGTGCCGTTGAAGCGCTCGACGGTGTGTCATCTTTGGGCCTGCCCTGGCGTGTGGCCTCAAATTCATCACACGATGAAATGCGAGTGAAATTCGCGCGTGTTGGTTTCACGGAACGCGTATATGGCCGTGTGCACAGCCACCGCGACGTGGCACGTGGCAAACCGGCACCAGACCTGTTTTTGGCAACAGCCACAGCTGAGGGTGTGTTACCTGCGAGCTGCATCGTCATTGAAGACAGTGTGACAGGTGCGAAGGCTGCAGCAGCGGCCGGTATGGACTGTCTTGCCTACGTGCCGCATGGTGACGGTGCCGCATTACGCGCTGTCGGCGCCGTGCCGTTTCACTCCATGTATGAATTACCGGGCCTATTGGCCCTCGCAGCAAGAGGCTGATTTATGACGATCGCAGTGCTGGCCCCGTTTTTACTCTACACCAAATCGTTGCATGTGATTTCTGTTATGGCGTGGATGGCTGGGCTTTTTTATCTACCGCGCCTGTATATCTATCATTGCGATCTGGTGCGCGGCAGCACTGAGAGCGAGCGTTTCAAAGTCATGGAGCGTCGTCTGCTCAAGCAGATCATGAACCCGGCGATGATCGCGAGCTGGTCGTTTGGTATCTTACTCGTGCTGACGCCGGGTGCCGTGGATTGGACGGCGGGCTGGTGGCACGTGAAATTGCTGATGGTCATTTTGATGAGCGGCTTCCACGGGGCCTGCTCGAAATGGCGCAAGAATTTCCTCGATGACCGCAACACCAAGCCTGCGCGCTTCTATCGCTTCGCCAATGAAGTGCCGACGGTACTGATGATCATTATCGTGTTTATGGCGATAGCTCAGCCGTTCTGACTTGACGCCACCTGCGCACGGCACTATCGACGTGATGGTGCGCGGATCCGACGACGGGTGTGCGTTCCTCCCTCCTCTCTTGGACAATTGATTGCGTGCCAACATGGCAGGCCTCATCTGAGCGTTAAGGCCACAGCGCCCCGCTTATCGTCCGCCCTCACCTGACTTCGCTGTCTGATCACATCTTTCGAGGCAATCAATGCACCTCGCCGAACTCAAGGCAAAAACACCGGCGGACCTTTTGTCCTTCGCCGAATCACTGAACATCGAAAACGCATCATCGCTGCGCAAGCAGGACATGATGTTCACTATTTTGAAAACGCTGGCGGAAAACGACCAGGCCATTCACGGGGAGGGCACACTTGAAATTCTCTCTGATGGCTTTGGCTTCCTCCGCAGCCCGCAGAGCAATTATCTGCCCGGCCCGGACGATATCTACATTTCCCCAACACAGGTTCGCCGTTTTGGCCTGCGCACTGGCGACACCGTAGAAGGTCAGATCCGAGCGCCGAAGGATGGTGAGCGCTACTTCGCCATGTTGAAGGTGAACACGATCAACTTCGAGCCTCCTGAGGCGGTGAAGCATCGAATCAACTTCGACAATCTGACGCCGCTTTATCCTGATCAGCGGTTGAAGATGGAAATCGAGATGAAGGAGCTGCCACCAAAAGGCAGCACTCGAGATAGTATCCCCCGTGTGATCGATCTCGTGGCGCCCATCGGTAAAGGCCAGCGCGCCCTGATCGTGGCACCGCCGCGCACCGGTAAAACGGTGATGCTGCAGTCGATCGCCACCTCGATTTCGGCTAACCATCCTGAGGCGTTCCTGATCGTGCTGCTGATCGACGAGCGGCCAGAGGAAGTCACAGACATGGCGCGCACGGTGAAGGGCGAAGTTGTCGCCTCGACCTTTGACGAGCCGTCGACTCGCCACGTGCAGGTCACCGAAATGGTTCTCGAAAAGGCCAAGCGTCTCGTGGAACACAAGCGTGACGTGGTGATTTTGCTCGACTCCATCACCCGTCTGGCCCGTGCCTACAACACTGTTGTACCGTCCTCCGGCAAGGTGCTGACGGGTGGTGTGGACGCCAACGCCCTGCAAAAGCCGAAGCGGTTCTTCGGTGCTGCTCGTAACATCGAGGAAGGTGGGTCGCTCACGATCATCGCCACCGCCCTGATCGACACTGGCAGCCGCATGGACGAAGTGATTTTCGAAGAGTTCAAGGGCACCGGCAACAGTGAGATCATTCTCGATCGCAAGCTGGCTGATAAGCGCACGTTCCCGGCGGTCGATATCACCAAGTCCGGCACCCGCAAAGAGGAGTTGCTGGTGGATAAGGGCACGCTGTCGAAGATGTGGGTGCTGCGTCGTATCCTCAATCCGATGGGTCCAATGGATGCGATGGACTTCCTGTTGGACAAGCTGAAATACAGCAAGAACAACAACGATTTCTTCGACGCGATGAACACCTAGAGCAACGCCCGATCATATTGAACCAGCTTGGCTCAATATGATCGTGGCTAAGTTGCTCTAGGGTCATATATTTCTAGAGCACGAACTTTCGAACAGAAGATTCCCTCTGGTCGAAACGTGCTCTAACGACGCCGCAGCGAAACGGCATGCCACGAGGATCAGGTCAAGGCCGGTTCCGCGGGCCACTCGTTGCGCCAGATCGGCCGCCAGCATGATTGCCACCCCCCCCGCCAGTGTGGCCGCCGCCTTGGCCGCCGACGTGAACGCCACCACCCGACGCGCCCGCATGGCCGCCGGGGCGACCACCCCCTTGGGGAATGGAAGGCACGCGTTGCCCGCCTGGTGCGGGTCTGAAACCGTGATTGCGATCACCGCCGCGATACCGGTCACCACCGTCACGGCCAAATGGCCCAACCGCAAAGCCGCTATCCCATCCACCGTAATCCACACCGAAAGGCGAGTAATAGCCTGGATCAGTGGCGAAGGTAGCACCATAACCGACATCAGGGTTGTAGCCCGCCCCAACAGGTTGGAGCGCACAACTCGCCGTCATCGCCAGCAGAGCGAGGCAGCCCAACGCCCGTTGCAGAGGTGCGGTCATGGCAACACCTCCTTGCTGTCAAATGCAGTCCATTCCAACAGCCCAAACGCGGCACCATTGGGATCTGACACCACTGCAATTTGCCCGCCATGGCGGTCGCTGTGAGGTGGAACAATTACCTTCCCGCCGAGTGCGCGCAGCTTCGTGATGGTGTCGTCAGTGTTGAGGACGCGGATGTAGTTCAGCCAGTAAGGGTAGCGGTATGCCTGCCCAGCCGGCAACCTGTTCACACTGGCGCGCGCATATTCGTCAGACGCCAACATAAAATGGCCGCCGCCATTGTCATCGGGCAGATCGAAGACCTGGTAACTGAAAATCGACTGATAGAACCCGGCATCGGTATCGGGGTCGGTGGTATGCAGGGATGACCATATCCATTGTCCAAGTGGCACCAGTTCGTCTTCAGGATCACCGCTGACTGATACCAGTGTGCCGAAAATCGCGCCCTGTGGATCGGCATAGATCGCCTGTCTGCCCAGCCCGGGAATATCCTTCGGCGGACGAACGACGTGAGCACCATATTGCTCCGCGAGCACCTTTGTCGCATCGGCATCACGAACGGAAAACATCGTCAGCCATGCTGGCTTGCGCGTCAGCGGACCAGCAACCTCACGACGAATAAGGCCCGCAACCGGATGATCGTTGATGGTCGCCACCGCATAGTCAGGTGCCTTATCTTCGGTCGCCCGAAACCTCCAGCCGAACATCTGACCATAAAAGAGTTCGCTGGCATCAAGATCTGGCGTCACGAGTTCAAGGAAAATCGGTTTGCCCACGTGCCGGTCTGGCGTCGATGGGATGACAAGCGGCGGCACGCTATGCGGCTGGGCGCTTGCGGATGAGGCCCCGGCCCAGATGACAAAACCTGCGAGCAGGCTTTGCCGGATAAGGCGCTGCATGATGGCTCCTGTGATCGAGAACCATCACGCTATGCGAACCTTCACCGCAAAGGTCAGCCTCGGAATTCACTCACCGGCTTGAGGGCAACTTTCGCAGTTGGAAAAGTGCCTGCTCGCCAAAAATGTTGGCGAGGCTGGCATTGCGCCGCCAGGGTGATTTCCACCCGTCCTCATCAATCGCCAGCCATTGTTCGACGGCGTAGCCCTCCTCCGCACATAGCACGAAGAAATCGCGGATGGTGCAGGGATGGATGTTTGGCGTCTCGTGCCACGGCCGCGCCCAGACGGAGGTCATCGGCATCCGCCCACTCCAGAGCAACTGCAACCGCACCTGCCAATGCCCAAAGTTTGGAAAGCTCACAATGGCACGTTCGCCGATACGCAGCATCTGCCGAAGAACCTCACGCGGCTTTTCCACCGCCTGCAGCGTTCGGCTTAGCACCACATAATCGAACGCCCGATCCGGGTAGTGTGACAAATCACTGTCGGCATCGCCATGCATCACCGGCAAGCCACGTGCGACGGTGCGCGTTACTTCCGCCATGTCGATCTCAATGCCACGCGCGTCGCACCCACGCGTGCGCGTCAGTTCATCGATCAACGCGCCATCTGAACAGCCAATGTCGAGCACGCGGCTGCCGGGTGCCACCATTTCCGCGATGAGCCGTAGGTCAACGCGCATGTTCTTGGCGCTCATTGCGGATCAAGCCCTGCATGTGCAGCACAGCCTGAAAGAAAACCGGCCACAATCCGGCGCAGATCCGGTTCATCGAGCAGGAACGCGTCGTGGCCTTTATCTGACTCCACTTCCACAAAACTCACATTCGCCGCCGCCTTGTTCAACGCCCGCGCCACAGCCCGGCTTTCGGCGGTGGGGAACAGCCAGTCGGACGAGAAGCTGATGATGCAGAACCGCGTTGGCGTCCCTGCAAAGGCACGGGATAAATCGCCCTCATGCTCGGCTGCCAGGTCGAAGTAATCCATTGCCCGCGTGATCGTGAGATAGGAGTTCGCATCAAACCGCCGCACAAACGTGCTGCCCTGGTGCTGTAGGTAACTCTCGACCTGGAACATATCGCCGAACATCGCGAGCGGAGCGGCGGCGCTGCCCTGTAGCTTACGCCCAAACTTCCGGTTCAGCGCCTGCTCGGACAGATAGGTGATGTGCGCCACCATCCGCGCCACACCAAGGCCGCCGGCAGGCACACGGCCCGTCGCGTAATATTGCCCACCGTTGAAGTCAGGATCCGCGAAAATTGCCTGTCGCCCAACCTCGTTGAACGCAATGTTCTGGGCCGAATGATAGGCTGCGGTGGCGATCGGCAGTGCTGCAAACACCGCCTCAGGATACGTTGCCGCCCATTCCAGAACCTGCATGCCGCCCATCGAACCGCCGATCACCGCAAACAGGCGATCGATGGCAAGCCGGTCAATAAGCCGCTTTTGCGCGCGTACCATGTCGCGGATCGTGATGGGTGGAAAGTCTGTGCCCCAAGGTGCCTCACCCGGCGCTCGTGGTTCCATGGGTCCAGTGGTTCCCATACACCCACCAAGCACGTTACTACATATGACAAAATAGCGGTCTGTGTCAATGGGTCTGCCGGACCCAACGAGCTGATCCCACCACGGGCCCTTACCCGTCACCGGGTGGCGCTCGGCGACGTATTGGTCCCCAGTCAATGCATGACAGATGAGCACAGCATTGGAGCGCTCCGCATTCAGCGTCCCGTAGCTTCGATATGCCACGGTGAGTGACGCCAGATGCACACCGCAATCAAGCAACAGCCCGTCTGTGAAGACGTGACTTTGGTGGGTGATATCGGGAATGTCGGCCTGATCCATATAACTCCGTCCATAGGCCGGGCAGGGCTGTCTCCGCAACCTTGCCGATGTTCATGCAACGGCCCAGCAATGCTTTGCATTGGCCTTGGCATCAGCTATTCCGAAAGCAACCCTATTTGATAGCAGCCATGTCCAACACTCTGCCTCAACTTGCACCCCAAACTGACACGTTGGAGAGCCTCCGCGCGGAGATCGACCGGCTGGACGACGCCTTGCACGACATCCTGATGGCACGTGCTGAGATTGTCACCCGCGTGGGGGCTCTTGGCGCAAAGGGAGCCGTGCCGCTGCGGCCGGGGCGGGAGGCTGACATTATTCGCCGTCTGCTGCGCAGGCATCGCGGCGCTTTGCCGAAGCGCGTTTTGCCGCGCATCTGGCGCGAGCTGTTGGCGGCAACGACGGCGATGCAAGGTCCCTACACCATCACAGTCTGCGAAGTGCCGCGAGCCTCTGGCACGGACGGATATGCCACCCTCACGCGGGAGCATTTCGGCACGGGGACACCAACGCGCGTCCATCGCAGCCCCGCTCAGGCGATCGCCGAGGTGAGTGCCGGCACCGCCATTGCCGCCGTTCTGCCGATGCCGTCTGAGCAGGATGATAGTCGCGAAGCCTGGTGGACCGCGTTGCTGCAACGCGACACGCCACGCATTCATGTGGTGGCACGTCTGCCATTCTGGTCGCCCCGTGCCGAGGGAGCGCCACAAGTCCGCGCGCTCGTTGTCTCCGCCGCGGCACCTGATCGCAGCCAGCACGACCACACATTGCTCGGCCTCGAATTATCCCCAGAGATGAGCCGTGCAAGGCTTTCGACGGCGCTCACCGAAGCAGGGTTTGTCACCAGCGGCATCCTGCTACGACGTGACGAGCATGATCCGCGCTCGCTGCTGCTGGTTGATGTGGATGGGTTTGTGACTGAAGACGACCCGCGCCTTGCCATGCTCGGCACCCTGCGTCCGCCGGTGGTGCTTGGAGCCTATGCAATGCCAGTTGATGGAGAGACGCCATGAATGAGATGAGCCGCCCCGCCGCCCCTCAGCCGCGCGCCGAAGTGTTGACGATTGAAGCTTACAAAGCTGGCGGGAGCAAAATCGAGGGTGTGAACCGCATCGTCAAACTCTCCTCCAATGAGGGCGCGTTCGGTCCACCGAAAGCAGCGCAAGAGGCCTATCTCAAGATTGCCGCGAACCTACATCGCTACCCGGATGGTGGCTCGCTGGAGCTGCGTCAGGCCATCGGCGCGCGCTTTGGCCTCGACCCGGAGCGACTCGTTTGCGGCACTGGCTCGGACGAGCTGATCCAGCATCTTTGCCATATCTACGCCGGCCCCGGCACCGACATCCTGATGAGCATGCATGGCTTCACCATGTATCAGATCTCCGGCACCTATGCGGGTGCCCGCGTGATCCAGGTGCCGGAACGGAACCTCACCTGTGACGTCGATGCGATGATCGCAGCCGTCACGCCGGAGACGCGCCTCGTGTTCATCGCCAATCCCAACAATCCCACGGGAAGCCTCTTGGCGCAGTCGGAGGTTGAACGCCTGCGTGCTGGACTGCCTGCCGACATATTGCTGGTGCTGGATGCCGCCTACGCTGAATACGTCACCGAGGCGGATTACGACGCCGGCGTGAAGCTGGTTGATGCCGGTGAGAACACCATCATGCTGCGCACCTTCAGCAAGGTGTTCGGCCTGGGCGGAATGCGCGTGGGCTGGGGTTACGGCCCGGCTGCGGTGATAGATGCGCTGAACCGGGTGCGCGGCGTGTTCAATGTCAACCTCGCGGCACAGGCAGCGGCGGTGGCGGCTTTGGCAGAACCCGGCTGGGTCGAGGCGAGCGTTGCCCACAACGTCCAATGGCGTGACTGGCTGATGGCGGCGCTGAACACCATCGGCATCAAAACATGGCCGAGCCACGGCAACTTCTTCCTGGCTGATTTCGGCACCGCCGAGCGCTCTGCCGCCGCCAACGCGTATCTGATGTCGCGTGGGCTGATCGTGCGCGCGATGAACAGCTACGGCCTGCCGCAAACCTTGCGCATCACCGTTGGCACGGAGGAGGAATGCCGCATGGTGGCAGCCGCCCTCGGAGATTTCGTGACACATGCCTGAACCGCTGTTTCGCCGCTTGGCGCTGATCGGCATTGGGCTGATCGGCAGTTCGGTCGCGCGCATTGCCATGCAGAACGGCAATCTCGCAGCCGAGATTGTCGCCAACGCCCGCACCCAGGCAACGCTTGATCGCGTCGTCGAACTCGGCATCGCGCATCACGTGGAAATCGACGCGGCCCGCTGCGTCGAAGGTGCCGACTGCGTGATGTTGTGCGCGCCGGTCGGCGCTTACGCCGCCTTGGCCGAAGCCATCGCGCCATATTTGGCACCCGGCTGCATCGTGACCGACGTTGGCTCGACCAAGCAATCCGTCATCCGCGACGTCGGGCCATTGCTGCCGGAAGGCGTGCATTTTGTCCCAGGCCACCCGATGGCTGGTACTGAATATTCTGGTCCGGACGCTGGCTTCCTCACCCTGTTCGAGGGCCGTTGGTGCCTTCTCACCCCGCCGCCGGGCACGGACGAGGCAGCGGTTGAGAAGATCGCTGAGTTATGGCGTCGCTGCGGCTCGATGATCGAGATTATGGAGCCGGGCCATCACGATAAGGTCGTCGCCGTCGTCTCCCATCTGCCGCACCTGCTCGCGTTCACCATCTGCGGCACCGCCGACGATCTCGCCGATGAAAGCCGCCAGCAGGTCCTGAAATTCGCCGCCGCCGGGTTCCGCGATTTCACCCGCATCGCGGCATCGGACCCCACCATGTGGCGCGACGTGTTCCTCAACAACCGCGAGGCGCTGCTGGAAATGCTCGCCCGTTTCACCGAGGACGCGCAGGCGATGGGCCGCGCGGTGCGCTGGGGCGACGGTGATTACATCACCGACAAGATCGAACGCGGCCGTGCAATCCGCCGGAGCCTGATTGAGCTGAAGCAGGCCTGACGGTCAGGCTCGCTCGAACACCAAATTACGGGCGAGCCAGCAGCCGATCATCGCACGCGTAACCCGCCGGGCGTCGTCGCGCTTAAACCGGATCGTCCATTCGCCCGGCGGCGAATGATCGAGAGCGCGGGGCATCGGCAGACGCCAGATATCCGGCCCCACAGCAATCAGTGACTGCATCGGACCTTCACCGAGAAAGCCTGACAACCCACCATACGCTGCCCCGCCCGAAAGCGTGCAGGCGAAGGTCGCACCCAACTCGGCACACACGAACCGGCCCTCGATATCCGGCTGCGTCTCCCCCGGCTCCGCCAGCTTTTGCAGCAACACCGCATGTTGATCGCCGTCACGCTCCATGCGAATGCCATCGGTGCCGCGCCTCAGAACCGTGCCGTTGCCACGTGCCTCATCATCCCTGCCGAGATCGAGCAACTCCGGGTTCGGCCCGTAATGCATCCGCACGCGGTGATCGCCGGTTGAAGCCAGCCGCACCACAATGCCGTAATCCGGGTCGAGGTAATCGCCGTCCCAAGGTGAGGCCGAACCGCCTGCACCGGCTTTGCTCGGTCCTTCGATCAAGTGGCCAAGCAGATCGAGGGCGGCGGCCATCGGGTCGGCCATGTGGTTGAACAGGACCACCATCGAAATTCGCTCAGACGGTAGGTTGAAGCGAAAGCTCCGCCATCCGCGCAACCCACCGCCATGCCCGGTGCCGCGCCGACCCAACAGCGTTACCTGACTCAACCCAAAGCCGTATTTGGCAAAGGCACCGCCCGCGAAGCTCTGCGGGGCGGACAGCCTGCGATAAAGCCCGGTTGCGTCGTCACGCGTGCTGTCGATGAAACGTTCCCACGCGATCATATCATCCAGGCTTGCACCCAACCCGGCATCGCCGGTCCAGATGATGCGATTGACGGCTGGGCGGAAACCGCTTTCCAGCGTGCCTTCATACCCTGTGGTGCCATCGGGCATCGCCTGAGTGTCGGCACAAAGCTGGGCTGTCGGCATTCCCGCCACGTCGAAGACCTGAGTGCGCACGAGTTCCCCGAACGGGCGTCCGGCGCGCTCGGCTACAATGTCACCCAGCATGCGGAAATTCTGGTTGCAGTAGGAATAGCGCGTGCCGGGCGTGAAATGCAGCGACGCGGTTTTGCCGATCAGAGTGCGCGCATCCGCCTCACCAAACGGTGCCTCAATCGGCGAGCCGCACAGCATCGCTGTCGCCCAATAATCACGCAGGCCAGACTGGTTGTGCGCCAGTTGCAGCGCCGACGGAGCCCCGTCCAGCAACGGCATCCTTGCCTGCACATCGCCATTGAGAACAGATGGGTCCGGGAATTGGTCGAGCATCAGACCGCAGGTGAATTGCTTGCTGATCGAGCAGATGCGAAACAGCGTTTGCGGCGTGAACTGGATCCTGCGCTCTAGATCGGCGAACCCCCAGGCATGCCGGACCAATACCTCGCCATCCTTCAGCACCGCGACAGCACCGCCAGGACCCGCATAATCCAACGGCAGGCGAGCGAGCGTACGCTCCAAGGCGTTCAGCTGTCCTGGCTCAAAACCCATCGCGCGCCACTCCGTTATGTGTGGCGCAGGCTATCAGAACCCTAACCCGCCGCCATCCCGCCCAGATACGCCGCGCGCACCTGTGGGTCGTTCCACAACTCGTCCGGCTTGCCCTGCACCAGCAGATTGCCGGTCTCCAGCACATAGCCACGATCCGCCACCGAAAGCGCCATATGTGCGTTCTGCTCCACGAGCAGCACGGTGGTGCCGAGTTTGCGGATTTCGCCGATGACCTTGAACACCTGCTGCACGATCAGCGGGGCCAAACCAAGCGATGGCTCATCGAGCAGCAGCACGCGCGGATTGGCCATCAGCCCGCGCGCAATCGCCACCATCTGCAATTGCCCCCCCGACAATGTCCAGCCGAGCACGTCGGCCAGCCTGCGCAGATCGGGGAAGAGATCAAACTTCTGATCCACCTCGCGCTTGGTGTCAGCGCCGGAGATGCGACGGTTGGAGGCACCGAGGATCACGTTTTCCCGCACCGTCAGACCGGGGAACACGCGCCGCCCCTCGGGAACATGCGAAACACCCAGCCGCGCAATAGCCTCGGTTGTCTGGCCGAGCAGCGATTTGCCATCCAACGTGATGCTGCCGGCAACATGCGGCACAAGACCCGATATGGCGCGCAGCGTGGTGCTTTTGCCGGCACCGTTGGCACCCAGCAGAGCCACAATCTCACCCTGATCCACCGAAAGGTCGAAGCCCTTCAGCACCTCGCCCGCACCGTAGCGCGCGCGCAGATCCTTGATCTCAAGCAGCTTCATGGCGGGGCTCCCCAAGATAGGCTGCAACAACGTCCGGGTTGGCCAACACGGCCGATGGTGTCCCATCCGCAATGCGCCTGCCGAAATTCAGCACGGTGATATGATCAGCCACCTGCTCCACAAGATTCATATCGTGGTCGATGATCAGAATTGTCAGGCCATGCCCGCCAAGCCGTTTCAACAGCTCACCCAACTCATGCTTCTCGGTGAGGTTGAGACCAGCGGCCGGCTCATCGAGCAACAACGTTTGCGGGCTGGAGGCAAGGGCGCGGGCAATTTCGACGTAACGCTGATGGCCGTAGGACAACGCGCCAACCTGCCGATGCGCATCACCGCGCAGATCCACAAAATCCAGCGCCGCCAGAGCACGCTCCACCACCGCAGCGGGATTTTCGGCAATATCGTTGCCAGGGCGCTCGGCTCCCACCATCACGTTGTCTAACACCGTCATGCCGCGGAACACGCGAATGTTCTGGAACGTCCGGGCGAGGCCAGCGCGGTTGCGCTCATGCGGTTGTGCGTGGGTGATGTCCTGGCCAGTGAACGTCACCTTCCCAGCGGTCGGCCGATAGAGCCCGGTGACGACGTTGATGAATGTGCTTTTGCCGGACCCGTTCGGCCCGATCAGCGCATGCACGGTGCCACGGCGCACCGCGAGGTCCACGCCGTCCAGCGCCTTCACGCCGCCGAAATGCTTGGCCAGGCCTTCAACCTTGAGCACATAGTCGTTCGAGGCTGCGGCGCGTTCAGACAGCAATGGCAACGGCTCCACGCTGCCCTCAATCGGCTTGGCCCGACGAATAACGCGGGACAGCATAAGCCCCCACAGCCCATCCGGCAGGAACACCATGATAAGAATCACGGCCGCGCCATAAACCGCGAGGTAGATCTGCTGCAGGAAGCGCAGCCATTCCGGCAAGATCACCAGCACCATCGTGCCGACGAGCGAGCCAAACGGGGACTGCACGCCGCCAAGCAGCGCCATTGTCAGCAGCACGATTGATTCCGAGAAGCTGAACTGATCTGGCGAGATGTATTGGAAGCCGCCGGCGAACAATGCGCCGCCAATACCACCCATCACCGCCGAAATCCCGAATGCGATCACCTTGGTGGAAAACACGTTGATACCGCAGGTGCCCGCCGCGAGTTCGTTGTCGCGCACAGCCTGCATGGCGCGGCCCAAGCGGCCGGTCTTGAGCCGCCAAATGGTCAGCGTGGAAAGCACCAGGAACACAAGGCACAGCGCCAGGAACGCGTGGCCGCTGGCGAAACTCACGCCCATCAGCGAGGGGCGCGGAATGCCGCGAATGCCGTCCGGGCCGTGCGTGAACGAGATCCAGTTGGTGAGGAACAACGTCAAAATCTGCTGGAAGCTGATCGTGACCATTGCGAGGTAATGCCCACCCAGCCTTAAACTACCGAGGCCGAGCAACAGCCCGGACAGACCCGCAGCCGCCACGCCCAACAGCATGGCTGGGAAGAAGCCAATGCCGAAATCGACCATGCCGATGCCGACACCATAGGCACCGATTCCAAAGAACGCCGCCTGCGCGATGGAGATCTGCCCGCAATACCCGAGCACCACCACCAGACCGCTGACTGCGATGGCGTAGGTCGCCGCCTGCATCAGAATGTTGAGGTAATAGCCTTCGCCGGGAAGCAAAAAGGCGAGTGCGACGACAGCCACGCAGGCCACCGCCGCCTGCGGCAATCCGCGCGAGATGCGGGCCGAAGCCAGATTGACGCTCATGCTTTCTCCGAAATCTTTTCGCCGAACAATCCCTGTGGCCTGACCATCAGGAACATCAGCAGCATGGCGAATGCGAAGGCATCCTTATAAGGCACCGAGATATAGGAAGCGCCCAGCGTCTCAGCCACGCCGAGCAGCAATCCGCCCAGAATGGCACCGGGAATGGAGCCGTATCCGCCGATGATGTTGGCGGCAAACGCCTTCAGCGCGATCAGCCCGCCCATGCCCACCGAGACGAACAACACCGGGGCCACCAGCATGCCGGCCAATCCGCCGAGTGCCGCCGAGTAGCCGAACGTGATCAGGATCATGGCCACCACGGGAATGCCCAGCAGGCTCGCCATTTCTTTGTCTTGGCTCGTCGCCTGCAATTTCTTGCCGAGCAACGTTTTCTCGAAGATCAGATATTGGAGGATCACAAGGATCGTGCTGGCCACCAGGATCGACAGATACTGGCTGTCCATGAACACCGGGCCAACCTGAATGCCAGGACTGTCGAACAGGCCGGGCAGCACTTCCGGGCTAGGTCCATATAAAAACAGCACGATATTTTCGAGGAAGATCGAGGCACCGATGGTGCTGATGATCACCGGCAGGCCGCCACGATGACGCAGCGGCCAATAGGTGGCACCTGCGAACAGCACACCAAAGCCCGCCATCAACACCACCGACAGAAACATCGACAGGTAATAAGGCAGACCCAGAACGTTGAACCCCACAACGAGCAGATAGGCACCCACCATGGAGAACTGGCCTTGCGCGAAGTTCACCACGCTGGCGGCACGGATCAGCAAAACGAAGCCCAGGGCCACCAGCGCGTAGATCGCGCCGATGCCCAGGCCGGTGAACAACAGTTGGAGGAAAGTCGCCATCAGGTCAGATCAGCTCTCGAATTCAACGCGCTTGTCGAAGACGATCTTGCCGTTCTCGTTCTTCACAACGTTGTAGCCGCGAACACCATCGCCATTCGCGTCATAGCGATAGGTACCCTCGGTGCCTTTGTAGCCATTGATGCCACGCAGCGCCGTCTGGATCGCCACCGCGTCAGTGCTTTTAGCGGTGTTGATGGCAACGGCCAGCAGGTTCAGCGCGTCATAGACCCAGGTGCTCTGGTTGTCCGGGTTCACCTTGTAGCGACTGACGTATTCGGCGTTATACGCCTTGGCTTCCGGGGAGGCATCCGGCGTGTAGTCGGCGATGCCGAAAGTGCCAAACAGCGAGCGACCGGCAAGATTCAGTGCTGTGGTGCTTATGATCGACGGTGACCCAACCCAAGGTGCCGTTACGCCAAGCTGGCGAAGCTGGCGCGCGAAGATGCCGAGATCATTCTCGAAGGTGAAGTAGGATGCAATCACGTCTGGCTCGGCCGACTTCACCGCGAGCACAACTGGAGTGAAATCAGCCTGCTGGTTGGTGTAGCCCTGCACCAGGACGGGCTTGAGGTTCATCTTTTCGAGAGTTGCCACGAGGGCGTTCATGCCGCCAGTGCCGAACGCGTCGGTGCTGTGGACGAGCGCCACCTTGGTTTTCTTCAATGTATTAACAGCGTAGTCAGCGATCACCCTGGCCGAGAAGCTGTCATTTGGGCGGCAGCGGAACAGCCACGGATTGCCCTGATGGGTGGTGGACGGATCGGTGCCGCCAAACATCACGGGCTTGCCCGCCTTCAGCGCGTCGGGGGCCATCGCGTTGACCTGCGTCGAGCGGACCGAGGAGGTGTAGGCCACGCAGTCGCCACGGCTGACAAGGCGGGAGAAGCCGAGCACGGCACCCGGGTTGGTGGTGGCGTCGTCTTCGATCACCCACTCCATTTTTTTGCCAAGCACGCCGCCTTTTGCGTTGATGGCATCGAGCGCCATCTTGGCCCCGTTCTGCATGAACTTGCCCGCTTCGGCGGCGGGACCAGTCAACGGCACGATGCCGCCAATCTTGATGGTGTCATCGGCGCGGGCGAAACGAAGCGGGGTGGCGGCAGCGAGCGTTCCAAGCAAAGCGGTGCGGCGGCTGATGATCATGGTCGGTCTCCCCTATGCGACAGCGTCTTGGCGACGCCAATTCTGCGAAACGCTACTGTCATGTCTGCTGCGGTTCGGCAAGCACCATGCCTGCGTTGACGCGCGGCAGACAGCCTCGTAGACCGAAAACGACAAGCAACAATGCAAATCCGGGGAAATTCCATGCCGCTGAGCCGCATATTGGGCGTTCTGACCGTCTCCGCTTTGGCACTGACCGGGGCGGCCAACGCCGAGCCGATCCGCATTGGCCTCACGCTCTCCGCCACCGGCCCCGCCGCCTCACTCGGCATTCCGCAGCGCAATTCGGTGGCGCTGATGCCCAAGCAGATGAGCGGGCAAGACGTCGAGTATATTGTTCTCGACGATGCCTCGGACGCCTCCAAGGCCGTGGCCAACGCCCGCAAGCTGATCGACGAGAACAAGGTGGACGTGCTGATCGGCTCCTCCACCACCCCGGCGGCGCTGGCGATGATCGATGTCGCCGCCGAGAAGCACGTGCCCATGATCGCACTCGCCGCCTCCGCCGCCATCATCACGCCGATGGATGACCGCAAGCACTGGGCCTTCAAGTCCCCGCAGAATGACAGCCTGATGGCCGAGGCCATTGCCGCCCACATGGAAAAGGCAGGCGTGAAATCCGTGGCCTTCATCGGCTTCAATGACGCTTACGGCGATGGCTGGCTGGCGGAGTTCACGCCCGCCGCAGCCCGCCATCACGTGACCATCACGACCACCGAAAAATACGCGCGCCCGGACACGTCGGTCACTGGCCAGGTGTTGAAGATGATCGCCTCAAAACCCGAAGCCGTGCTGGTCGCTGGTGCTGGTACCCCCGCCGCCCTGCCGCAGAAGACCCTGCGCGAGCGCGGCTTCACCGGCGTGATCTATCAAACCCATGGCGTTGCCAACAACGACTTCCTGCGTGTCGGCGGCAAGGACGTGGAAGGCACCATTCTCCCCTCCGGCCCGATCCTGGTGGCCGCCCAATTGCCGGACAGCAACCCGATCAAGGCCGTGGCACTCGACTACATCACCCGTTACGACGCGGCGAACGGCGCAGGCTCGGTCAACAACTTTGGTGCCCATGCTTATGACGCCATGCTGATGATCCAGGGTGCCGTCCCCGCAGCGCTCGCCGCTGGCAAGCCGGGCACGCCGGAGTTTCGCGCCGGTCTGCGCGCTGGCCTTGAAGGGCTGCACAACGTCACTCTCGATCACGGTGTGACCACGATGTCGCCCACCGATCATAACGGCTTCGACGAACGCGCTCGCGTCATGGTGACGGTGAAAGACGGCCATTGGGCGCTGTTGCCCTGATCCTATCCGTTCGCCACATCGCCTGATCTGAATGGATCTCTCGATCCTTCTGATCCTTTTGCAAGACGGCATCGTCAACGGTGCCGTCTATGCATTGGTGGCATTGTGCCTTGTGCTGGTCTTTGCCGTCACCCGCATCATCCTGATCCCGCAGGGTGAGTTCGTCTCCTTCGCCGCACTTACCTACGCCGTGCTCGACACCGGAGTGGCACCCGCCAGCCTCTATTTGCTCTGCGGCCTTGGAGCGGCGGCGTTCCTTAGAAGCTGCTGGACCCGGCGAGGCTCCGAACTGCTCTGGCTGGCGCTGGAAACATTGATACTCCCCGCCATCGTCACGCTGATCACCATCTGGCTCGCCCCCCTGCATCTCGGCGTCGCGGTGCAGGCAATTCTGGCAATTGCGATCACCGCACCGCTCGCCCCCTACCTCTACCGCCTCGCCTATCAACCACTCGCTGAAGCCTCCGTCCTCGTCCTGCTCATCGCCTCGGTGGGGGCGCATCTGGCGCTGGGCGGCATCGGCCTGCTGGTGTTTGGACCGGAAGGCTCCCGTGGCCCTGCCTTCACCTCCGCCATATTCCATCTGGGCGATCAAACCATCAGCGGTCAGTCGCTCTGGATCGTAGCCCTCACCGCAGCCTCTCTCACCGGGCTCTACCTCTTCTTCGAATTCACCCTGCTCGGTGCCGCGCTGCGCGCCACCGCCGTCAACCGCCTCGGCGCGCGTCTCGTCGGCATCCGCACCAGTCAATCCGGCCTGATCGCCTTCACCCTCGCCGGACTGCTCGGTGCCCTCTCCGGCGTGCTGATCGCCCCGCTCACCACAATCTATTATGACGGCGGGTTTCTCATTGGCTTGAAAGGCTTCGTCGCTGCCATCATCGGTGCCTTAGCCAGCACACCCATTGCGGTGGTGGCAGCCCTCGGCGTTGGCGTGGTCGAAAGCTTCAGCTCGTTCTGGGCCAGTGCATTTAAAGAAGTGATCGTCTTCACCCTCATCATCCCCGTCCTGCTCTGGCGCTCGCTGCGCCACCAAACGACGGAGGACGAGGAGTGATCCGCTTCTGGCCCGTCCTGGTGATCATCGCGGCGTTCGGCCTCCCCTGGCTCCCCGGCCTGCCGCTGTTCTGGGTCACGCTCGGCAACGAGATCGGCATTGCCGCCATTGTCGCCACCGGCCTCGTCATCCTCACCGGCATCGGCGGCATGACCAGCTTTGCCCAAGCCTCGTTCAT
Source organism: uncultured Rhodospirillales bacterium (assembly GCA_903823665.1). Taxonomy (GTDB): domain Bacteria; phylum Pseudomonadota; class Alphaproteobacteria; order Acetobacterales; family Acetobacteraceae; genus CAIQQQ01. Next base: position 64,389 of record CAIJTR010000036.1, read on the forward strand.
GGGGTTCGGAGCCTACGCCACCGCCATTCTGAGCACCCGATACGGCGTCTCACCCTGGCTCGGCCTGCCAGCGGCACTGCTGGCATCCGGCATCGCCGCACTCGCGATTGGGGCGATCACTCTGCGCCTGCGTGCGCACTACCTTGCACTCGGAACGCTGGCGTGGAGTGTGAGCCTTTACTACTTGTTCGGCACACTCGATCTGGTCGGCCGCAACGACGGGATCTCCAGCATACCGCCGCTGCAACTGGCTGGAGTCAAGTTCGTTGACGTGCGGCAAAGCTTCACGCTGATCGCATTGGCACTGCTGGCCTCGCTCTGGGCGTCGCGCAATCTGCTCGACAGCCGATGGGGCCGCGCCATCCGGGCCTTGCGCGGCGGCTCGGTGGCAGCCGCCAGCTTTGGCGTGAACATCGCCGCCGCGCGGATGCTGGCCTTCGTTTACGCAGCCGTGCTGGCAGGCCTCGCAGGCTGGCTGTTCGCCCATCTCCAGCGCGCGGTGAACCCCACCCCATTCGGCCTGAACGCCAGCATCGAATATCTGCTGATGACCGTGATCGGCGGCGCAGCACAACTCCCGGGAGCTTTGTTGGGTGCTGGCTTGGTCGTCATCGTCAACGACCGCCTGCAAGACTGGCTGCCGCTGCTGCTCGGCCATGCCGGGAATTTCGAGGTGATCGTTTTCGGTCTCCTGCTCGTTCTGGTGCTGCAGTTCGCCCCATCCGGATTATGGCCGCTGATTGCCCGCCGCACCGCCGCCACGCGCCACACCATCGGGACCATAGCCTTGCCAAAACGCGCCACTCCGGCACCCGGCCCGGCGTTGGAAGTGTCCGGACTGCGCAAACGCTTCGGCGGATTGGTCGCTGTTGCTGACCTCACGTTCAGCCTCAGTGCCCGGGAGATCATCGGCCTCATCGGCCCAAACGGTGCGGGCAAAAGCACCAGCTTCAACCTGCTCACCGGTGTGACAAAACCCGATGCAGGAACCGTCCGGCTCGCCGGGCGCGATGTCACCGGCCTGTCCGCCCCCGCCATGGCCCGCCTCGGCGTCGCCCGCAGCTTTCAACACGTGAAGCTCGCAGCCAGCATGAGCGTGATTGAGAACGTGGTGCTCGGGGCCCATCTGCGCGGCAATGCCTCCCCCATCGCCGGCGTGTTCCGCCAGGACCGAGCAGAGGAGGCCGCATTGTTCGGCGAAGCCATGCGCCAACTCGAACGCGTCGGTCTCGCGGAACTTGCCGACCGACCCGCCACCAGCCTCGCCCTCGGCCAGCAGCGCATCGTCGAAATCGCCCGCGCGCTGTGTCTCGACCCAAGCTTGCTCCTGCTCGACGAACCTGCCGCCGGATTGCGCCATGCCGAAAAGCAGGCCCTTGCCGAATTGCTGCGAAAGCTCGCGGCCGAGGGCATGGCTATCCTTCTCGTCGAGCACGACATGGAATTCGTGATGAACCTCGCCGCCCGGCTCGTTGTGATGGATTTCGGCACCCGCATCGCCGAAGGCCCACCTGCGGAAGTGCGGCGCAATCCCGCTGTTATCGAAGCCTATCTCGGTAGTGCCGCATGAGCCTGCTGGAGATCGACAACCTCAGCATCGGCTACTCCGGCATCGAAGCCGTACGCTCTGTGTCGTTGCGTGTGGAAGCGGGTGAAATCGCCACCGTCATCGGCCCCAACGGTGCCGGCAAGACAACGCTGCTCGGTGCCATCATGGGCATCCTCCCCAGCACCGGCAGCATCCGCCTCAACGGCGAGAGCCTCACCGGCACCGACATCGAGCACCGCGTTGAACGCGGCATGTCGCTGGTGGCCGAAAGCCGCGAATTGTTCACCACGATGACGGTTGCCGAAAACCTCCGCCTTGGCGGCTTCCGCCTTCGCGCGCAAGGCCAAGCCGCCCTGCAACGCGGTATGGACGAAAATTACGCCCTGTTCCCCCGCCTCGCGGAACGGCGCACGCAGCTCGCTGGCACCTTGTCCGGTGGCGAACGGCAAATGCTCGCCATGGCCCGCGCGCTGATGGCCCGACCGCGCTTGCTGATGCTTGATGAGCCCAGTCTCGGCCTCGCCCCCCTCATCGTGCGCGACATTTTCCGCACAGTGGCCGCCCTGCGTGCATCTGGCGTCGCAATATTGTTGGTCGAACAAAACGCCCGCGCCGCACTCGCAATCTCAGACCATGCGGTGGTGCTCGAAATGGGCCGTATCACCCTCGCCGGAAAAAGTGCTGACCTCGCCGCCAATCCGCGCATTGTTGAAATGTATCTCGGCGCGGGACGATGATTTTTTGACATAGGCACGGCCACGCCGCCGGGACTAGTCTGCCGCCGTCATGCTCGCTTTGGGGGAAATTTCAGTATGCCGACATTGCGCAAACTCTCATGCTGTGTGGCACTCGCCTCGGCATTCGCAGCACCCGCCATCGCCGCGGACGTGACGCCGGAGCAGGCGGCACAGATCCAAACCCAGTTGCAAGCTTGGTCCGGTCTGTTTGGCAGCTTGCCGAACGGTTCTGCCGGCGCGCCCGTACTGAAGGTCACCGCCGACGGCGATCATTACCGCATCGAGTTGTTGGCACCCGATACGCTCGTAAAGCAGGGCGTGGTCGCCGCCGGCCCGCTCGAAACCCTGCAGGCCAAACCAATCGATGGCGGTCGCTACACGCTGGGCGGCCTGAGCATCCCGCAACCGCTGAAATTCACCTTCTCGCCGAGCATGATGGATGGGCTCAACGGTGCCGCCGCGGCCGCACAGCCTGGTGCCGCTCCCGGCAAGCCAGCTAAACCCACCGAGCCCCTCGTCGTCGAGGCAACCACCAAAGGCCAGACGCTCACCGGCGTCATCGACCCCACCTTCGCCACACCCTCAAATGCCGACACCAACATCAGCGGCTTGCACGCAACCGCGGCAGGCGTGATCGCTGATGTGGCCGAGTTCGTCAGCCACACGGCCTGGACCCCAACCGGCAACGGTCTGGTCAACATCGCGAACCAGACGAACGTCAAAACCATCTCCGTCTCCGGCGAGATGAAATCGGACATACCGTTCGCCGTGTTTGTCGACAGTGGCAAGCTGGACAGCGCGATCAGCGGTGCCAAGCCCGGCTACTCGGCCAGCATGAGCCAGAAGATCACCGAGCTGACCGAATCTTTGAAACGCACCGGCGATGCGCCGCTGTCAGCCGAACAACGTCAGACCGCCCATGAAGCCGTCAAAGCCTTCGACGCTGCTCTGGTCAACCAAAAATCCACCGCGAGCATTGACGGACTAAAATTCGCGTCAGGCGGCGAGAGCACCGAGATCGCCCACAGCGAATTCTTCGGCAGTTTCGCCACCGACGCGGGCAAGCTCACCTTCGCCTTCGGCACCACCATCGAGGGCCTGAAAAGCTCACTCATCCCGCCCGGCCCAATGCAGGACCTGCTGCCCAAGCGTATCGTGCTCAACCCACGCATCTACGGCATCTCGCGCGTCGATGCGATCGCACTCGCCGACCACGCCATCGATGCGGACATGAAAGACCCGGCAAAATCCGCAGCCATCCAGGGCGAAGCAATGGCGTTGCTGGCAAAAGGCCCCGTCGGCGTCGCCATCGATCAGCTCGTGATCGACATCCCGGGCAGCAGCCTGAAGGGCTCGGCCACGGTGGATATCCCCAATCCTGCGAACATCACCGCCCACGCGTTGCTCACGATGGACGGGCTTGATGCGCTGATCCAGAAGGCAAACTCAACGCCCATGCTGGCGCAGGCGGCCCCTGGGCTGATCTTCCTCAAGGGCATCGGCAAGGCAGATGGCAACGTCACTACGTGGAATATCAGCTACGTCGCCAACAAGATCATGGTCAACGACACCGACCTCAGCGCCATGATCCCCGGCAACCAGCCAGCCGCCCAGCCTCGCCCGCAAGGTCAGCCGCGCCCTCGCCCGCCAGCGCCAAAGTCTCCATGATGCAGTCGGGTGCAGTGCGCTTTGGCACTGCACCATTCACCTCAATGCCCGCGAAGAATCTGGCTGAGGAACAGCTTGAGGCGATCCGTCTGCGGTGTCTCGAACATGGCCGTTGGCGTGCCCTGCTCGACAATCTCACCGCGATCCATGAACACCACGCGATCGGCCACCATGCGGGCAAAGCCCATCTCATGGGTCACGCACACCATCGTCATGCCTGATTCCGCCAGACCGACCATCGTGTCCAGCACCTCCTTGATCATCTCAGGATCAAGGGCGGAAGTCGGCTCATCGAACAGCATGATCTTCGGCTTCATGCACAGCGCCCGCGCAATCGCCACACGCTGCTGCTGACCGCCTGAAAGCTGGCCGGGGAACTTTTTCGCCTGCTCCGGAATCTTCACCTTACGCAGAAAATCCATCGCCAGCTCCTCGGCTTCAGCTTTCGGCATCTTGCGAACGGAAATCGGGGCGAGCGTGCAATTTTCCAGAATGGTCAAATGCGGGAACAGATTGAAGCTCTGAAACACCATGCCGACCTCCCGCCTGATGGTATCGAGCGCCCGCAGATCATCAGTCAGCTCCGTGCCATCGACGATGATCTTGCCTTCCTGATGCGTCTCCAGCCGGTTGATGCAGCGGATCATGGTGGATTTGCCGGAACCCGAAGGCCCGCACACCACCACGCGCTCCTTCTGCGCCACGTTCATCGTCACGTCGCGCAGCACGTGCATCGCGCCGTACCATTTATTGACCTTATCGAGGACGATTGCGGGAGCTTCAGTGGCCATTTTCAGATGTCCTCTTATCGGTTCTTGGTCACGTCGAGCTTACGCTCAACACTGCGGCTGTAAGAACTCATGGTGTAGCAAAACAAGGCGTAGATAATTGCCAGAACCACATAGATCTCGGTTGAAACACCCTGCCAAACCGGGTCTGCCATCGCGGTTTTGCTGGCCGTCAGCATATCGAGAATGCCGATGGTGAGCACAAGGGACGTGTCTTTGAAAAACCCGATGAACGTGTTCACCAGCGGCGGAATAACCAGCCGTAGCGCTTGCGGCAGGGTGATGCTCAACGTTTTCTGCCAGTAGTTCAGCCCGAGCGCATCGGCTGCCTCCGCCTGACCCTTCGGCAGCGCAGCCAAACCACCACGCACCACTTCGGCGAGATAGGCAGCGGCGAAGATGATGAAGGCCACCTGCGCGCGCAGCAGCTTATCGAAATTCACCCCATCCGGCAGAAACAACGGCAGCATCACGTTGGCCATGAACAGCAACGCGATCAGAGGCACACCGCGGATCAGTTCCACATACGCCACACAAATCAGCTTCACCGCCGGCAATTTCGTGCTGCGTCGCCCGAGAGCCACCAGCACCGAAAGCGGGAAGGCGAGGGCGAGGCCGAATGTCGCCAAAATCAGCGTGATCGGCAGACCGCCCCACTGATCCTGCGGCACGTAAGGCAGGCCGAGAAAGCCACCCCACATCAGGCCAAAGATCACGACCAGCGTGCCGATCCAGATAGTGGCGAGGTTCTTGTTCCAGAACCGCCGGTCGGCTGAGACGTAAAACAGGCCGAGGAACAGCGCGATACAAATGCCCGCGCGCCACTGCTCATTATACGGATACGCGCCAAACAGCATGAACCGCCATTTGTCATGAATGGCCGCCCAGCACGCGCCGACGCCGTGCGCGAGACGGCACGAGGTTGGGTCAGGCTTTCCGGCGGCGGTATCGGGAACCCACCAAATCGCGTTGATGAACGCCCATTGCACCAACCCATACAGCGCCCAAACCACGAATGCGCCGATCGCCAGAGTCACAATGCTGGAGAAAATCCCGTTGAACAGATTGGCCTTTGCCCAGGCGATCGGCCCCGGCAGATTGGCATCCGGCTGCGCGCGGGCCGGTGTTTGAGTACCAGCTGTGGTTGCACTCATGGCCTCAACGCTCCACCAGCGCGATGCGCGCATTATACCAGTTCATAAACAGGCTGATCGAAAGGCTGAACGCGAGGAAGGTCAGCATGATGATCGCCACCCCCTCAATCGCCTGCCCGGTTTGGTTCAGCATGGTGCCGGAAACCGAAACCACGTCCTGAAATCCAATCGCCACGGCAAGAGAGCTGTTCTTCGTCAGGTTGAGGAACTGGCTTGTCATCGGCGGGATGATCACCCGCAGCGCCTGTGGCAGAACCACCAGCCTCAATACCGCAAAGGGATGCAGCCCAAGCGCACCCGCTGCCTCCCACTGCCCCTTCGGCACCGCCTGAATGCCGGAACGCACAATCTCCGCGATATACGACGCGGTGTAGAGAACCAGCCCGAACAGCAGCGCGAAATATTCCGGCGTGATTGTGCCGCCGCCGACCATGTTGAAGCCCTTGAGCACGGGCACATCGAGCGTCCAGGGAGCGCCCATCGCGGCCCAAACCAAGACCGGCAACACAATCAGCAAGCCCAACGCCACCGGCCAAACCGCCGGCTTCGTGCCCGTTGCGTCCTGCTTCTTGTTCGCCGCGCGATTCCAAAGGAACGTGCCGATCAGCCCCACCACAAACACCACGAGCGCCCAACTGTGCGCGTCCTCCCAGTTCAGCAGCGGCAGACGAAGCCCACGGCTGGTGAGAAAAACAATCGACGTGCTGCCCCGAAAATCACGCGGCCCGGGCAGGCCCTGCAACAGCGAATACCAGAACAGAAGCTGCAACAGCAGCGGCAGATCGCGCAGCACCTCGACGTAAACCGCTGTCAGCTTCGCCACCAGCCAGTTCTTCGACAGTCGGCCAATGCCGATCAGCGTGCCCAGAATGGTCGAGAGAACGATACCGACAAGTGCGACCTTGAGGGTGTTGAGAATACCCTCGGCAATTGCCCGGCCCCAGGTGCTGGTCGCCGGATCATACGGGATCAGCGTCTCGGCAATCGGAATGCCGGCGGTATTGGACAAAAAGCCCAGCCCGGTGGCGATATGGCGCACCTCAAGGTTGCGCACCGTGTTGGCTGCCAAATACCAGATCACGCCGGCAATCAGGCCGACGATCAGCGTCTGCCAGATGATGTTGCGAAACACCGGATCGGACCATGAAAGCTGCATGCCACGCTTCGGCGCGGCTCGTGCGTTGGCCAATCTCGGGTCGATGATGCTGCCGGACATGCTGGGCGATTTTCCTGGCTCGTGTGCTCGCGTGCGGTGCGCAAAGCTGTGCGGGTTGAGCAAGTCTTATGCCGCTAGGTCTGCGCTTGATGCACGGCTGCAGAGTGCGACAGTTTCGTGGCAGAGATCAATCCCAGCGGATCGATTTACGACGACCTAGCACAGTAAAAGCCGCCCCGGTTCCCCGGAGCGGCTTTCATGTCGTCTCAAACGCAAGAGATCAGCGGATCGGCGGAGCGTATTGCAGGCCACCCTTGGTCCAGATGGCGTTGATGCCACGCTGCACGCCGAGGACGGTGATGTTGCGATCCCAGGTCTCGCCCAGATTGCCGACCTGCTTGATCACATTATACGCCCATTTCGGGTCGAGCCCGAGCTGCTTGCCCATATCGCCCTCGGTGCCAAGCAGACGCTTGATGTCCGGGTTCGTGCTGCTCTTGACCATCTCGTCAACGTTCTTGCTGTCCACGCCGAGTTCTTCAGCGGTCACGGTGGCGAAATACGTCCAGCGCACGATGTCGAACCACTTGTCGTCGCCCGAACGAACCACGTAGCCCAGCGGCTCCTTGCTGATGATGTCTGGCAGCAGCAGGAAATCGTCCTTGTTGGTCTGGGTGGCGCGGAACGTGGCGAGCGCCGAGCTGTCGGTCGAATACGCATCGCAACGGCCAGCGAGGAACGCGTTCTGAATTTCAGCCAGGTCCTGGATCAGGATCGGCGTGAACTTCATCTTGTTGACGCGATAGAAATCGCTGATCGCAAGTTCGGTCGAGGTCCCCGGCTGCACGCAGATCGTGGCACCATCCATCTCCTTGGCGGTCTTCACGCCCAGGGCCTTCTTCACCAGGAAGCCGGTGCCGTCATAGTAGTTCACGCCGGCGAACATCAAACCAAGGCTCGCTTCACGGCCCAGCGTCCAGGTCGTCGAGCGCGACAGCATGTCCACTTCACCGGATTGCAGGGCAGTGAAACGGTTGGTGGTGGTGAGGTTGGCGAATTTCACCTTGTTGGCATCGCCCAGCACGGCGGCGGCCACGTTGCGGCAGCTATCGGCGTCCAGGCCGCGCATCACGCCCTGGCTATCCGGCAGCGAGAAGCCGGGAACAGCACCGGCCACGCCGCAGATCAGCTGGCCGCGTGCCTTGACGGCATCGAGCGTCGCCGAGCCGGAACCTTGGGCGAAAGCGGGGCTGGCAACGGCTGCGAGCATAGCGCTCGCCAGCAGACCGCCCGTGAGGGACATGCGGATCATCATGGGTTTCCTAATCTCATTTGCGGGACAAGCCCCGCAGCACGCGCGAAACTGCCCTGCGTTTGACGCAAGATCAATCGTCCACATGAATTTTAAGCGATTTTTTGTTTCACCCAGCCGAGGCATGCGCCTGTAGATCGGCCAGCCGGCAATGCTCCAACGCACCGGCATGGGTCGCATCCAGAACCACCTGCGGCGGAAACCCAGCCAGCAGCGCCTCCTGCCAGCGCGGGGCGCACAGGCACCAGCGATCCCCCGGCTTCAATCCCGGAAACCCATATTCCGGGCGCGGCGTTGAAAGATCGTTGCCCATTTTGGCGCTGAACGAGAGGAATCCCTCCGTCATCACCGCGCACACCGTATGGCTGCCGCGATCCTGCTCATCCGTGTTGCAGCAGCCGTCGCGGAAATATCCGGTGAGCGGGGCCAGCGAGCATGCCTCCAAAAGTCCGCCCAGCACATTCGTGCCCTGCTTGCGCTCTGGTCTGCGGCCGAATTGTCCGGTGCCGTCGGGCATTGCTTTACTCCCTTGTCGAAGCCGCTGTGTGAGGGCACATCGGTGTGATGCTTCACATCGTAAAGCTTTCCGTCGGCATTCGCGACATCGCCCATTTGCGCGCCGTCCAACTCGCCCGCGCCGCCATCTCGCCCCCGCTGCGTCACCAAACCCGCAATGCGCCGAGGCGACGTGATGAACTGCTCGACGGCGGCTCCATCTACTGGGTGATCGCCGGGGCCGTTCTCGTCCGGCAAAAACTCGTCGATATCATCGAGGACCGGTGGGACGACGACACAATCTGCGCCGGCCTCGTGCTCGACCCGATCCTCGTTCCAGTCGCCGCCACCCCCATGCGCGCCTTCCAGGGCTGGCGCTATCTCCAGCCGGAGGCCGCACCGCCGGACATCGACGCCGACAACCCCGAAATCGGGCAAGACATGCCGGTCTCGTTGCGGCAATCTCTGCGCAAGCTTGGATTGCTGTAGGCATCGGATGCGGCCGCGGCTGGCCAAGGTCAAGAAAAATCAAAACCGGGAGTGAACCCAATGATCATGCGCGCATTGAGCCTTTGTTTCGCCGCAGCCCTCTGGGCCAGCACCGGCCGCGCCGCCGATTTCCCCAAACCCGTCGAGCATGATTTCACCGCCGCCAACTTCAAATTCCACACCGGCGAAATCATGCCCGCGCTCAAACTGCATTACGCAACCATTGGTGATCCGAAGAACGAGGCGGTGCTGGTTCTGCACGGCACCGGCGGCACCGGCCTCAGCATGGCCAATCCGGCATTCGGCGGAGAACTATTCGGCCCCGGCCAGCCGCTCGACGCCACCAAGTATTTCATCATTCTCACCGACGCCATCGGCACCGGTGGCTCCACCAAACCATCCAACGGCATGCGTGCGTCATTCCCGAAATACGACTATCCCGACATGGTGGCGGCACAGCATATCGTCGTCACTGAGGCGCTCGGCATCCGCCATCTCCGCCTCGTCATCGGCAACTCGATGGGCGGCATGCAGACCTGGCTCTGGGGTGTCACCTATCCCGGTTTCATGGACGCGATGGTGCCGATGGCCTCGCAGCCCACCGAAATGTCCGCCCGCAACTGGATGATGCGCCGCATGCTGGTCGAGAGCATCAAGCAAGACCCCGCCTACAGCAACGGCAATTACACCGCCCCGCCGCCCGCGTACCGCCTCGCCAACGTTATGTTCGGCATCGCCACCAACGGCGGCACGCTGAACTATCAGGCCGCCGCCCCCACCGGCGATCTGGCGGACAAAATTGTCGATGACCGTCTCGCCGCCCCAGTGCCCGGTGACGCCAATGATTTCATCTATCAGTGGCAATCCTCACGCGGCTTCAACACCGCCCCAATGCTGGACCGCATCACGTCGCGCGTGCTGGCCATCAACGCCGCCGATGACGAACGCAACCCGCCCGAAACCGGCACCCTGGTGGAAGCGATGAAGCATGTGAAAGATGGCAGCATCTATCTCATCCCCGCCAGCGCCAAAACCAGCGGCCACGGCACCACCAGCAATGCAGCCTTCTACACCGACCAACTCCGCCAACTCCTCGCCACCGCCCCGCATCTGACACCGTAACCCCATGTCCCAATTGGGGTCGCGGCAATCCGTGACCCTAGAGCACGTTTCGACCAGATGGAATCATCTGGTCGGGCGTTGCTCTAGCAAAACAGCTCACAATGTTACGATGACGGAACGATTAGCATAAACGTCTACGCCGCAGCCCCACCCCAATTTTCAGCATCACCCGCGAGGCGATCCGCATCCACCGGATCGCCGTCCGCTTCAACCGAAACATCCGTCCAACACCAATACGACACCGGCTCCACACGCGGCGGGATCTTCGAAACAGGAGGCAAAACCCCCTCCGGCACCAGCAGCAGGCTCGTGTCGAGTGACAGCATTTCAAAGATCGGCCACATCAGCCGCGCCACCTCCGGCGTTGTCCGCATCAGCGCCTGCATCTCCGGGTCCTGCATCGTCTCCATCAAAATCGCGCTGCAATAAATCGCCGTGGTCGGCACCTTGTCGCTCAACCATCCCCGCACCGCCGGCAGAGGATATCGCCGCGATGGGGGAGGCAGCTTATCACGGTCCACCGCCCGCTCCGCCGAAACCTTCCGCACCCGAGGCACCGGTTTGCGCCAGACCAAAGTGCCCGCCCGAAACCGTTTCAACAGCACCGCTATCCGTGCCGACGCCCGGGTGAGCCGAAACACCACCCCCAGCATCAGCCGAACCCGCAGCGCCCGCTCCTCACAAAACGCCTCCACCGACGACACAACCATCGCCAACACCTGTATCAGTGTCGGCGGCGCGTTCGCTCGAGAGGGTTGAGTGGTTATTATCATTCACCATCAGTAGCTCATTGCTAACCCCAGCCACCACGTAAATCGCCGTGAAATCGGCGTTATATCGCGCATAGGGTGGGGTGCCTTGCCGTACCCCAACGCCACCACGAGAACCGATGCGATCATTCAGGGCCGCCCCCAAACCCCCTGAGTGTTTCCCGCTCCTGCCCCGCCTCACAATTCGGGAGCACCCCTTTCGTCGCGGTCTCCCCGAAATCGGGTGGACGGAGGCGATGCACGCCTTTGGAACTCACGTTGAGTTCGCGCTTCGGCCAGCTCGGCCGGCGCTACCCAAACCGTCGCTTATCAAGCAAATGGAACAACAAGCTCATGAAAAACCCAGTCACTGACGGCACCCACGAAGACCACGTGCGCGCAGGTCAGCAAAGCCACAAGAACGCCCCAGCCGCCACGCACGCCAAGGACGAGCCGCACACCGGCACCCAGGGTGGCACGCATGAGCAGCACGTGAAGGCCGGCGAGCAGAGCCACAAGAATGCCCCTGCCCACAAGGCAGACGGTGCAGAACACCATCCCGGCACCCAGGGCGGCACGCACGAACAGCACGTCAAAGCTGGCGAGCAGAGCCACAAAAACGCCTAAGCCTAACAAATAGAAGCCCGCAGGGTGCAGTGCGCTTTGGCACTGCACCAGCTTGGCGGAGAGTCAGTGCAGTGCGCTTTGGCACTGCACCAGCCTCGCCAAATCCCAAAACCCCTACACGAAATATTAACCTTTCATCTCGATTTTGAGACCATCGAAGTGAAAGGAGAGAACGATGAACGGCAGCTACGCCATGGCGATCAAGGTGAACGGCTATTACTGCGACAACAACGCGCAAGTGGCCTTGGCGAACCGTGATATCAATCCGGCTTTCCCAAGCTGGACACCTGGCCAAATCCTCCCCACACCGCCCACCAAACCAGCAAACCCGCCCGCCGTGGTGCTCGCCTCGTCACTGACAGATGCCGTAACCGCAACACCCACCCCACAAACAACAAACCCACCCGAAGCGCCAACGGCTCCGGGCGGGCTCGTCAATCTCGCGGTCTAAAGCCACAGTAAAACCAGGGCCTTACTTCCCGAGTTTCGGCAGCGTCTCCACAATCTTCTGCTTGCCGCCAACCACTTCGGCCAGGAAGCTCGCGCGGTCGATATCGCCATTCGCGTCCCAGCTCGCCTCCATCAGCATCCCCGGAGCCGTGTCCGGCTTCAGTGTCAGCCCATGCATGGTCTGGGCGAACAGCTTGCTGTCAAATTTGCCCATCTTTTCCGTCACATACTTGATCAGATAAACCGCCGTGTAGCCCTTGATGCCGTTATGATCCGGCACGTATTTGAAGCGCGCGTTGAACTTGTCGCGGAACTCGGTAATCGCGGGCACCGGTGCATCCACCGTTAGCCCCACATGGCCGCGCACGCCATTGGCAGCATCCCCCGCGAGGTCAATCACCTTCTGTCCCAGCAGCGTCGTCTCGCCAATCATCGGGGCCTGCAAACCCTGCTTGCGGGCCTCTTTGATAAACCGGGCCGACTCCTCTTCATTGGTGTAAACAAACACCGCATCAGCATTTGCGGCCTTCAGCTTGATCACGTCCGAGGTGAAATCAAACTGCCCCTGCTCGGTCGAAAGATCCGCTACAATCTTGATGTCACGCTTGGCCATCTCCTTGGTGATCGAGTCACGTCCACCCTTGCCGAAATCATTGTTCACCCACACCACGGCAATCGTCTTCGCCTTCAGCCCGTCATGGATGTAGTTGGCAATCTTCGGCATCGACACCTGTTGGCCAAACGACGTGCGGAAAATATACGGGTTGCCCGCCTGCGTGATATCCGCCGCCTCAGCCCCGGTGATCTGCGGAATTTCGGCAGCCTTGCACAGCGCCATATTCACCTTCACGGAGCCCGAATAGATCGGCCCCAGCACCACATACGGGCTGCGATCCAGCGCCTTTTGCATCTGCGCACGAGAAATCCCGGCGTCGGACTGCGTGTCCATCTGCTCCGACACGATCTGCTTGCCGAGAATGCCGCCATGGGCGTTGATCTCGTCAATCGCCAGCAGAATGCCATCGCGCCAGTTGGTGCCGGAAACAGCACCTGGGCCTGAGAGTTCGACCACATCCGGGATATAAACCGTGTCCGCCGCATGCGCCCGCGGCAGCAGGGAAAGCCCCAGCAGAAGGCTGGCGGTGGCAATATGTCTCATGTCGTCCCCTCGTTTCTTGTTTTCACTCGTAGAGTGTGGCCGGATTGTCAGCGAAAACCCGCTCTGGGTCGAGCCCCGCCTGGCCGATCCACCCCGCCATCTGCGCCGCCAGCGCCGCCGTGGTATATCCAGGCTTTTGCTGCACATGCGGCCAGTTGGACGCAAACAACAGCCTGTCCGCCCCCGCCTCCACAAACCGCCGCACGAGTGCCGCCACCACATCCGGTGCCACCGCCCCCAGCCGGTAGACCGCCGACAGCTTCACCCAAATCCGCCGCCCCGCCATATGCCGCAACACCGCATCAAACGCGCGGGGATCATCGGCCTTCGAAGCTCCGGCGAAATGATCCAGCACAATAGGCCGAGCCGTCGCCGCCAGCAGATCATCCAGCGCCGTCGTCGTCGTCGCATCCAAAAACGCCGCCACGTGCCAGCCGAGATCCGTCATAGCGCGTTCATAAGGAGCAATGGTTTCAATCCCATTACCGCCCGCACTCAACAAGTTAACGCGAAGCCCACGCACACCCCGCCCATGCAACGCCGCCAGATCCGTCCCCTCCGGCGGGGGCGCGATCACCGCCCGGCTCGCCTCTGGAAAAGCGTCCAGCGCATCCAACTGCGCCGCATTGTCCATGCCGTAAGCCGAGGGCTGCACCCAAACCACCCGTGCGAACCCAGCCTCCGCCGCCTCCGCCACACACTCCGCCGCCGTCACCAAAGGTGGATCATACCCCCGCTCCACCGCCGGCGGATAAACCGCGCCGAACGCATGAACATGGCAATCCCAGCGCGGTCTCACGCCGCAGGGTCTGCATAATCCGCACGATGCTTCCGCTGCTCCCGCGCAATCGGCTCGAAATCATAGGTCGCGTAAATCTCCGTCCGAAACCCGCCCCACGCCGTCGCCTCAATCGAGCGATTGACCTCGCGCAGCCGGGCCGCCGGAAACCGCAGCGTCACCACCTGGCCCAGTCCCATCATCACCACCCAGCTTACAATCTCCACCCCATCCGGCGGAAACGCATCCAGAAATCCCTGATCGCGCACCTGCTCGCTGATCGCCCCCACCGTTTTCGACTGATCGTGCTTCAGCACCACACTCAGCATCATCAAGTCGCTGCCATCACTCATGTTCGTCTCCTTGCGGGCGGATGCCGTTTCATTTCATGGTGCCGCCCAAAGCCGCCGAAGGAAACCCGCATGTCTGAATTCCCCCCCGTACGCTACGGCGTGCTCGGTGCCGCCAACATCGCGCGCAGCTTCACCAAGGGGCTCCGCGGCTCAACAATCGCCACGGTAGACGCCGTCGCCAGCCGGAGAGCGGACAAATCCGCAGCCTTCGCCGCTGAGTGTGGCATTCCCCGCCATCACGCCTCGTATGAGGCACTGTTGGCCGACCCGGCGATTGACGCCATCTACATCCCGCTGCCCAACACCATGCACGCCGAATGGGCCATCCGCGCCGCCGAGGCCGGCAAGCACATCCTCTGCGAAAAGCCGCTTGCCATGAACGGCTCCGAAACCCGCGCCATGTTCGCCGCCGCCCACAAGCACCGCGTGCTACTCGCCGAAGCCTACCCCTACATGTCCCAGCGCCAAACGCTGCAGGTGCGGGAATGGATCGCAGGCGGCGACATCGGCCGTGTGCAACTCATCAACGCCACCTTCAGCTTCGCCCTCGTCACCCCAGAAGGCGTGCCGTTGCGTGATCCCGGCAACATCCGCCTCGATCCCGCGATGGGCGGCGGCGGCCTGCTCGATGCCGGAACTTATGCCATGAGCATGGTCCGCATCGCCGCTGGCCAGCGGCCAACCCGCGCCATCGCCGCCGCCCGCTTCACGCAGTCCGGTGTCGATCAAAGCATCATGGCAACACTGGAATTTCCCTCCGGCATCATCGCCCAGATCACCAGCTCGCTCGGCGTCGCGGGTTATCGCAACGCCACCATTCTCGGTGATGCCGGCGTCATCGAGACCGGCTATCGCAACCACGGCCCGGAGGATGGCGGCACGCTCCCCCTCTCCATTCGCCGCAGCACCGCCGGCAACCTGCCGCTGGAGACGGTGGCCCTCCCCGCCGAAGACGGTTTCCGCGCCGAAGCTGAAAGTTTCGCCCGCGCCATCCGCCTGGGTGCCGCGCACTGGAACGGCGCGAGTGAGGCGGAATCACTCGACATCACGTTGTCGCTGGTCGCCATCGCCGAGAGCGCGCGCACCGGCAAATGGGTCGATATCGCGCAGGGGTGAAGTGCAGCGGCTTGCGTCCGGCCTCACGGTGCGCCATGTGAAGAGCAGAATTCGGGAGGATGGCGTCATGGGTAGCTTCAGCATTTGGCACTGGCTTGTCGTTCTCGGCATCGCTCTGGTGCTGTTCGGCGGCGGCAACAAGATCAGCGGCATGATGGGCGACGTCGCCAAGGGCATCAAATCGTTCAAGAAGAACATGGCCGAGGAAGATGACACCTCGATGGCTGCCACGGCCGAAAAGCCCGCTGGCAACATCCAGGGCCCCGGCGTGGCGCAGACCGCCAACACCACCACCACGGCCGCGCACAACTCCTAAGGCGGCGCGGACGTGGAGGCCACACCCGGCTGGGCGATCGAGGCGATCGTCCGGGCCGGCCAACGCATGGACCAACGCGGCTGGGTGCCCGCCACCGCCGGCAATATCAGCGTCCGGCTGGATGCGGACCGCATCGCCATCACCGCGAGCGGTTTTCACAAGGGCTTCCTCGACGCTGGCTCGGTGATGCAGGTCGATCTCGCTGGCAAACCGCTCACCAACGCCAAGCCCAGCGCCGAAACCCTGCTCCACTGCCAGATCTACCGGCTCGACCCCAAAGCCGGTGCCGTGCTGCACGGGCATTCCGTCGCCGCCACCGTGCTGTCGATGGAGCAACCCGGCCCCATCCGCCTCGCCAATTACGAGGTGCTGAAGGTGTTCGAGGGCCAGAAAACCCACGACACCTCGCTCGATCTGCCGGTGTTCGACAACACCCAAGACATCCCCCGCCTTGCAGCCGCCGCAGAGGCGACCATCGCGGCTGGCACCCCTTTGGGCTACCTCATCCGCGGCCACGGCGTATATGTATGGGGCCCCGACATGAACGCAGCCCTTGCGCGTCTGGAGGGTTTGGAATTTCTGCTCGCCTGCGAGCTTGAGAAAAGGAAGCTGCAACGATGAGCCGCCTCACCGTATTCGCCGACACCGCCCCCGGCACCGCCATCATCGCAACCGACGATGCCACCCAGATCGCCCACGAACTCAAAGCCATCGGCGTCCGCTTCGAGCGCTGGACCAGCCCGGTCGCCCTTTCGCCCGATGACAGCGCCGAGACCATTCTCGCCGCCTACAAGCCCTATCTCGACGAGTTGATGGGCAGCACCGGAGCGGGCTCGGCGGACGTGATCAAACTCACACCCGATCACCCGCAGGCCGGCGCATTGCGCGAGAAGTTCCTCTCCGAGCACACCCACACCGAAGATGAAGTCCGCTTCTTCGTCCATGGCTCCGGCAACTTCATCATGCACGTCGATGGCAAAGTCTGGGACGCGCATTGCGTCCAGGGCGACCTGATCAGCGTGCCGGCCCACACCCAGCATTGGTTTGATGCCGGTGACAAGCCGTTCTTCACCGCCCTTCGCGTGTTCTCCGACACATCGGGCTGGGTCGCGCATTTCACCGGTGACAAGATCAGCGAGAAGTTCCCTGCGGTCACGGCCAGCGAGCGTTCCCCGGCGGTCGCCTGACCGTGCTGCCACCAGCCGCGATCATCACGGACATTGAGGGCACCACAACGCCGATCGCTTTCGTGCGAGACACATTGTTCCCCTACGCCCGTGCGCGGCTGGAGCAGGCTTTGGCCACGCCCGAGGGTGACAAGATCGCCACTGAAGTCGAACACATGGCCCCGGGCCGTCCCGCGCGGGAAACCCTCCAGCACTGGATGGACGAGGACGCCAAGGTCACGCCACTCAAGGCGCTGCAAGGCCTGATCTGGGATGCCGGTTATGCCGACGGCTCGCTGAAAGGCGCGCTCTATCCGGACGTGCATCCTGTCCTGCGCCGCTGGGTCCGCTCCGGCGTGAAGCTTTACGTCTACTCCTCCGGCTCCGTCTCCGCCCAAAAACTGCTGTTCGGAAACTCGGTGGACGGCGACCTCACGGGCCTGTTCCAAGGCTTCTTCGACACCAATGTCGGCGGCAAACGTGAGTCAGAGAGCTACGACCGCATCTGCATCGGCATCAACGTTCCCCCGCACGAGGTGCTGTTCCTCTCCGACGTCGAAACCGAATTGGATGCCGCCGCCAGCGCAGGCCTGCGCACCTGCCAGTTGGTCCGCCCAGAAGACGGCACCCTCCCGTCAGACCGCCACACGCTGGCGAAAGACTTCACCGAAGTCGCCACGAAGTTCAGCGTCTAACCCACCCAAACGCGCTTATCCCCGTTATTGCCACAGCGCAATCACGCCTCAGAATAGAGGTGGGCGTCTAGGGTCAAATAAATACAATAACAGCGCATGATAAATCGTTAATTAAACACCGCCAAACCATCACCTCTTATCTGCTATTATCCCTCTGTGAAGGATGGCGTGTGTCAACCGGACATGATGTCAGAGGAAACGCGGCCTTTTTACCGGTTTACTGGCCTCGGCCAACGAAACGGCAGACGAGTCCTTGTCGCATCCGCGCCATCCTTCATCGCCACCATGAACACGGGGAGCATGACGTGCCGCAAACGACGGGCCCAGTCATCGTCATCGCAGCCTCGATGGGTGGGCTTGAGCTTCTGCGCACCATCATCGCAGCCCTCCCGGCCCCCTGCGCCACCTCGGTCTTCATCGTCTGGCACATCGGCGCTCACCCAAGTGAGCTTCCCACCATCCTGCAACACGGCAGCGCCCTGCCGGTGGAGTTCGCCACAGATGGCGCCGCAATCCTCCCCGGCCACGTCTACATCGCACCGCCGGACCATCACGTTCTGATCGAAGCCACGCGAATGCGCCTGAGCAGCGGTGCCAAAGTCCACTACGCCCGCCCCGCGGCCGACCCCATGTTCATCTCCGCCGCCGCCTCCCACGGCCAGAACGTCATCGGCATCGTGCTGAGCGGTGGTGACGGCGACGGTGCCGACGGCCTCCTCGCCATCAAACAGGCGGGCGGCAGGGTCATCGTCCAAGACCCCGCCGAAGCCCAGGCCCCCTCCATGCCCCACACCGCCATCGCCACCGTCCACCCCGACGCCATCTTGCCGATCAGCGCCATCGCGAAGCTGGTTGGGGGATTATGCGGGCGGTCAGCTCAAGCCAACTCGTAGCCGGTATCGACCACCTTGATCCCAACGCTCCCCCGTTCAACACTGATCGGGAACACGGAGCCCGCCCCGCATGACCATCCATCACGTCGCCGCCACCCCCGCCACCTGCCGCTGGGGCATTTTCGATCCGAGCTTCCCGGCCGTGGCCACAATCAAATCCGGCGAGACCGTGGTGCTCGAATGCGTCTCAGGCGGGCCTGACACACTCCCCCCGCCCAGCTCCGGCCTGAAAATCCCGCAGGCGCTGCTCGACATTCATGCTTCCAACCTCCCCCGCGCCGGTGGCCACATCATCACAGGCCCCGTCGCCGTCGAAGGGGCTATGCCCGGTGACATGCTGGAAGTGCATATCGACAAAATCGAATTCGGGGCCGATTGGGGCTTCTGCGGTTTCCGTCCCCTCGCCGGAACCCTGCCGGAAGATTTCCCCGAGCGTTTCCTCACCCACATCACGGTCGACAAGCAGCGCCGCATCGGCACCATGCCCTACGGCCTCGAACTCCCGCTCTCCCCATTCTTCGGCGTCATGGGCGTCGCACCCCGCCCGGAATACGGTGCCATCTCCACCGTCCAGCCGCGCGAACACGGCGGCAACCTCGACAACAAGGAACTTGGCGAGGGTGCGACGCTGTTCCTCCCCGTCTGGGTGCCCGGTGCGATGTTCTCCGCCGGCGACGGCCATGGCGTGCAGGGTGACGGCGAGGTGTGCATCAACGCGCTGGAAATCTGCCTCACCGGCACCTTCACCCTCACGCTGCACAAAAAGCAGGGTGACACGCCGGTGCTCGCCTATCCGCGCGGTGAGACGGCGACGCACTACATCTCAATGGGCCTGAACGCCGATCTCGACCTCGCCATGAAGCAGGCGCTGCGTCAGATGATCAATTTTATTTGCGCGCGTTCCAACCTCTCCAGGCAGGAAGCCTACCAGTTTTGCTCGCTCGCCGTGGATTTCCGCGTGACACAGACCGTCAATGGCGAGCAAGGCGTTCACGGTATGCTGAAAAAGGGCCTGTTATTCGCATAACGACCCCACATCTTGCGGTTGTACACAAGTTGTCCACAAGTTTTTGTGGTAAATGCACCCGCAATCGTTGAGCCCCGGACTCGGCACTGCTACTGTATCTTGTAGCAGGATGCCGAAGGGGGCCAAGATATGGACTGGAACGAGGAAGCCATCGCACGCTTGCGGGCCCTTTGGGACGAGGGCCATTCCACAGCCGAAATCGGCCGCCGCATGTCGGTCTCGAAAAACGCCGTGGTCGGCAAGGCGCACCGCCTGAACTTGCCGGCGCGTCCGTCACCCATCCGCCGCGATGCGTCCGGCAATGGCGTGGCCCGTCCGCCCGCACCGCGCCGCGTCACTGGCCCAACCTTGCCGCCGCTGCCCGCCATTGCCGAGGTGGCTCCGGAGCCGCAAGCAGCCATCCTACAAAATGCCGGGCATCAGCCCGTCGCCCAACAGTCTGCGGCAGTGCCGGTGCCAGCGCCCGCCCCATTGCGTGAGGCGGCCTTGCGCCCGGTGCCTCAAGCCCGCAGCCGCAGCAACACCTGCTGCTGGCCGATCGGCGAGCCTGGCACCAAAAGCTTCCGCTTCTGCGATGCCGAGGCCAACCCGAACAAGCCCTATTGCGGTGAGCATGCCCAACTCGCCTACGTAAAAGTGCGTGATCGCCGTGATGAGGCTGCGGCCTGAGGGCCTGATCTGCGTTGAAGATTTATCTAACGCCTGCAATCGGTCTTGATCTGGACGAACCTCTCCTGTAGCCCAATTGCTGCAGTGCAGGACGCAGCAGCGTCCGGTGCCAACAGTTGATTGGACAGGCGATGACACATCTTTTGCGGCGTGCTGCCGCACCCCTTTTCACCGCAACCGGACTGTTGCTGGCGGCATCTGCCCACGCGGAAATGCCGCGCCCCTGGCAGATGGGCATGCAGCAGGCCGCCTCGCCGGTGCAGGAGTCGGTGCAAAGCCTGAATGACATCGTTCTGGTGATCATCACGCTGATCACCGTTTTTGTGGCGGGTCTGCTCGGCTGGGTGGCCTTTCGCTACAGCGCCAAGCGCAACCCGGTGGCCAGCCAGAACAGCCACAACACCATGCTCGAAATCGCCTGGACGATGATCCCGGTGCTGATCCTGGTTGGCATCGCCATCCCAAGCTTCCGCCTCGTCTATTTCGAGGACCGTACCCGCGAAGCCGACATCACCATCAAGGTGACCGGCCATCAGTGGTATTGGGAATATGACTACGGCTCCGTCGCCAAGGTCGATTTCAACAGCAACGCGATCAAAGAAGAAGACCTGAAGCCCGGGCAGCTCCGTCTGCTCGATGTCGACAACCAGCTCGTCGTCCCTGCTGGCAAGAACGTCCGCGTGCTCACCACTTCCGGTGACGTCATCCACAGTTTCTTCATCCCAAGCCTCGGCGTGCAACGTTACGCCATCCCAGGCCGGACCATCGAGACGTGGTTCAAGGTCAACGCGCCCGGCGTCTATTATGGTGAATGCAATCAAATCTGCGGCACCAACCACTCGCAGATGCCAATCGTGATCCACGCCATGCCAGAGTCTGAGTTCCAGGCTTGGCTCACAACCGCAAAGACAAAGTTTGCTGATGCAGCTCCGGCAGCCGCCGCGTCCCCGCAAAAGCTCGCTGGCGAGACGGCTCCGCAGTCGTACGCCATTGCACAAATTCAGCGCTGATCCATGTGTCGCGTGAAGGAGATTTAATATGAGTGCGACCGCCCACGATCATTCCCACGACGATCACGGCCACGCGCCCGGCTTCGTCCACCGCTGGCTGATGAGCACGAACCACAAAGACATCGGCACGCTGTATCTGATCTTCGCCATCGTGGCGGGCATCGTCGGCGGCGCGCTGTCCATCTGGATGCGTATCCAGCTGATGTATCCGGGCTCTCACCACGTGGTGAACGGCCAGCAATGGAATGCCATCGTCACCGCGCATGGCCTCGTGATGATCTTCTTCGTGGTGATGCCCGCCATGATCGGCGGCTTCGGCAACTGGTTCGTGCCGCTCATGATCGGCGCGCCCGACATGGCATTCCCCCGTCTGAACAACATCAGCTTCTGGCTGCTGGTTCCGGCCTTCGCGCTCATCATGCTCGGCCTGTTCACCGGTGACGGTTCGGGTTCCGGCTGGACGCTGTATCCGCCTTTGTCCAACAGCACCTATCAGCCCGGCACGGCGCTCGATTACACGCTGTTTGCGCTCCACTTGGCCGGTATCTCCTCGCTTCTCGGTGCCATCAACTTCATCACCACCATCTTCAACATGCGTGCGCCGGGCATGACCCTGCACAAAATGCCGCTGTTCGTGTGGTCGATGCTTGTCACCGCAGCCCTGCTGCTGCTCGCCGTGCCGGTGCTCGCCGGTGCGATCACCATGCTCATCACCGACCGCAACTTCGGCACGTCGTTCTTCGACCCAGCCGGCGGTGGCGATCCGGTGCTGTTCCAGCATCTTTTCTGGTTCTTCGGCCATCCCGAAGTCTACATCATGATCCTGCCCGGCTTCGGCATGATCAGCCACATCATCAGCACCTTCTCCAAGAAGCCGGTGTTCGGCTATCTCGGCATGGCCTACGCGATGGTCGCCATCGGTGTCGTCGGTTTCGTCGTCTGGGCGCACCACATGTTCGTCTCGGGCATCGAGGTTGATACCCGCGCCTACTTCATGGCCGCCACGATGATCATCGCAGTCCCCACCGGCATCAAGATTTTCTCCTGGATCGCCACCATGTGGGGCGGTTCCATCGAGATGAAGACGCCGATGCTCTGGGCCATCGGGTTCATCTTCCTGTTCACCGTCGGCGGCGTCACAGGTGTGGTGCTGTCCAACGCCGGTCTCGATCAGGTGCTGCACAACACGTATTATGTGGTGGCCCACTTCCACTACGTGCTCTCTCTCGGTGCCGTGTTCTCGATCTTCGCCGGCTTCTACTACTGGATCGGCAAAATGTCGGGCCATGAGTATCCGGAGTTCTGGGGCAAGGTGCATTTCTGGGTCACGTTCGTCGGTGTGAACCTCACGTTCTTCCCGATGCACTTCCTCGGTCTCGCCGGCATGCCGCGCCGCTATCTGGACTATCCAGACGCATTTGCCGGCTGGAACTACGTCGCCTCCATCGGCTCGTTCATCGGTGGCTTCTCGGTGCTGATCTTCCTGTTCGTCCTCTACAAGACGTTCACCAACCCAGCCAAGGTTGCCGACAACCAGTGGGGCGAAGGTGCAACCACCCTCGAATGGACCGTCTCCTCGCCGCCGCCGTTCCACGTCTTTGAAGAGCTTCCCCGCGTCAGCTGATCGGACCCTACCATGACCCCCGCCGCACATGCGGTGGCCGCCGACGACAGGGGGGACATCGCGTCCCCCCTGTCGCCGCTTTCGGTCGCAACGGATGATATCTCTACGGCTCGTGACTGGCTGATGATGCTGAAGCCGCGGGTGATGACACTCGTGGTCTATAGCGGCCTGGCCGGTTTGCTTGTCGCCCCCGGCCATATCCACTGGGTGGTTGCAACCGCCGCCATCATCTGCATCGCAGTGGCTGCTGGTGCCTCCGGTGCCATCAACATGTGGTATGACCGCGATATCGACGCCATCATGCGCCGCACGCAAAAGCGCCCGATCCCCGCCGGTCGCATCGCGCCGGATGAGGCTCTGGCCTACGGCATCGTGCTCGCAGTCACCTCGGTTCTGGTGATGGGTCTCGCCACCAACTGGGTCGCGGCTGCCCTGCTCGCGGGCTCCATCGCCTTCTATGTTTTCATCTACACCATGTGGCTGAAGCGCCGCACGCCGCAGAACATCGTCATCGGTGGTGCCGCCGGGGCCTTCCCGCCGCTGATCGGCTGGGCCGCCGTCACCGGTGATGTGACGCTCATGCCCTGGCTGCTGTTCGGCATGATCTTCCTCTGGACCCCGCCACATTTCTGGGCGCTGTCTCTCTTCGCCCACGCCGATTACGAGCGGGCAGGGGTGCCCATGCTCCCCGTCGTCTCCGGTGCGAAGGAAACCCGCCGGCAGGTGATGCTCTACACCGTGGCCCTGGTGCCGTTCACCTTGCTGCCCTGGCTGCTCGGCTACACCGGCCTCATCTACGGCATCAGCGCCGCAGTGCTCGGCCTCGGCTTCCTCTACAGCTCCTGGCGTTGCCTGAATGACAAGCAGGACGAAGCAGGCGTGAGCCTCACGAAGGACGCGCCGGCCAAATCCACATTCAAATACTCAATCTACTATCTGTTCGTCCTGTTCGGCGCGCTGGTGGTCGATTGGCTGGTGATGGCGGTATGACCGAACTTCCCCATCTCACCCTCGCCGAATCCCAGGCACTCGCCAAAAAGCGCCGTGGCCGCAACATCGCCATGCTCATCGCGCTGGTTTCCCTCTGCGTGCTGTTCTATGCGCTCGCAGTTGTGAAACTCGCCGGTAAAATGGGCACGCCGGGATGAACCGCAACGCAGGCCTGGCATTGGGGCTTGTGGTCGTCATTGGCGGCATGACCGGCATGGCCTTCGCCTCCGTGCCGCTCTACCGCGCTTTTTGTGCGGCCACCGGCTATGGCGGCACACCCGATATCAGCGGACAACGCTCCGCCGGGGCCGTCCAGCGGCAGGTGCGCGTGATGTTCGAGGCCAACACCCATCCTGGCCTCCCCTGGACGTTCAAGGCCGTGCAACCGGAGATCACCCTGCCCCTCGGCGACGAGCAGCCGGCTTTCTACGAGGCCCGCAACAACGGCAGCACCGCCATCAAAGGTGTCGCCGTCTACAACGTCACCCCCGAGAAAGTTGGCAAATACTTCCACAAAACCGCCTGCTTCTGCTTCAACGAGCAGACCTTGCAGCCCGGTCAGGACGCGCAATTCCCGCTGAGTTTCTGGGTGGACCCCAAACTCGCCGAAGACCCCAACACCGCTGACGTGAAAACCATCACGCTCAGCTACTCCTTCTTTCAGGCCGCCGATGACCCTGCCTTGCACGCCGCCGTGGCGACGGCAGGGCCGATGGCCAACCCAAGCGACCATCCGGGCCAAGTTGTTCGATGATGGCGCTTGAAACCCAGATCATTTTGGCGATGATGCGCCGCAACAACCCGACCCTAGCTTGAGGACGACATGAGCAACGATTCCCACGGCGCGCCCACGACCAGCATGTCGGGCCTCAGGCACCCCTATCACCTCGTCGATCCGTCAATCTGGCCGCTGGCTGGCTCGGCCGCCGCATTCTTCACCGTCGTGGGAATTATCCAGGCCGCCCATTTCGGCAATTACGTGTTCCTCTACATCGGCCTCGCCGGCGTTTTGACCACCATGTTCATGTGGTGGCGCGATGTTCTGCGTGAGAGCCGCGTGCCTGGCGTTCACACCTCCATCGTCCGCCTCGGCCTGCGCTACGGCATGATGCTGTTCATCGCCAGCGAAGTGATGTTCTTCGTCGGCTTCTTCTGGGCCTATTTCCACTTTGCCCTCTACCCGACGGAACACGTGCTCGGCACCGCCACCCCCGCATGGCCGCCGGTTGGCATCACCACCTTCAACCCGTTCGGCTTGCCCTTCCTGAACACCATGATGCTGCTGCTCTCTGGCTGCACCGTCACATGGGCGCACCATGCGCTGCTGGAAAGCGACCGCAAGAACGTTATCCGCGCCCTGATCGCCACCGTGTTCCTCGGCGTCGCCTTCACGTTCTGCCAGTTCATCGAATATTCCGATGCGCCGTTCAAGTTCGATGGCGGCGGCGTGTATCCGGCGATCTTCTTCCTCGCCACCGGCTTCCATGGCTTCCACGTTATTGTCGGCACCGCGTTCCTGGCCGTGTGCCTGGGCCGCGCCAATGCCGGCCACTTCACCCCGGAGAAGCATTTCGGTTTTGAGGCCGCCGCCTGGTATTGGCACTTTGTGGACGTGGTGTGGCTGTTCCTGTTCATCGCAATCTACATCGCCGGCCAGAGCGCTGTCGTCCACGGCTAACCCCACGCCCCGCCGGCTGCTTCTGCCGGCGGTCAGCACCGCAGTCATGCTCGCCATTCTGTTGTCACTCGGTGTGTGGCAGTTGGAGCGGCGGGCATGGAAGCACAACCTCCTGGCGCAAATCGACGCCGCCGAGGCACGCCCTGCCATTCCTATGCCGCCCAACCCTGCGCCCTTCACCAAGGTGCGCGTCGAAGGCCGTCTCCGCGCCGATCTCACCGCCATCTATGGCGCAGAAGTCCGCGGCACCACGCTCGGCGGCCAGCTCATCATGCCGATGGAACGCACCGGCCAAGCGCCACTGCTGATCGACCTCGGCTGGGTGCCGAACGAGGCCGACGCCGCCCACCCATTCAAAATCCCGCAAGGCCCCATCGACGGCTTCATCCGCCCGCCCGAGCATGCCTCAACCTTCTCTGGCAAAGACAGTCCGGACAAGCGTCTGTTCTACACGCTAGACCCCGCGCTGATCGGCAAATCCCTCGGCCTGCCCAATGTTGCGCCGTACACGCTGATCGCCATTGGTACACCACAGCCCGGCGTTTACCCCGACCCCGCCACCGCTCTGCCACGACCCGCCGACAACCACCTGCAATACGCCTTTACGTGGTTTGGTTTCGCCCTCACGCTCGCCATTATATTCGCCCTTTACGCCCGGAAGGCCCCACGCGCATGACCGCTTATGCCCGCCTGACCGCCCGCGCCACCCGCATCGCCACCATCCGCGAGGCGCAATCCATGCTCGACTGGGACGCCAGCGCCATGATGCCGCTCGGCGGTGGCGATGCACGCGGCGACCAGATTGCCGTCCTCGCCGGCCTCGCCCACGGCCTCAGCATCGCCCCAGACGTCGCCGACGATCTCGCCGCCGCCGAAGCCGCCCCGCCCGCCGACGCATGGGACGCCGAAAACCTCCGCCTCCTCCGACACGCCCATACCCGCGCCACCGCACTCCCATCCGATCTCGTCGAAGCCACCGCCCGCGCCTGCTCCGACACCGAGCGCACATGGCGTCAGGCCCGCGCGGACGCCGATTTCGCCCTCGTCGCCCCAAAGCTCGAAAACCTCATCGCCCTGATGCGCGAGCAGGCAACCGGCCTCGCCCCCGCCCTCAACCTCACGCCCTATGACGCCATGATGGACGGATACCAGCGCGGTGTGACGGCTGCCGACGTCAACCCGGTGTTCGCCGATTACGTCTCCTTCCTCACCGACGCCCTCCCGCGCGCCGAGGAGCTCCAAGCCAAACGCGGCACACCGCTCCCCCTCCAAGGCCCATTCGCCGAGGACGTGCAGGAAGCCCTCTGCCGCAGGCTCTCCGCGCAAGCAGGCCTAGAGCCCGAGCATTCCAGGCTCGACCGCTCCACCCACCCCTTCTGCGGCGGCACCCCCACCGACGTGCGCATCACCACGCGCTACCGCACCGATGATTTCGGCCAGGCCCTGATGGGCGTGCTCCACGAAACCGGTCACGCCCTTTACGAACGCGGCCTGCCCACCGCCTACGCCCGCCAACCCGTCGGCGAAGCAGCCGGCATGGCAGCGCACGAAAGCCAGTCCCTCATCATCGAAATGCAGGCTTCCCGGTCTGACGCCTTCCTCTCCTGGCTCGGCCCGCAGCTGCAAACCCTGTTCGGCGGAGACCCCGCGACCTACGCCCAAGGCAACCTCGCCCGCACCATGCGCCGCATCCATCGCGGCTTCATCCGTGTTGATGCGGACGAAATGACCTACCCCGCCCACGTCATCCTGCGCTTCCGCCTCGAACAGGCGCTGATCTCCGGCGACCTCAAAGTGCCCGATCTCCGCGCCGCCTGGAATGACGGCCTGCACGCCCTGCTCGGCATCCGCCCTGCCAATGACCGCGAAGGCGTGCTGCAGGATATCCACTGGTATTGTGGCCTCTACGGCTATTTCCCCAGCTACTCCCTCGGCGCAATGGCTGCCGCCCAACTCATGGCCGCAGCCCGCCGAGCCGTCCCTGAAATCGACATGGCGCTGGCCCAAGGCAATTTCGCCCCCCTCGTCGGCTGGCTCCGCACCAACGTCCATGCCAAGGGCAGCCGTTACGGCTTCAACGACCTGCTGCTCCACGCCACCGGCAAAAAGCTCGATCCGTCTGACTTCCAGGCCCACCTGACCCAGCGCTACCTTACATAACGCCGCCCACGCTGCCAGACTGCCAGTGACTGGGAGGCAACTGGGAGGCAACCAATGAAAATCGATCGCCTGCGCGCCTTCATGACGCGCGACAAAGATCGCCCGCGCGTCATCCTCGCCATCGACACCGCATGCGGCCTCACCGGCTGGGGCGAGTGCTACAATCACGGCCCCGATCAGGCCCTCCTGCCACTGCTCGACTACCTCGGAACCTTCCTCACCGGTGCCGACCCGCGGCGCATCGAGCACATCATGGCCGGCCTCGCCCAACAAGCTCGCTTCCCGCAAGGTGCGCTCGGCCTCGCCGCCTTCTCCGCCATTGACCACTGCCTGTGGGATATTTCCGCCAAGGCGCTGAACGTGCCCGTCTACCAGCTCCTCGGCGGCCACGTGCGCGACCGCGTGCGCGTCTACGCCGGCATCTACACAGCGCCAGACCCTGTCATTGCCCGCGACCAGATGGACGCGCTTGAGGCGGAATGGGGTCTCACCGCGTTCAAACTCTCGCCCTGGCGCGTCAACATCCACGCCACCCGCTGGGGTGAAGTCGTCCGCACGTCTGCCGAATATTTCCGCCAACTGCGCGAAACCGTTCGCACCGACTACGAAATCGCGTTCGACGCCCACGCCCAGATCATCGAGCCGGTGCAGGCCATGCAACTCGGCAACGCCCTGGCACCGTATGACCCGCTTTTCTTCGAAGAACCGCTCCGCCCTGAAAATTTCGAGGCCTGGGGTGAGCTAAAACGCGGCCTGCACTGCACGCTCGCCACCGGCGAGTCACTCTACAGCCGCTTTGAATTTCTCCGTTTGCTGCAGGTCCGTGGGGCCGACATCATCCAGCCCGACATCTGCGTCGTCGGCGGCATCACCGAAATGCGCCGCATCGCCACCCTCGCCGAAGCCCACTTCGTCACCATCGCCCCACACAACCCCATGGGCCCGCTCGCCACCGCCGTGAACGTGCATTTCGCCGCCAGCACCACGAATTTCCGCATTCTGGAATACCGCCTGCCGCACGGCCCGAACTACAGCTACGGCGACCCCAACCCCGAGCCCTCCAAAGGTGCCTACTACGTCGCCGACCCCTATCTGCCAAAAGACGGCCACCTCGACCTCCGCCCAGACCGCCCAGGCTGGGGCGTGGAGATGGACATGACGATCCTGGGCACACCGGGTTATGTGCATTGGCAACGTAAAACCGCCATCCGCCCGGATGGCTCAACCGCGTATGTGTGAGCAGGATCGCGGCTAAGTTGCTCTAGAACCATATGACTCTAGAGCAACTTAGCGCCGACCAGATTGCACCGGAACGGTTCAATCTGGTCGGGCGTTGCTCTAGGTTTCGTCGACATCGGTCAGCTGCCGGTTCACCAGCCAAGCCAACCCCACCACACCCAGGCCTGCGAGAAGTTCTACGACCGTCAAACCGTCCACGCTGCTCCACCAGCCCGCCAACAGCACCAATAGGCTCAAAACGAGCAACCCCATCCAAATAAGCAAATCCACGCCCATTCGAGCGATGAAATGTTTCATGCCTTGGCACCTCCAACACCGCAGTGTGGCTTTATCCGAATGCCACCCGCCTCCCCCAACGGCGCAGTGATGCCGATTAAGTTGCTTCACTTCAATTCAAGCTCCCGTGATTTCGCAACAAACTTCGTCGCGTCCTCGCCCCACCAAGCCATAGTGTCACCAGTGCACGTTTCGACCAGATGGAATCTTCTGGTCGAAAGTTCGTGCTCTAGAAATATATGA
>CAIJTR010000037.1 GCA_903823665.1 uncultured Rhodospirillales bacterium
CAGCCCGCAGCGGGCATTACGATGGCGAAGAGCATGAAATCCACACCGGAACTCAGCCAAAATCGGCGCTCAAAGGGGGTGCCGCTGCATCAACGAGGCTGAATGACGGGGATATTCGAGGTGTCCGATCGGCTAACGCTCTAGACCCACGTCAACTGTGCAACTCCCGCGTCGATTACGGATGATGCTGCGGCGGCACGCGAGCTTTTGCGTGGATTGGTGGAGGCGATCACGCTGGTGCCGGAAGATGGCAAGCTCCGGATTGAGGTTCGCGGCGCGTTGGCGGCGATATTGGCGCTGTGTGGAGCCTCGAACGACAAAGGCCTCGGCTTTGGCGGTACAAATCAAGATGGTTGCGGGGACACGATGCCACCTATACCGAACAACTCTCCGAGCCGCGTGAGCCATAGTGGTTGCAGGGACATGCCTTGCCCGTCGCGTCGTTCGTCATGCTCCTGTCAGCGGCAATCATGCAGCAGCCAGGCAGAAAATCCGCTTACCCGAGTCCGATTTCCCTGAGGCACCTCTAGTCTTACTGTGTCATAAGTTGCTGCGGCGTATGTTGCGTTGGCAGCACGGACAGCGGTGCAAGGAACGAGCGATGGCGCGCGCAATGGCGATCCGGACCGAGGTAATTGAATTCGGCACGTGACGCTCAGGTCTGATGGGGGGATCCGCGGGGTCGATAATGTCCGTGTAAGGGATATTCTTCGAGTAGAACGGGGTTGCGTGGTCCTGAGGGGGGAAAGACTCCCCTTTCGGAGAGCAGGAATCCATAAGCAGCAATGCACAGCGTCGCGTGATGATGAAAACCGCGCCAGCCTCGTCCTTCGTATTGGCCCAGACCGAGTTCCTGCTTGAGATCTTGGTAATCCCGCTCGATCCGCCAACGCAGTTTCGTGGCGGCCACCAGTGCTCGACGGCTAATGGTCGCGGGCAGGGTAGAGAGAAAATACTTGGTGGGTTCCGGTTCATCAGTGGGCCATTCGATCAGACACCATTCCTCGGGACGTGGTGCAGTGCGTTCATAATCGCGATGCGCGGGACGCACACGGACAGCCGCGAAACGCGAGGTGAGTTCACCGTTGGTGCCTTCGCGCCACGTGACATGTCGCCAGGCCTTTTTTGGCAAATCCAGCGCCAGTTGCTTGGCCGAGACCGGCTGATGCTTATCATCACGGCGGATCGCCGACGTTGGGCGTCCGCGTCCGCTCCACTGTTTGGGCGGCAAAGGCTGCATGCCGGGCGGCCACAGCGTGGTCGAGGCCTGAATGCCGACGGCATAGGCCAGGCCGATCTCGGTGATGCCATCACGAAAGTCGGTGTCGTTGCCGTAGCCTGCGTCGGTCAACACCATGTTGGCCTCGACTCCGGCGGCGCGGGCGGCGCGAATCTGGTCCAACGCGATCTGCGGCTTAGTCTGGAAGACGATCTCATCAGGCACGCCCGCCTGCGCTCGCCGATCAGGATCATCGGCCCATTCATGCGGCAGATACAGCCGGTAGGCGATGGGGAGGCTGGCATGATCGTTGGCGGCCGACAAACTGACGGCAATCTGGCAGTTATCTTGTTTGCCAAGTTGCCCGCAGTACTGCCGCGCCACCCCCACCGAATGGGTGCCCTTCTTCGGGATGCCGGTGTCGTCGACAATCAACGCGCGGATCGCGCCATGCCGTTCGATGACGGGCAGCACACGGGCTCGCACCTCCGCCAGCACCGCATCGTCGGACCAGTCGGCCTTTGCCACGAAGTGATGCAGCGACTGATGCGCCGCCCGCACGCGCCCAGGCTGCACGCGGGCTGCCATCGGTTCGACGCTCTTACGATCGCCGGGAAGCAGCAGGCCCGCGCAATAAGACTGAAACGGCGCCGCCCGATCGGCATGCCTCAACACTGACGTCAGCGCCTCGACATAGGCAGCAAAGCGTGATTCGCTGCCGCGTGAACTGGATTCAAGACCCACACCCCGCCTCCACGAGTGA
>CAIJTR010000038.1 GCA_903823665.1 uncultured Rhodospirillales bacterium
GCCGGCCGCCTCCTCCGCCACAACAACAGCCACATCGCCCCAGAAATGATCCAGGCTCCCGGCCGGAATTTCATTCAATTGAATAATCCGTCCGCGCTCCTCGCCCGTGGCGTCCGTCACAATCCATTGAATTTCGATGCGCGTCATCTGGCCTGCGATGGGAACCGCCAACACCTGCCCAGCCACCGTGAAGTCGTTGCTGATCGATTTTGGGGCATCCTGAACGACCAAGCCATATTGCGCGAGATGGCTGCGCATCTGCCGTGCCAGTTGGCGATTGCCATCGCCTGGTGCCCCTGTCACGTCAGGCACCGCAATTCGCGCCTGCCGATTGACGAGGCTGTTCGGGTCAGATGCCCTTCGCGCCGCCTCAATCCGGGTGAGCAAATCAGAAATTCCAGGGGCAGCGCCCGCTGCAGCTTCCTGCAACGTTTTCGGCAAACCAGCCTGCCACGCTGCAGCCGGAACTTTCTGTCCCTGCTGAATGCCCTGCTGCGCCCCGGTCTGATCGAACACAGTATAAAGCGGCACGATCTCGCTCCCGTCCACCTGCGCGGAGGGCACCAGCCGCCAATCGCCTGCACGCGCCGGGCCAGCAATCGCGGGCACATCCAGCGCTGCCAGTGCGTCGGCGAGATCAGCGGCCAGCGTCACCGACGCATCATCACTCAACAGCGCCTGCGCCGGACGTTGCACCGCAAGCCTCGCCGGTGGCGGCTGCGAGAGCCGCTGCGCGGTGGCACCTGGGTTGTTCGCGAAAGGTTGCGGCAACGCACCACAGCCCGCGAGCAACGCCAACAGCGCCAGCGCCGATAGACGGATCAAAGCGTGATCGCCGACATCTGATGCCCAATCGGCCCGCCGCGGGCCAGCGTCCGCCTGCGATGGCTGAAGAAACGCTGCTCATCCGCCAGCGTATCGGCATCGATCACATGCGCCGCCACCCCCGCCCGATGGAGTCGGGCCACGCAAAATCCGGCCAGATCGAACTGAAAATGCCCTGGCCGCACGCCGTCGATGAAGAACTCGCCCGCCGCCGGGTCCTGCGCCAGCACCGCATCACGCATATCCGCACCCACCTCATAAGAAGGCTGCCGGATGCAGGGGCCAACCACGGCCAGAATATGCTCTGCCCCCAAATCGCACATCGCCGACGCCGTCGCCTCCAACACACCCGCCGCAGCCCCGCGCCACCCGGCATGAGCCGCCCCGATCACGCCCGCACGCCTGTCCGCGAACAGCACCGGCGCGCAATCGGCGGTGATCACACCCAGCGCCACACCCGCAACGTTCGTCACCATCGCATCAGCCCGCGGCCCCTGCCCCACCATCCACGGCTCAGTGACCGTTGCAACATCAATCCCATGCACCTGCGAAAGTCCCACCAGCTGGCTCGACTCCACCCCAAGTGCTGAGGCAATCCGCGCCCGGTTCTCCAGCACGGCGACGCGATCATCCGCCGACAAACTGGCATTCAAGCTGGCAAAATCCCCCCGCGACACACCACCCCTTCGGGTGAAAAAACCATGCGGAACTCCCAGCGTGGGAGACTCAATGTATTCGGCAGTCATTCAACAAATCCTGGAGGTGTCGACACATCAGGGTGGCAAAGTGCGATCGCCTTGAACAGACGTCCCATTCCGTCCGGCTCCGCAAGGCGCTGCGCCGACCGGATCATACGCTGCCCGGCATCCGGCGAAAGCCCACGCGCCAGCGCCCCGCTGCGTTGAAACAATCCAAGCCGCGCCAGAAATATCCCCTGCGGCAGCGGTCCACACACCGCAAGCCCATGCGCCGCCTTGCCGAACGCCTGAAAATCGACGTGCGCTGTCAGATCAGCACTTCCCGCCTCAACCAGCGGATCACACACCTGCCGGTCCCGCAGCGCCTGCAGCGAATCTCCGGGTGCGGAATGCTCCGGCCCGTAATCGACAAACAGCGCCACCCCACCCTGAACCCGCAGCCGCTCAGCCAAATGCGAGGCCAGAGCCAGCGCCGGCTCACACCGTTCGAGCACGCTGCCCTCCGGCCAATCCGGCAAATGCTCGTCAGTCGGCAATTCCACGAACCCACCCGACGCCACATGCCGCTCCATCCACCGGTCCCGGCGGACGAACTGACGGATCGGCAACGCATCGAGGAACTCGTTGCCGAGCAAAATCATTGGGCCGGCAGGAATATCTTCAATCCGGTCATGCCACGAAGCCTCTAGCCTGCTGGCCTGCACGGCCCGCAGCGATGGCGAGTTCTCCACCAAATGAAGCCGCAGTGCCCGGCCAAAATCCGGCACCATCTTGCCGATCGCCCTCAGCGCGTCGGCCATCAAAGTCCCGCGCCCCGGCCCCGCCTCGGCCAATATCACCGGATCAGGCGAGCCCATCGAACGCCAGACTTCAGCCGCCCAAAGCCCCAGCAACTCACCGAACACCTGGCTGATCTCAGGAGACGTGGTGAAATCCGCAAACGGATCGCGCGTGGCGTAATAGGCCGCATTGGCCCGCGCCATGAACGCATCCAGACGTTCGGTCATACCACAGCAGGGCGTGGCTTTGCGATCACAATCAGGACAACGCCTGCAATCAGCATCGGCACCGAGAGCAACTGCCCCATCGTGGCCCCGGCGAACAGAAAGCCGAGGAAGGAATCGGGTTCACGGAAAAACTCCCCGGTGATGCGGGCCAGCGAATAACCGATAAGGAAAATCCCAGTCAGCATCCCAAACCGCGCCCGGATGCTCTCAACCCGCGAACACACCAGCACGATTGCGAACAGGATCAACCCCTCCATCAACGCCTCATATAGCTGGCTTGGATGGCGCGGCACATCACCGCCGGTTGGGAAGATCATCGCCCATGGCAGGCTCTCCGAGGCCGCCCGACCCCACAGCTCACCATTGATGAAATTCGCAACACGCCCCAGCCCCAAGCCCATCGGGGCTGCAATCGAGATGCGATCGGCAAACCCCAGCACCGGGATGTTCTGACTGCGGCAATAAAGAATAATCGCAACCGCCACCCCAAGCATGCCGCCGTGAAACGACATCCCTCCGCCCCAGACTGCGAAAATCTGCAGCGGATGGGTCAGAAAATACCCCGGCTGATAAAACAGCACGTAGCCAAGCCGCCCGCCGAACACGACACCCAGCGTGGCCCAGGTCAGAAAATCATCTGCCTGCTCACTGCTCGCAACCGCGGGCTTCAGCAGCACCCACTCCCGCACCAGCCGCCAGCCGATCACCAAGGCCGCGATATACGCCAGCGCGTACCAGCGGATGGAAAGCGGTCCGATTGACACCACCACCGGGTCAAACTGTGGAAACAACAACACCGGGAGCATGTGCGGCCTTATTTTCTAGGACGGCACCGCATATACGAGGCAACGCATTCAGGCGAAAGCCACTTACAGGAGTCTGACACATGGCCGACCGTCCCCGCCTTTTCGATGACCTCGCCGGAGTGGCCGGTGGTGCTCTCTCGGCCCTGACCGGCCTGCGCGACGAAGCCGAGGCCCTGATTCGCGCCCGAATCGACGAAGCCGTCCGCAAGCTCGACCTCATCAAGCGCGAGGAATTCGAGGCAATGTCGGAAATGGCTGCCAACGCACGCGCCGGGCAAGAAGCCGCCGAGGCCAAACTCGAAACCCTCGAATCCCGCATTGCAGCACTCGAATCGGCGGCTTCGCCCAAAACCGGCGGCGGCGGCCCAGGCATGATCGTCTAAAACGGGCTTATCCCGCCTGGTTCACACGGCACATGAACTTCGTGTTGCATCCCCACTCGGGCTTGCGAAACGCATGTCCCCGCCGCTAGGGTTTTCTTGTGGTTTACGAAGACTGCACCCACCACATCTCGTGGGGCGTGTGGATAACATGACACCGCAACGGATCACCCCCAGACGGGAGCGCCCGCCATGTCCGCCCATATGAGCATCATCGAACGCACCGCTTCCAACCCATTGGACGTGATGGAACAGATCGTGAGCGCGAATGATTGGAACTTCGACCGGCGCAACGATGCGGAAATGGCGGCCGAGGCTCCGGGGAAATGGTGCGACTATGGCCTGTATTTCAGCTGGTCCACTGAAATCAGCGCCATGCACTTCACCTGCGCCATCGACCTCAAGGTCCCGGAAAAATGCCGTGCCGCACTGTTCGAACTGCTGGCGCTGGCCAATGAGCGCCTTTGGATCGGCCATTTCGGCATGGACGCCGAGGACGGCATGCCCGTCTTCCGCCACTCCGTCCTGCTGCGAGGTGCCCCCGGTGCCTCCGCCGAGAGCCTCGAAGATATGATCGACATCGCCATCACCGAGTGCGAGCGCTTCTACCCCGCCTTCCAGTTCGTCCTCTGGGGCGGCAAATCCCCGGCCGACGCCCTTCAGGCCGCCATGCTGGAATGCGTCGGAGAGGCGTAAACCCGCAGACGACGGCAGGCATCATTAACTAACCGGAACGATTGGGTCGCAGGACGGCGTTGCGGCCTGATCGTCCAAAGAAAATTTGAAAAACGAAACTGGTGCTAACAGCAAAGCCAGTCTCCACAGCGGGCCAGACATAGCTTTCTCTGGCAAGCGAATCATCCCGCCCCATTGGATCGGAATGAGCACCGCCAGCCCAAACCGCGTCACATGACGCCATTGCGCCACCCGGCCGCATCTCTCAATCCGGCCCGCGCGCAGCTCGTCCTCCCCGCCCCAGCCATCCTCATCATCGCGGGCAGATTCATAGAACTCCCGCTCGGCATAAAGCTCCTCAACCAGCAGCCAGGCGTCCAAAGCGTGCCCAACAGGGCGGCACATCGTCCCAATCACCATCAACTGCATCAGCAAATGAGCCTCCCCAGCGCCACGCACAGCTCCGCCGATGAGGCAGAGAAGCGCCATCAGATCAGAGGTTGCGGGAGTGTTGGAGGCGGTCATTGGTGCGTGGTCCTATGTCAGAGGAAGAGTTATTTTTTATGACACAACCCAAGCCGGAATGCAAACAAAAATAACGCAAGGTGCGCCGCGCTTGAGCGTCGCACCAGCCGCCCCTTGACCAAACCCACGGCACAGCGGACAGAAAAGCCAACAAAATTCCAAAGGCACCCCAATGTCGCTCACCCCCCCCATCCTTCTCGTAGGCGCTGGCAAAATGGGCGGTGCGATGCTGCGCGGTTGGCTCGATGCGGGACTGGCACCTTCCTACGCCGTCGATCCGTCAATGCCACCAAGCCCCGGCCAAGCCGTAACCATCGTGGCCGACGCTGACGCCATTCCGGCGGATTTCGCGCCCGCCGCTGTCATCCTCGCCGTGAAGCCGCAATCAGCCACAGCAGCGCTACCGCATTACGCACGCTTCCCGAACGCCGTCATGCTGTCGATCATGGCCGGCCGCAGCATCGCGGGCCTCACCGCAGCCCTGCACAACCAAGCCGTTGTCCGCGCCATGCCGAACACCCCCGCCGCCATCGGCCAAGGCTTCACCGTCGCATGCGCCGCCCCCGGCGTCGCCCAAGTCCAACGCCAACTCTGCGACACGCTGCTCCAAGCCGTGGGCGAAGTCGCCTGGGTGGAGGACGAGTTGTTGATCGACCCCGTCACCGCCGTCTCCGGCGGTGGCCCCGCCTATGTGTTCCTGCTTGCCGAACTGCTCGAAAAAGCCGCCATTGAGCAGGGCATTCCCGCCGACCTCGCGCGGCACATGGCCCGCAAAACCGTCTCCGGCTCCGGCGCATTGCTCGCAGCCTCCGAGGAAGACGCAGCCCAACTCCGCCGCAACGTCACCAGCCCCGCCGGCACCACGGAGCGCGCGCTCGCCGTCATGATGGAAACGTCCGCCTGGCCCGACACCATTTCCCGCGCCATCGCCGCCGCCACCGCCCGTTCCCGCGAACTCGGCGGCTGACAAAACCGGCGGCACACCCTATCTACAATCCATGAGCGACACCGCCCCCACCATCGACACTGGCCTGATCGCAGCCGCCATGGAGCTGATCGCCGAACGCGGCTGGCCCAAGCTTTCGCTCGCCGAAGCCGCCACCCGCGCCGGTCTGCCGCTGGCCGATGTGCGCGCCCGCTTCCCGTGCCGCGTCTCCGTGTTGATGCGCTTCAACACCCAAGCCGATCAGACCGCAATCACCGGTGCCATCACCGACGGCCCAATCCGCGACCGCCTGTTCGACATCGTCATGCGCCGGCTCGACGCGCTTCAGGCCCACCGCGCTGGCGTGCTCGCCCTGATGCGCGACCTGCCGCGTGACCCAGCCACCGCCACCATCCTCGGTGCCGCCACTCTGCGCAGCATGGGATGGATGCTCCAAGCCACCGCGATTGAGGCCACCGGCCTGCGCGGCAGGCTTCGCACGCACGGCCTGCACATCCTCTGGCTCGCCACCCTGCGCGCCTGGGCGAAGGACGAGAGCGAGGATCTCTCCGCCACCATGTCCGCCCTCGATGCCGCCCTCACCCGCGCCGGGCAGGCCGAGGCGACGATGGCGGACATGTTCGGTGACAAGACGGCAACGACCGACAGTAACAACGCCACCGCTTAACGGTCACATGCCCAGCGGTATGGCTCTGTTGCCCCCGCATACAAAAAAAGCGTAGATCACCCGCCACCCGTTTCGCACTGCAGCAATAGGAGCCCAAAATGGCCGAGACCACGCCGATCAATCCCTTCGCCGCCGTCATGAGCCAGGCCAAGACGGCCACCGAAGAAATGACCAAGATGTTCAGCGACATGAAAATGCCGCACATGCCAGACAGCACCGCCCTGATGGACGCCTACAAGCGCAACATCGAAGTGCTGTCGGCTGCGAACAAAATTGCTCTCGAAGGCGCACAGGCCGTGGCCAAGCGCCACATGGAAATCATGCAGCAAATGATGGGGGAAATCAGCGAGAACATGCGCTCCATGACCAGCGCAGAGTCACCCGCCGACAAAGCCACCAAGCAGACCGAGGCCCTGAAACGCGCCTATGAGCGTGCGGTTGCCAACACCAAGGAACTCGCCGACCTCATCCAGCACGCCAATGGCGAGGCTCTGGCACTTCTTAACAAGCGTTTCGCTGAAGCCATGGACGAAGCCAAGAGCCTGCTGGCAAAGACCACGAAGTCGTAAGACTTTTCTCGCGTCGTCATTGCGAGCCCCCGCTTGGGGGCG
This sequence comes from uncultured Rhodospirillales bacterium, assembly GCA_903823665.1. GTDB lineage: Bacteria > Pseudomonadota > Alphaproteobacteria > Acetobacterales > Acetobacteraceae > CAIQQQ01. The sequence continues at coordinate 7,141 of CAIJTR010000038.1, forward strand.
TGGCAATCCAGAGTCACAACGCGCGGCTCTGGATTGCCACGGCGCAAAAGCGCCTCGCAATGACGGGTTCGGCTACAGCTTGCCCTTCGGCACAAACACCTCGCCGCGCATGATCGGCCGCGTGGTCCGCACAATCCCCGCCTTATAAACCGCAAGGCTCGGTCCCGACCCAGTCGTCTCCATCCGCACATCCACCATGCCAGACGGATGCTCAATCCAGATCGTGCAAGGATTGCCACCCGGTCGCGTCGCCAACGGATAGGCCACCGAGCCCTCCAGCAAACACGCCGTCGCCACGCACACAGCACCCGTCACAGCATGGGCCGAATGCAGCTTGTGCGGCGTCAGGTAGCGCGACGTAATGGCCCCCGTGCCGCGGGGTGCCGACAGCAGCCCCACCTTCGGCATCACGCTCTCGCTCACATCGCCAAACCCCATCCGCCTTCCGGCCTCCATGCGAATGGCCTCGATCCGCGCCAGCAGCTCCTTGTTGCCGTCAATCTCCGCTCGGCCCTCATATCCAGTCAGGCCGAGATCGGCCGCCCGCATCATCACCATCGGCATGGCAACGTCCAGGCACGACACCTCAATGCCGTTGATCACCTCCAGCGCATGGCCAGATGGCAGCATCACGCCAGACTTCGCACCCACCGCATCCATGAAATTCAGCAGCACCGGAGCCGCCGTCCCCGGCACGCCATCAATCGCGGTATCGCCGGAGTAATTCACCACCCCGCCCGGCGTCTGCACCACCGCCTCAATCCGGCTATCGGTGTTGACATCAAAGATCGCAACGGACGTTACCCCGTCCTGCGCCTTGACCATCCCCATCTCGATCGCAAACGGCCCCACGCCCGACAGCATGTTGCCGCACGACGGCCCGGTATCAACGATGGCACGCGGAATATCGACCTGCGCGAACAGGTAATCCACATCCACGCCAGGCCGTGTGGAGGGCGAGACAATCGCCACCTTGCTGGTCAGGCTATCAGCCCCACCAAGCCCATCAATCTGGCGAATATCCGGCGAGCCCATCACCGCAAGCAACATCCGGTCCCGCGCCGCAGTGTCACTCGGCAAATCCGAAGCCTTGAAATACGGCCCCTTCGACGTGCCGCCACGCATCAACAGGCAGGGGACGGCCACGTGGTCATACATCAGTTACATCCCAAGCAAATGCGGCAAGAACGTCGAAAGCCCCGGCCAGTACGTCACCACCATCAGGAATGCCAGCATCGTCAGCAACCACGGCATTACCGCAATCGTCAGCTCACTAATGCCCATCTTGGCAATCCCCGAGGCCACATAAAGGTTCAGCCCCACCGGCGGATGGCACAGCCCGATCTCCATATTCACTGACATCATAATGCCGAAATGCACTGGATTGACGCCCAACCGCGCCGCCACCGGGAACAAGATCGGCGCAAAGATCAGCACGATCGCCGACGGGTCCATCACATTGCCCGCCGCCAGCAAAATCAGGTTGCACATCAGCAGGAAGCTCACAATGCCAAAGCCCTGCGAGCTCATCCACTCCGCCATCCCCTGCGGAATATGCTCCGACACCATCAGGAACGAGAACAGCACCGCGTTCGTCACGATATACAAAATCATCGACGACATCGCAGCCGAACGCAGCAGCACCGCCGGCACGTCCCGCAGTTTCAAATCCTTGTAGACGAAAACGGCAACAATGAACGCATACACCGCCGCCATCGCCGCCGCCTCAGTCGGCGTGAACAGCCCGGCATAAATGCCACCGATCACGATGACAATCAGGAACAGGCCCCAAAAGCTGTCAAAGAACGCGCGGCCGCGCTCACCCCAACTTGCACGCGGCAGCCGCGGCAGATCGTTTTTGCGGGCCTGATAATACGTCATCGCACCCAGCAGGATCGCCAAACAAATGCCCGGCACAATACCCGCGATGAACAACTCGCCGATCGAGGCCGAGTTCACATGCCGCCCATCCGGCCCGACAACCGACATACCGCTGGTCGCCACCGCATAGATCACAAGATTGATCGAAGGCGGGAACAGAATGCCGAGTGCGCCGGAGGTCGCGATCACGCCCGCGCCAAACCGCTTCGGATAGCCCTGGGCCACCATCGCCGGCAGCAAAATCGAGCCAATGGCCACAACGGTCGCCACAGACGATCCAGAAATCGCCGCGAACAATGCACAGGATACCACACCCGCCAGCCCCAGCCCGCCATACCAATGGCCGATCAGCGTGGTGGCGAAATGGATCATCCGCTTGGCCACACCGCCCTGGGTCAGGAAATTGCCCGCCAGAATGAAGAACGGGATCGACATGATCTCGAACTTCTCAATGCCGGTGAACAACTTCAGCGACACCGCCACAATCGGCACGTCCGTCATGGTGAACATGAACGTCAGCACCGAAAGGCCGAGTGCGATCGAAATCGGCATACCCGTGATGAACAGCGAGATCAGCAGCCCCGCAATCACCAGCCCGCGCGCGCCCTGCGGCACCTCGATCAGGCCGAATTTCGACATGAAGCAGATCGCCAGCAGCAGCAGCGGGGCAATGATCATCAATGTCGCCGACAAACCACCCTTGTTCGGCGGAATCGGCGCTTCGAGGGCAGTGCTGCTCATGCCTTCATTCCCTGGCTCTCGGCACCATGCGGGTGGAGGTTCAAATCCTCGGTCTCAATCCCACCTACCGAATGCGTGTTGTGTGGCACCTCACCGGTCCGCGCGAACACCCAGGCCACCTGCAAAAAGCGAAAACACATCAAGCCGGAGCCAAGCGGGATCGCCAGATACACAATCCATTTCGGCGCTTCGAGATCGTTCGAACGGCTGTCCGTGTCCGACAGATCCCACACGAACGAGGCCCCGAGCACGGCAATCGTGCCAGTGAACAATGCACCGGCCAGTAGACCGAACAAGATCACCTTGTAGCGATGATTGATGCCCAGCCGGTTGACCAGCACGTCCACGCCCACATGCACGCCCTGCCGAACGCCGTAGGCCGCACCAAATTTCGCCATCCACACGAACATGTAGATGCACAGCTCCTGCGCCCAGGTCATGTCGATGTCGTGCAGATACGGGAACAGGAACGGCACCGTGCTGCCATAGCGATGCAGCACGGCGACGAAAATCAAAAGCGTCGCCCCACCGATCAAGCCAGAAATAATGATCTCTTCGAGCCGGTCAAGAATCTTCAAAAACATCTTAACGATCCTCACCCGGCCCGAAGCATAGGCGGTTTCAGTTAACCGGAGTCTGGCCGGTGGCTTTGAGCGCCTCATCGATCATCGGCTTGCCTATGCGCTTCTCAGCGGTTTTGTAAACCGGAGCCATCGCAGCGCGCCAAACCTTCATCTCATCATCCGTTGGCTTATGAATGGCGGTCTTGCCGGTGGCACGGATCTGCGCCAACGCGTCGACGTTGTCCTTCACGGCAATGGAGTTGTTGTAGGCAGTGGCTTCATCCATCGCCTTCGTCAACTGCTCACGGATATCCGCCGGCAGGCCGTCCCAAAACTTCTTGTTCACAATCACCGCATATTGCAGATGCACATGATAAAGCTCGGTCACGTTGGTCTGCACGTCATTCAGCTTCTGCGTGGTGTAGTTGGAAGCGGTGTTCTGCGCACCGTCCACAACGCCGCTCTGCAGCGCCTGATACAGCTCCGAGAACGCCATAATCTGCGGGTTCGCACCCATGCCGCGCAACGTCTCGTCATCCACCTTGGAGCCGGAGATGCGAATCTTTAGCCCCTTCAAATCATCCGGCTTGATCAGCGGCTTGTTGGCCGAAATCACGTAGAACCCATTGTCCCAGTAACCAAGTCCGGTGATGCCCTTGGTTTGCAGACGCTTGAACAGCCCCTGGCCGAGCGGGCCGGTGACGGCGCTGTCATAGATGGCCTGGCTCGGGAACAGGAACGGCAGGTCGAGAACCTCGAATTCCTTCACGCCCAGCGGCGCGAACTTGGCGGTCGAAGGTGCCAGCATCTGAACCGCACCAAGCTGCAGCGCCTCCATCGCCTCACCGTCTTTATACAGCGTGGAGTTCGGGTAGACTTCAATCTTGACTTTGCCAGCCGTGTATTTCTCGGCAAGTTCCTTAAATTTCAGTGCGGCCTTACCCTTCGGGGCGGCATCCGTCACCACGTGGCTGAACTTGATCACGATCGGCTGCTGCGCCAGCGCCTGACCAGCCATCGCAAGGCTGGCAACGACAATGCCCACACCCAATGCCAGATTGAACCGCTTCATAAGCATCCCCCGAATCCGAATTTTTGTTGGGCCGAGCATAGCGCCGGCTGGTCGCGCAAACTGCACGAATTTACACGGTATTCAAGCCCGGCCTAGGTCTTTCGGGGTCTAACCGGCCACAATTGTATTCTTTTGCCGTTCCACGGCCGCCTTCAACAATGCTGCACCGCGGTAAATTCCGTGCACGAACTTGCCGTATGGCATCGTTACAAAGAACGCGAGAATAAAGCCCAAATGCAAGCACAATAGCACGCCCATCGCCCCGGTGCCGCGCAGCATTAACAACAGCAACCCGGATGCCGCCGCCATCGCAAGCAACCCCAGCAACGCGTAATCCGCCCCCAGCATCCGCCGCGCCACCGGCACAGGGTCCGTCGTCATCTTCACCCACACCAGCCCACCGCAGCCCGCCACCATGCCAATCCCGCCCAGGGTTCCCAGCACAACCGGCAGGCTGTACCAGGAATACGGTGCTTCCCAGCCGAGGAAATGGTCCATCAACGTCGCCACCGACGTCGAGGCAAAGCACAGCAAAAACCCATACATCAGCGCATGGTGAAAATGCCGCCGCGCCAGTGAAAAGCTGGCATCCGCATCGTTGCAGCCCTCCCCGGCCCCGCCAAGATAGCGCAACGTCGCCACATCATGCGCGGCACGCTCGATCGCCGCCCAGTTGATAGGCCCTGAAAGCGAAGTCTGCGTGTCCACCCAGAAGTTCCTGGCCCCCATCGCCAGCGCCAAAATCGAGAAGATCAGCGTGGCCCCCGCCACCGACGACATTACGCCCCACGGAATAATCCGGTAGAACGCGCCCGGCCCAGTCTGCGGGCCGAACATCACTGAGCCTGACTGGATCAGCATCGTCAGGAACAGGACCAACGCTATCGAACCCGCCGTGATGGCGGACACCAGCACGCCGTTCTTACGGTAGGCGTCGGCAAACGGCTTCGGCCACGCATATTCGGCGTAACTCTCCAGCCGGATTTCCGCGAACGTCTTCGGCAGATTGATGCCAAACGCGTGCGGCGGCGAGAACTGGCAGGCGTGATAGCAGCCGTTGCAGTTGTGGCAGAGATTGGCGAGGTAGCTCATATCCGTGACCGTGAAGTCGCGCTGCAACTCCATCGCCGGGAATACCGCGCAATAGCCCTCGCAGTATCGGCAGGCATTGCAGATCGCAATCGCCCGCTGCGCCTCTAATGTCGCCTCAGTTGCGAGCATGTTTTGCGGCCTCCTCACCGGCAATGCGCCCAAACACCGTGCCGATGGTCATACCGAACCCAGCCAGATAACCCTTGCCCAAAATACTGCCCGCCATGATCTCACCGGATGCGAACAAATTCGCCGTCGGCTTGCCATCGGACATAATCACCCGCGCCTTCTCGTCCACCTTCACACCCAAATAGGTGAACGTGATGCCGGGGCGATGCGGATAACAAATATAAGGTGGCGTATCGATCCGTCGCGCCCAATGCGTCTTCGCAGGCTCCAGCCCCTCGGTCCGGCAATCATCCAGAATCTGCGGATTGAAATTGCCGGGCTGCACCGCGGCGTTGTAATCGCTCACCGTCTTCTCAAGCGCATCCGCATCCAGCCCGATCAGACCGGCCAACTCCCGAATAGAATTGGCGCGAATGGCCGGAAACACCGACGGCATAAACAACGTGGCCGATTTCGCATCGATGATCGACCACGCAATCTGCCCCTCCTGCTGCGCCACCAAACGCCCCCAGATGGCATAGCGCTTCGGCCACACATCCTCACCCTCGTCATAAAATCGGCGTGCGTTCCGATCGACCACGATGCTGAACGGAATGCAGTCCAACCGCGTCACAATCCCACCATCGAACTGCGGTGCCCGCGCATCGATCGCCACCGCATGAAACTGCGTCGGATCACCAATCTGCTGCACGCCCTGGCCCAGCAAGTTCTTCAGCATCCGCCCCTTCGCATACGGCGTGCCGCGAATGAGGAAATTGTCGGCAGCCTCGCCCCAGTATTCGCGCAGCCACTCAATATTGCCCTGAAACCCGCCAGACGAGACAACATAGGTCTTGGCCCGCACAGTGTGCGGAAAGCCCTTGCTGGTGATGGCAATGCTTTTGGCAAACCCGTCATCAAGGTCCATCGACAGCACTTCGCTGTCATAGACAATGTCGATCCCCAGCCGCTCGGCGGTGTCGTAATAGGCATTCACCAGCGCCTTGCCGCCGCCCAAGAAGAAGGCATTGGTGCGCGACAAATTCAGCGTCCCCGTCAGCGACGGCTGAAACCGCACGCCGCAATCCTGCATCCACGGCATGACCCGCGACGACGCCCGGATGGTCATGCGCGCCAGCTTCTCGTCGGTGTTCCCGCCGGTCACGCGCAGCAGATCGTCCCAGTATTCATCTTCGAGGTAGCTGTCGGTCAGAACCGAAGTCGGCCCCTCATGCATCGCCCGCAGATTGCGCGTATGGCGCGAATTGCCGCCGCGAAATGCCTTCGGCGCATGCTCAATCACAATCACCGAGCAGCCATTCTGCTTGGCCATGATGGCAGCGCACAAAGCAGCATTGCCGCCACCGACCACCGCCACGTCATAAATTCGGTCGAAATCCGCCATCCCAGCCCCACTCATCAAGGGCTGAGAGAAATCACGCCGCTCTCATCCGCACAATGGCCAGATGCGGTTCGTTGCGCGAAATCAGACGAGGAAAATCCACATCAGCAAAACCAGCACCACCAGTGCGATCACGGCATACTTCGTGCCGCTGGTGAAGTTCGACCAGAACGCCATCCGGTCGGCATGAAATGCCTCGACGGTCAGTGGTTCGTGCTGGGGGGAGTTCGGGGTCTCGGCCATGGTTCGTGTCCGTTGCAACTGAATATCCCGGCGTTCTAGCCCAGCCGCGCAGAACGCGAAACCATTTTACGAGATTGGATTGCGCAATGCAGCATCAGCCGAAGCCCCAACGCCCACCGATTGCCGGGCAAACGCCGCCAGCGCCTGCGGATAGAGAATATGCTCCTGCGCCAGCACCCGTGCCGCCAGCGCATCTTCGCCGTCACTTTCCAGCACCGGCACGGCGGCCTGCGCCAGAATCGGGCCTTCATCCATAATTTCCGTCACCAGATGCACGGTGCAGCCATGCAGCTTCACCCCCGCCGCGATGGCCCGCGCATGCGTGTCCAATCCCGGGAAACTCGGCAGCAGGCTCGGGTGAATGTTGAGCATCCGCCCGGCATAACGCCCCACCAGCAGCGGCGTTAGCAGCCGCATATATCCCGCAAGGCACACAATCTCCACGCCCGCCGCATCCAGCCGGTGCGCCAGCGCCATCTCATGCGCCGCCCGGTTCTTCTTATAGGCGCGATGATCCACCGCGTCGGTCGCAATCCCCGCCTCCGCCGCCAGCGCCAGCCCGCCCGCCTCAGGGTCATTGGACAGCACAATGGCGATCTCAGCCGGATAATTCGCGGCCTTTGACGACGCAATCAGCGCTGCCATGTTCGAACCACGGCCGCTGATCAAAATCCCAACCCGAGGCTTCATGCGCCCCAGCCGCTGGGCAGATCGATGCGAACTTCCGCCTCGCCCTCACACGCCTCCAAATAGCCAAGCCGATAAACAACCTCTCCAGCCTCCGTCAGCAGCTTCGTCGCCGCCTCAACCTCAGCCTCGCGCACCACCAGCGCCATGCCGATGCCGCAGTTGAACACCCGCAGCATCTCATCGGTCACCACACCACCGGTGCGCGCCAGCCAGGCGAACACCGGCGGCAGCGACCACCCGGAGCCGTCGATCACCGCGCGGAACCCCTCCGGCAGCACACGCGGCAGGTTGCCCGGCAGCCCGCCGCCTGTGATATGCGCCGCCGCCAGCAGCATACCAGCCCGGTGCAGCGCCAACAGCGACTTCACGTAGATTTTGGTGGGCGTCATCAGCGCCTCCGCCAGCGTCGATCCCGCCGCAAACGGTGCCGGATCACCCCAGCCGACATTGCCCGAAGCCACAATCCGCCGCACCAGCGAGAACCCGTTGGAATGCACGCCCGAACTCGCCAGCCCCAGCACCACATCGCCGGCCTGCACAGGCTTGGGCAGCAAATCTGCCCGCTCGGCAGCCCCCACCGAGAAGCCGGCAAGATCATAATCGCCCGCGCCATACATGCCCGGCATTTCCGCCGTCTCACCGCCCACCAGCGCACAGCCGGCAATCTCACACCCGCGCGCAATTCCCGCGATCACCCGCGCCGCCTCAGCCACGGCGAGCTTGCCGGTTGCGAAATAGTCGAGGAAAAACAGCGGCTCAGCACCCTGCACCACCAGATCATTGACGCACATCGCCACCAGATCGATGCCCACGCTGTCATGCATGCCGGTGTCGATGGCCACCCGCAGCTTCGTCCCCACGCCATCCGTGGAGGAAACCAACACGGGATCGACAAACCCCGCCGCCTTCAGGTCGAAAAGCGCACCGAACCCGCCAATGCCGCCCATCACGCCTGTGCGGCTGGTCGCCTTCGCCAGCGGCTTAATGTGGTCCACCAGCGCATCGCCCGCGTCGATATCCACGCCGGCGTCACGATAGGTCATGCTGGGCATGGCGATTTCCGTCTATACTGGCACCATGATGATCGGAATGGCGCGAGGCTGAAGATGGCGGCAAACAACCATAGCGGCAGGCGATCTGCAAACCGCACAAGCACGGTGTGTGAAGCATGAGTGCGATGCCACCTCCACAGGATGTCTCCGCCGTCTCGGACCAAAGCGCCGCTACGCGCGGCCAGCGCATCGCCTTGCTGGCCGGGTTGGTCGTCGCCCTGGGCGTCATGCTGCAACTATTCGCCTCCGTGCTACTGCCTTTCGTGGTCGCCGCCGGCATCGCCTATTTCCTGGACCCACTGACGACCAGACTCTCCAAAATCGGCCTGCCGCGCTCCTATGCCGCCATGCTGATGGTGCTGGCCTTGCTTGCCGTGGTGCTGATCTTCGCTCTGCTGCTTTACCCATTGATCCTAGCGCAGATCAGCATCCTGTTCGGCCGCGTTCCGGAATACACCACCGAACTGCGCGCCTTTGCCGCCGATCAGATCGCCAAGCTGCAAGACAAGCTGGGGCCAGATGTCATCGACGAAAAACTGCGTGATCTCGTGGGCGGCCAGGCCGGCTCCATCGTCTCCTTCGTGGCACAGGCCCTGCGCGGTGTTATCGGCGGCGGCTTTGCCCTGTTCAACGTGCTCACCCTGGTGATTGTCACGCCCGTCGTCGCCTTTTATCTGCTGCGCGACTGGCCCAGCGTGGTCGCCCGCATCGGAGGCTGGCTGCCCCGCCGGTATTCCGGCATTCTGCGTGCCCAGGCGCACGAGGTGGACCGCATCCTCTCGGCTTGGCTGCGTGGGCAGATGATGTGCTGCGTGGCGCTGGCGCTTTATTATTCGACCGCCCTCTCTGTGGTCGGTCTCGACCTCGGCCTTATCGTCGGCCTCACCGCTGGCCTGCTGTCCTTCATCCCCTATGTCGGCAGCATCACCGGCCTCATTGCGGCCGTGGGCCTCGCATTTGCGCAATTCCCGACATGGACGGGCGTGATCGAGGTGGGCGTGGTGTTCATCGTCGGCCAAATTCTGGAAGGCTACGTCATCTACCCGCGCTTTCTGGGGGACCGCGTCGAATTGCACGCCGTCTGGGTGATTTTTGCCCTGTTCGCCGGTGGTGCCGCATTCGGCTTTGTCGGCGTGCTGCTCGCCGTGCCCGTCACCGCCATCATCGGCGTGCTCTGCCGCTTCTGGCTGCGTCGCTACCTCGACAGCCCGCTTTATCTCGACCCGCCCACACCGGACGCAACCCTGCTGGACTACGAAGCGTGACGCGACAATTGGCGCTGCCGTTCCAGCACGTGCCGGACTACGCACGCATGGCCTTCCTTGAAGCCCCGTCGAACGCCGACGCACTGGCACTGCTGCAGGACAACACCGCATGGCCCCTGCGAAGGCTGGCCATCTGGGGCGCGGAGGGCAGCGGCAAAACCCATCTCCTGCATCGCTGGGCCAGCCGCCACAGCACAAACGTACTAAGCGGGGCCAGCCTCGCATTGTCGCCCCCGACCGGCCCGATCGCCATAGACGACGCCGATCTCGCCGCCGAACGCCCGCTGCTGCACATGCTCAACGCCGCGTCCGAAGCCGGATTCCCACTCGTCCTCGCCAGCCGTGCCGCACCCGCGCGCTGGGCGGTGGGACTGCCCGACCTTGCCTCCCGCCTGCGCGCCATGCTGGCCGTCGAACTGCGCGCCGCTGACGACGCTCTCCTGCGCGCCCTGCTCGCCGCCCTGTTCGCCCATCGCCAGTTGCCGGTGGCCGAGCACGTGCAGGATTATCTGCTGCTCCGCCTCCCCCGTCATCCCGCAGCCCTGCGTGAGGCTGCCGCACGCCTCGATAGGCTGGCACTGGCCACCGGCGGGCGCATCACGCGCGCACTCGCAGCGCGCGTGACCATCGAGTGGGATGCGGGCAGCAACACCACGCCAATCGACGAAAATATCCCCTGGCCCGCGGCAGCCGGCTCGCATGACACCCCCGGCTTCTTCTAGGATGATGGCATGAGCACGCAAATCAGCACCGAGCCGACACCTGCGGCCGACCTTGAGCCCTTGCCCGCCATCACAGGGCCAGATCGTTTTCTGAACCGGGAGCTGTCCTGGCTCGACTTCAACCAGCGTGTGCTGGATGAGGCCGAAAACCCAGCCCATCCGCTGCTCGAACGCCTGCGCTTCCTGTCGATCTCCGCTGGCAACCTCGACGAATTCTACTCCGTCCGCGTTGCCGGTCTCGTCGGCCAGTTGAAGGCCGGTGTGACCATCGCCTCACCCGACGGCCGTTCGCCGCCGCAGCAGCTGACCGACGTCACCGACCGCGCCGAGCGGCTGATGGGGGACCAGCAGCGCGTCTGGAGCGAATTGCGCGCTCTCCTCGGTGCCAGCGGCATCGAAGTCGCCGAGCCCGTCTCGCTTTCGGTCGCCGACCGCGAGTGGCTCGAATCGTGGTTCATGGAGCGTGTGTTTCCCGTCCTCACCCCGCTTGCGGTGGACCCGGCGCACCCGTTCCCGTTCATCCCGAACATGGGCCTCGTGATCGCGCTTCGCCTGCTGCGCGATGAGGACGGCCACGCCATGAAGGCGCTCATCCCGCTGCCCGGCCTGATCGTGCGCTTCGTCAAACTGCCCACCAATGACGGCGAGCCCATCCGCTTCGTCATGCTGGAAGACGTGGTGCTGCTGTTCCTGGCCCGCATCTTCCCAGGCTTTCGTGTGCTCGGCCAAGGCATGTTCCGCCTCATCCGCGACACCGATGTGGAGTTCGAGGAGGAGGCAGAGGACCTCGTCCGCTCCTACGAAACCGCCCTCAAACGCCGCCGTCGTGGCGTGGCCATCCATCTCGCGGTCACAATCGCCACCCCCGAGGCGCTGCGTGATTTCGTGGCCGATGAGGTGGACGTGCCGCCACAGGAAGTCTTCGTCCAACCCGGCATCCTCGGCCTCGTCGATGTGAAGCAGCTCATCGGCGACGAGCGCCCCGATCTCCTCTTCCCGCCCTACACCCCGCGCTTCCCCGAACGCATCCGTGATTTCGGCGGTGACTGCTTCGCCGCCATCCGCGCCAAAGACATCGTGGTCCACCACCCGTTCGAGAGCTTCGACGTGGTGGTGCAGTTCCTCCGCCAGGCCGCGGGCGATCCCAACGTCGTCGCCGTCAAGCAAACGCTCTACCGCACCAGCAATGACAGCCCCATCGTCAAGGCGCTGATCGAAGCAGCCGAGGCCGGCAAATCCGTCACCGCGATGGTCGAGCTGCGGGCACGGTTTGATGAGGAAGCCAATATCAGCCTCGCGCGCCGGCTGGAGGCCGCAGGCGTGCAGGTGGTGTTCGGCTTCACCGAGCTGAAAACCCACGCCAAAATCTCGATGGTCGTGCGCCGCGAGGGGCCCGTGATGCGCACCTACGCGCATTTCGGCACCGGCAACTATCACCCGATCACCGCGCGCATCTACACGGATTTGAGCTTCTTCACCTGCGACCCCGACCTCACACGCGACGCCGCCAAGCTGTTCAACTTCATGACCGGCTATGCACGGCCGGAAAAGATGGACGCGCTGGCGTTCAGCCCGCTGACCACGCGCACCGCGTTGATGGCGCTGATCGAGCAGGAGATCGGCTTTGCCCGCAAAGGCAAGCCCGCGACGATCTGGCTGAAGCTGAACTCGCTGGTGGACAGCCACCTGATCGACAAGCTGTATGAGGCATCACAGGCCGGCGTGCAGATTTCCGCCGTCATTCGCGGCATTTGCTGCCTCAGGCCCGGCGTGCCCGATCTGTCGGAGAACATCCGCGTCAAATCCATCGTCGGGCGCTTTCTCGAACACGCCCGCATCTGCGTGTTCGGCAACGGCCACCGGCTGCCGAACCGGCACGCGAAGGTGTTCATCAGCTCCGCCGACTGGATGGCGCGCAACATGGAATGGCGCGTAGAAACCTTCGTGCCCATCCACAACCCCACCGTCCATGCGCAAATTCTCGACCAGATCATGGTTGTTAACCTGCAGGACAATCTGCAGTCCTGGGATCTCGGCCCAGACGGCATTTGGCGGCGCGAGGAGCCCGCCGAGGGTGCCAAGCGCATCTCCGCCCATGAATACTTCATGACCAACCCATCGCTGTCTGGCCGCGGCTCGGCTTTGCACGGCAGCATCAGCCCGATCCCAGTCCGCAGACAGGATCGCGTCTCACAGGATTGATCAAAATTGCCCTACGAACACCATAACGGTCTGCCCCGCAGCGCCGTGGTCGATCTCGGCTCCAATTCCGTGCGCCTCGTGGTGTTCGAAGGCCATTGCCGCAACCCCACGCCCATCTTCAACGAGAAGGCGGTGCTCAAGCTCGGTCGCGGCCTCAACGCCTCCGGCCGACTGAATGAGGAAGGCCTCGAACAGGCGCTGATGGTGATGGACCGCTACGGTGCCATCGCGCGGGCCATGCGGGCTGAGCCGTTCGAGGTGCTGTGCACGGCCGCCGTCCGCGATGCAAGCAACGGCCCCGCCTTCGTGCACGCCCTGCGCGAGCGCCTGCCTGGCGTGCCGATCCTGATGCTGCCAGGTGAGCAGGAGGCCGAATTCGCCGCCTCTGGCGTTCTCTGCGGCATACCAAACGCTGACGGCATCCTGGCCGATATCGGCGGCGGCTCGCTGGAGGTCGTCGAACTCAACAACGGCACCCGCGGACGCGCGCAAACACTCAAACTCGGCGTCATCCGTCTGGCCGAACGCGCCGGTGGGGACGTGATCCGCGCGCGTGCCATTGCCGAGGCGGAACTGGCCGAACTCCCCTGGCTCGCCGAAGGAGCCGGGCGCGATCTCTATCTCGTCGGCGGCGCATGGCGTGCGCTGGCCCGAATCCATCTGGCGCAAACCAGTTATCCGCTTAACATGGTCCATCACTACACCATCGAACGCGAAGAGGCGCGTGACCTGACCGGCGTGATCGCCGCTGCGTCCCGCCGCGCGCTCGAACGCATGCCCGGCGTGGCGCGGCGTCGCGTGGACGATCTCCCCTTCGCCGCCGTCGTCCTCCGCCGCCTGCTGCGCGCCACCGCAGCACGGCGCGTCATCTTCAGTGCCAACGGCCTGCGCGAGGGCTGGTACATGTCGAAAATGCCAGATTCCATCCGCACCGCCGAGCCGCTGCTCTCCGCCGGTCACGAAATCGCCGAACGCTTCGGCCGCGACCCCTCGCTGCCGCCAGCCCTGCTGACCTGGACCGACACACTCTTCCCCGGCGAAGCCGGAGACGCGCGCCGCCTGCGCGAAACCGCCTGCTGGATGAGCGACATCGGCAGCCACGACCACCCGGAATACCGCGCCGAACAAAGCACCATGCGCGTCCTGCGCCAGCCCGGCATCGGGCTCGACCACCACGCTCGCGCCTTCCTCGCCATGACCATCGCGGTGCGTTACGAGGCGGAGCCGGACGCCCCGTTCCTCGCCACCGCCCGCATGCTGCTCGGCTTCGAGGCCGCCAGGCGGGCCACCATCCTCGGCATGGCACTGCGTCTCGCCTACACCCTCTCCGCCGGCACCGTCGATCTGCTCGGCGGCACGCGCCTGATCAACAATCACGTCCTCACGCTGCAACTCACCGCCGGCACCGGCGTGTTCGCAGGCGAAGCGGTTACGCGCAGGCTGGAACGTCTGGCACAGGCATTGGGTTTGGAAGCCGCGACGTCAATCGTGTAGCCCGCCTCGCGCGACCACTCAAACCGGTCGCGCCATCACGAAATCGACGTAGACGGTCTCACCCACCAAGAAATCATGCTCGCCAATCTGCTCAAAGCCGTGCTTGCGGTAATAGGCGAGCGCCCGGCCGTTCAAGGAATACACACCGAGCAACAACCGCCGCGCCCCCCGCTCCCGCGCCCGCTCGATCACAAGCTGCATCAGCGCCGCCCCGGCACCACCGCCGTGCAATCCCGGCAGCAGATAAATCCGCCGCAGCTCCAAATCGCCGGGCCCAGCCAATTCCAGACCAGGCTCCGTCAACACCGCATAACCCACCGGAGCGCCGGTGCTCGCCGTCTCCACCAGCCATGCATCCGTCGAAGGTGCGAGCAGGCGGTGATAGGCGGCCACGCTGTGCGCATCACGACAATGCTCGACAATCTCAGCGGAGGTGTGAACATCGGCAAACGCCGTCAGAAACGTCGCCGCCCCCAACAGCGCCAACGCCTCCGCATCGTCCAGCCCGGCGCGCCGGATGGTCCAGTTCATATTCTACTTTGGCGTCAGGAAAACGATCGTCTGATACTGATCCACACCGCGATCCCAGCCCTCAACCTCCCACTCAGGATGATGCGCTGCCAGCCATTCCAGCGTGAACGAGTTCTCGCCGTAGATCGCCTCGCCATCCTCGGCATAGCCGTGATCGCGGAACGCAAAGCCATTCGTGTGGTGCGCATGCTTGAACGCATCCCGCTGCGCCTCGTCATGCGGCTGATCGACGTTCCAATGCTCCACCGGACGAATGGTGATCACCAGCACCCCGTTGTTCTTAATATGGCGACGCAATGCCCGAAGCGAGGTGTGCGTCACCTTCTCCGACGTGTGGGTGAACACTGAATACGCAAAAATCAGATCAAACCGCCGCCCATCCAGCTCGAAATCCGGCGTGATGTAGTTGATCTTCTTGAGCTGCCCCAGCACACGATCCGCCGCGCAAATATCCAGCGATTGCTGCATCGGATCGACGCCGAAATACGAATCAGGGTCGGTGAAGTAATACATCATCCGCGCCATCCGACCATAGCCAAAGCCGAAATCCAAAATGCGCTTGTGCTCCAGCGAGCGCCCGGTGATGCGCTGATAGTTCTGCGCCACGATGCGCACGAAATCGATCGTGTGATCACGCAGCTCCGGCCCGCATTTGCCGGTCCAGCCCAGCTGCGCCTCATCACTCGCCATTGCCGGCAGCAATGCGCTTATGGCTGGAAAATGCACATCCGGCAGCGACCACATCCAGCGCCCGAAATCACCCAGCGAGAGCTTGCGCAGTTGCTTCAGCACCTCGATCACCGAGCCACGGGTGGCAATCTCTTCGGCCTGAAACAGGATCTTATGGGTCTCTTCAAACATGCTCACCCTCAATGTTCTGGCCGGCCGATGGACATCCCCCTTAGAGCCTGACGCGATGCAGCAAGGCAAGCCCGCGTATTCCCCCTCTCCCATCGCAAGGCCACCAATGCTATGCCCCGGCGATGATCTCCTCTCCCCATTTCCCCCGCACCGCCCTTGTTACCGGCGGCGGCAAGCGTATTGGCCGTGGCGTCTGTCTGGCATTGGGCAAAGCCGGTTTCGCCGTCGCCGTTCATTGCAACACCAGTCGTGCTGAAGCCGATGCAACCGCCAGCGACATCCGCAAAGCCGGCGGCACCGCCATCGTGCTCCGGGCAGCACTGGACGATGAGGCTGCGGTCAAACGCCTGATCCCCGACGCCACCGCAGCACTCGGCCCCATTGGTCTGCTCATCAACAACGCTTCGCTTTTTGAGCGCGATGAATGGGACAACGCCACCCGCGAAAGCTGGGACGCGCATCTGGAAACCAATCTTCGCGCCCCCTTCGTGCTGATGCAGGATTTCGCCAAGCACCTGCCATCCGAAGCGCGAGGCCTCGTGGTCAATTTGCTCGACGAACGCGTCTGGTCACTCACCCCGCATTTCGTCTCCTACACTGTCTCCAAGGCGGCGCTATGGACGCTCACCCAGACGATGGCGCTGGCGCTTGCCCCGCGCATCCGCGTCAATGCCGTAGGCCCCGGCCCCACATTGCCCAGTTCCCGCCAAACGCAGGCGCAGTTCGACGCACAATGCGCCGCCGTGCCATTGCGACATGGCAGCTCGCCGGAAGAAATCGCCGCAGCCGTGCTGGCTATGCTAGACCTTCCATCCATGACCGGTCAGATGATCGCGCTCGACGGCGGTCAGCACATGCTGTGGGGCGAAGGCCGCCCGGGCGGAGCACTTGAGGAATAGGCAGGATGGACAACGCCCGCATCGCTGATGCCGCACGGGGCCTGCGGCACGTCTTTATCCGTGACCTCGTGCTTCAGGCATCAATCGGCGTCTATGACAGTGAAAAACTCGCCACCCAGCGCGTGCGGGTCAACCTCGACCTCGCCGTTGATGATGAAGGGGCCGGCCTGCTCTCCCGCCCCGCCGTGGGCCGTGACGACCTCTCCCGCGTCGTCAGCTACGAGACGCTGGTCACCCAAACGCGCGCCCTCGTGGCCGCCGGGCATGTCCAATTGGTGGAAACCCTGGCCGAGCGAATCGCTGAGACGATTCTCACAGACCATCGCATTCGTCTCGTCCGCGTAAGAGTGGAAAAATTAGATGTGTTCGCGGATGCAGCAAGTGCGGGCGTTGAAATCGAGCGCCGGGGCGTGTGATTTGTCCACTCCCACGGACACCTCTCAATAATTTCAGTCACATGGCGGTTTTTGTTGATTAATTGATGGCAACTAACTTGTAAAACATAATGAATTCAATATGTTAAAGAGGCTGCATAGAAACCAGGCAAATGCCACAATGACGCTGATTTCGATGGCACCACAGCGCAGGAAAAACTATTGCCCACACAGTTATCCACAGGGCCGGTGGACGCTTCATAGCGTTAAAATTGCCGAAGTTAACCAGCGTAAAGCGTTATAAAACTGTCTCTTAACTGACGCATTACGGAACAATGACGGACCTTCCTCCCGATCCACCCACCCAGTTGCGCGGCGTCACCGTGATCGAAACGGCGCTCGAAACCATGCCGCTTTCACCCGGCGTTTATCGTATGCTCGACGCCAAGGGCGAGGCACTTTACGTCGGCAAGGCCCGCGCCTTGAAGCGCCGAGTGGTCGCCTATACCAAAATTGCCCAGCTCTCCGAACGCCTCCGCCGCATGGTGTCAGAAACGGTCTCGATGGAGATCGTGACAACCCACACCGAGGCCGAGGCGCTGCTGCTCGAAGCAAACCTCATCAAGCGCCTCAAGCCGCGCTTCAACATCGTGCTGCGCGATGACAAATCCTATCCGTGGCTGATGCTGACGGAGGATCACGACTACCCGCAGATCACCCGCAACCGCGGCAGCCGCACCCGCAAATCCAGCCTCTATGGCCCATTCGCCTCCGCCTGGGCGGTGAACCAAACCATCACCGCCATGCAGCGCGTGTTCCTGCTGCGCTCCTGCAACGACACGGTCTATTCCAACCGAAACCGGCCGTGCCTGCTGCACCAGATCAAACGCTGCTCCGCCCCGTGCGTCGGCCGCATCACCCATGATGACTACATGTCACTCGTGGCCCAGGCCAAAGCCTTCCTCGGCGGCAAGGCCGGCCACGTCCAGCAGGGCCTCGCCGCCGAAATGGAAGCCGCCGCCGAAAAGCTGGAATTCGAGCGCGCCGCCGCCCTGCGTGACCGTATTCGCGGCCTTACCTATGTCCAGGCCAGCGGCACCATGAACCCGGCCAGCATCACCGATGCGGATGTGATCGCAGGCCATCAGATCGCCGGCGCCACCTGCATTCAGGTGTTCTTCATCCGCGGCGGCCGCAACAACGGCAACCGCGCCTTCTTCCCCGCCCACACCAAGGCCGAGGAAACGCCGGAGGTGATGGCGGCCTTCATCGCCCAGTTCTATGACGACAAGCCGCCGCCGCCGATGGTGCTGCTCAGCCACGAATTGCCGGAGCAGGAGCTGATTGCCGAGGCGCTCAGCATCAAACGGCAGGGTTTTGGTGAGGGCAAAAAGGTCGAACTGGCGGTGCCCAAACGCGGCGAAAAACACATCGTCGTCGAACACGCCGCCACCAACGCGCGCGAGGCCCTCGAACGCAAACTCGCCGAGAGCGCAGGCCAGGGCAAACTGCTCGATGCAGTCGCGCAACTTTTCGACCTGCCCACGCCCCCTGAACGCATCGAGGTCTATGACAACAGCCACATCATGGGCACGAATGCGTATGGCGTGATGATCGTCGGCGGCCCCGAGGGCTTCGACAAATCCGCCTACCGCAAATTCAGCATCAAAGGCCCGATCACTCCCGGCGACGACTTCGCCATGATGCGCGAAGTCCTCGAACGTCGCTTCGGGAGAGCGATCCGAGAAGGCAACACGGATGGCCCGGACTGGCCGGATATCGTGCTGATCGACGGCGGTGCCGGCCAACTTTCCGCCGTGCGCAAAGTGATGGAGGAACTCGGCGTCGATGACGTCAAACTCATCGCCATCGCCAAAGGCCCCGACCGTGACGCCGGCCGCGAGTGGTTCCACACCGAGGGCCGAGACGCCTTCCAGCTGCCGCCGCGCGACCCGGTTTTGTATTACTTGCAACGTCTACGCGACGAGGCGCATCGCTTCGCCATCACCACGCACAGAGCAGGCCGCAGCAAAACCCTCGTCTCCAGCGAACTCGACGACATCGAAGGCATCGGCCCCGGCCGCAAACGCGCGTTGCTCAACCATTTCGGCTCAGCGCGGGGCGTGCGGCAGGCGGGGCTGGCCGACCTCGAAGCCGCCCCCGGCATCTCCCGCGAGACGGCACGGCGGGTGTACGCGCATTTCCACCCGACGCCGTAGCCCTCTCAACGTTCACCCGTCATTGCAAGCCGCCACCTGGCGGCGTGGCAATCCAGAGTCACGTGACGCACCTCTGGATTGCCACGAAGCGAAGCCGCTCCTCGCAATGACGAGAGCACAATCGCACCACTCTTGCGCCGGCCGCCAACCTTGGGAACACTGCCGTTATGAACACTCTCCCCGCCCTCGCCCAAGCCCTGGCCACCGGCCACACCACCTCTCGCGCGCTGGTCGAGCAATGCCTTGCCCGCATCGCCGACCCGAACGGCGAGGGAAAGCGTGTGTTCCTCAAGGTCCACACCGAAACCGCCCTCGCTCAGGCCGATGCCGCCGACGCACTCCGCCGCCAGGGACGCGCGCCGTCCGCCTATGCGGGCATTCCGATCAGCGTGAAGGATCTGTTCGACATCAAGGGCGAGCCGACACCGGCAGGCTCCACCGTGCTCACCGACGCGGCACCCGCCACCACCACCGCACCCGCCGTGGCACGGCTGGAGGCTGCGGGGTTCGTGGTGCTCGGCCGCACCAACATGACGGAATTCGCCTTCTCCGGCCTCGGCATCAACCCGCACTATAACACGCCGCGCTCACCATGGGACCGCGCCACCGGCCGCATCCCCGGCGGCAGCTCGTCCGGCGCTGCAGTGTCGATCAGTGACGGCATGGCATTCGCTGCCCTCGGCACCGACACCGGCGGCTCGTGCCGGATTCCAGGCGCCATGTGCGGCGTCGTCGGCTACAAGCCCACTGCCCGACGGGTGCCGATCACCGGCGTGCTGCCCTTGGCCCCGAGCCTTGATTCGGTAGGGCCGCTCGCCAATTCCGTCGCCTGCTGCGCCATCATCGACGCCATCATGGCCGGTGAGGCACCCACCACGCTGACACCCTCGCCGCTCGCAGGCCTGCGCCTCGCCATCCCCACCAACATCATGTTCAACGGCATCGAAGACGCCGTCGCCGAGGCGTTCGAGCGCGCCGTGGCAACGCTGGAAGCCGCCGGTGCCCACATCACCCGCCTCGCTTTCCCCGCGATGGATGAAGTCGCCCAAGCCAACAGCCGTGGCGGCCTTTCCGCGCCCGAGGCGTTCGAATGGCACCGCAAATTGCTCGCCGAGCGCGGCGCGGGCTACGACCCCCGCGTTCGTCGCCGGATCGAGGGCGGGATGAGCGTCAGTGCCGCCGATTACATCGCCACCCGCAACCTGCGCGCCGAGATCATCGCCCGCATGAACGCGCAGACGCAGGATTTCGACGCGCTACTCGCCCCCACCTGCCCGCTGCTGCCGCCCAGCATCGCCTCGCTCGACCCGGAAGAAGCGTATAACCGCGTCAACCTGATGCAACTGCGCAATACCGCGCTCGGCAACTTTCTCGACCGCTGCGCCATCTCGCTGCCGGCCAACCGCGCAGGCGAGGCCCCGGTCGGGCTGATGCTGATGGGCGAGACGATGGGCGATGCCAAGCTGTTCCGCATCGCCTCCGCAGTGGAAGCGGCGCTGGCCGGGTGATCCGTCCGGCCACGACCGCTGATCTTACGGCTATCGAGGCCCTCGTCGAGGCGGCGTATTCGCCCTACATCCCCCGCATGGGGCAAAAACCCGGCCCGATGCTGGATAATTACGCGGCCCACATTGGCAACGGCCATACGCATGTGCTGGAGATTGCGGACGATATCGCAGGCGTTATCGTTCTAGTGCCGAAAGCAGACTCGATGCTGCTCGACAACGTGGCGGTGTCACCGGCTCATCGCGGGCAAGGCCATGGGGCAACATTGCTGCGCTTTGCCGAGGCCACCGCACGCGCAGCTTGCCTGCCGTCAATCACGCTCTACACGCACGTGACGATGACGGAGAACATCGCGCTCTATCAGCGCATCGGCTACGTCGAGACGCATCGCGCGACGGAAGCGGGGCTGCACCGGGTTTATATGAGCAAAACGCTACCGTAGGGTGCAGTGCGCTTTGGCACTGCACCATCTTCGCGGCAAGATTGGTGCAGTTCCAAAGCGAACTGCACCCCACAAAACAAATTAACGCAGCAAATCCAGCACAGCCCGCGTCAGCAATCCGTCCGGCTTTTGAAGCTCGTCCAGAATGTCGAAATGGTTGGCACCCACCACCGGGATCAACGGCCCGGGCGCATGCGCATTGGCGCGCAGCGCGTGCAGGTGGCGGCTGTCTTCCATCAAGGCGGGCAGCTCGTTGGTGCCGTAAGCAATGCCCATCGGCTTCATCACCACCGGCAGACGCAGCGGTGACAAGGTCTCAACCTCCTCATCCGTCAGCTTCAACGCATCGTTCAGCGGCGTGTCGCGCAACGGCCCCAGTTCGAACACGCCAGAGATCGAAAGCCCCGCCGCCACGTGCTGATTGGACAGCGCCATCGCCGTCAAATGCCCACCGGCGGAATGCCCCGCCACCACAATAGGGCCCGCAATGCCATGGTCCGGCCCATGCTCACCCAGCCAATTGAGGCCGGCATGGATCTGCGCCACCAGTTCGGTCAGCGTCACATGCGGGGTGATGTCATAGCCGATGAACGCGACAGACCAGCCCAGCGGGCGCACGCCCTCGGCCAAAACGCTCACGATATCGCGTGAGCCGCGCTGCCAGTAGCCGCCATGAATGAACACCAGGCACGGCGAGGTCGGTTCAGCCGCCGGGAACAAATCCCACTTCGTCCTCTCGGTCTCGCCATACGGCACGTCAAGCTTGCCAGGGCGCGAGGCACGGAAGGCGGCTGACGCGGCGGCACGCTTGGCCTGAATATCGGCAGCGTTGGGAGTGGCTGCCGTGTTGTTATACGCAAGGTCACGCTCTTGGCGTGTCAGATAGGCCCATTCGCCATGCGGCGCACGGCGTGGGGGAAGATAGCTGCTCATGACGATGCCTTTTTGCGCAAGCGGTCAGTGATAGGGCGAGGTTGCGTGATAGCTGAAAAAACCCAACCACTCATCCCCTTTTCCGCACTGAAATTCATGTTTTTTGCATAACAATATCATAACGCTGTGATCTTGACTGCGATTGTGTTCAGGGATGCAGCTGAGCCTGCAGTTGCCGCCGCAAATCATTGAATTCCGGGGACGAAACATCGCGCGGCCGCGGCAGGTCGATGCGCCTGTCTGACACCACACGCCCCGGCCCCGGCTGCATCGCCACCACGCGATCGGCCAGCAAAATCGCCTCCTCAATGGCGTGGGTGACGAAAATCAGAGTCAGCTTCGTGCGCGCCCAAATCTCCAGCAGCTCGTCCTGCAACCGCTCGCGGGTCATCGCATCCAGCGCCCCGAACGGCTCATCCATCAGCACCACGCGCGCATCGTTGGCCAGCACCCGCGCAATCGCCACCCGCTGCTTCATGCCGCCGGAAAGCTGATGCGGATAGCTGTTGGCAAAGCGCTGGAGGCCAATCATTTCGATGAAGCGATCCACCGTGGCCTTGATCTGAGGCTTCGCCACGCCGCGCGCCGCCGGGCCAAACGCGATATTGTCGCGCACCGAAAGCCAAGGGAACAGGCCGTAATCCTGAAACACCATGCCTCGGTCCGGCCCTGGCCCCGTCACCTCGCGCCCATCGACGATCACAACGCCAGACGTCGCCGTCTCAAACCCCGCAAGAATGCGCAGCAACGTCGATTTGCCGCAGCCAGACGCGCCGATCAGGCAGATGAATTCACCCTCGGCAATGCGCAGATTGCAGCCTTGCAGGGCCAGGAAGTCGTCGAACCGCTTCTCGACGCCCTCGATGCTGATGATGTCAGGAATGTTGTGGGCTCCAACGCAGCAAATAACGGCCCAGCAGCATCACCAGCCGGTCTGACAGATAACCAGCAACGCCAATGATGATCATGCCGTCAATCACCACCTCGGTCCGGCTCAACTGACGCGCATCCATAATCATCGCCCCAAGCCCCGTCTGCACGCCAGTCATTTCGCCCACCACAATCACCACCCAGGCAAAGCCGAGGCCGAGGCGCAGCCCGGTGAAAATCCCAGGCAACGCCGCAGGCAGAACAACGCGCGGGAACATGGCGGCGGGTTTGGTGCCGAGCATGGCGGCAGCCTCGAACAGCCGCGGCTCCACACTTCGCACACCAAAGATGGTGTTCACCAGGATCGGGTAAAACGAGCCCAGTGCGACCAGAAAAAACGCCGATTTCGGGCCGAGACCGAACAGGATCATCGACAGCGGCAGCCACGCCGTCACCGGCACTGGGCGGAGCAGCTGGAACATCGGGTCCAGCAGGTCACGCGCCACCTGCAATCTGCCGATCATCATGCCGAGGGGCAAAGCGAGCAGGGCGGCGAGGGCAAACGCGCCGTAAACGCGGCTGGCGGAGGCGATGAGATCGGTCAGCAGCATTTGGCTGAAGGCGTCGTCATTGATACCGCCGAATGCCAGATCCCACATCTCCTCCGCCACATCCCATGGCTTTGGGATCAGCGAATAGCCGTTCCCGCGCGTGCCCACCCACCATGCCAGCAGCAGCAGCACTGGGATCAGTGCTGCCTTGACCGTGCTTTTCACGAGATCACGCCTGCTTGGCCACCGCGTCGGAGAAGCGGGTGTCGAACAGCGCCTTCAAATCCGGCACCGCCTTGATCTGCTTCAGCGCCACCATCTGCTCGGCATAGGCCGCGGCCCCACCGAGGAACTCCGGCGTCATCTGCCAGTTCAGCTCCACATTCGGCACCGAAACCGCAATCGCCTCGCGCTTCTGGCCAAGCTTTGCCACCGTCATTTCCACCATCGCCGGCTGATTGCTCATTGCATAGGCACTGGCCTGACGCTGCACATCCACCAGCATCTTGCACAGCTCCGGCTTGGTATCGACCGTGTCCTTATGGGCGGCGAGGATCATGTTGAGGCTACCCATCGCTGTCGAATACGGATACTCAACGAGCTTGCCCACGCCTGTGGTGATGGAAATCGCGGGCGCGGGCTCAGCTCCCACGTATGCATCAACGTCACCACGGGCGAGTGCTGCGTGCATTTCCGAGAACGACACGCGCACCGGCGTGATGTCCTTCACCGACATCCCCTCCATATGCAGGCGTTCCAGCACGAACACTTCCTGCGTGGAGCCCGGCCAGATCGCCACGCGCTTGCCTTTGAGGTCTTGCAGCTCGGAAATATGGCTGTTGATCCCCGCGATAATCGCCATGCCCCGGTTGCAGGCCGACCCGATCACCACCAGCGGCTCATGCGCCACTGCGCTGAAAATGCTCGCGGCCACGCCGAACGTGCCGAAATCGATGGATTTGGTGACAACCGCGTTCTTGCAGTCGTTCGGTGCCTCGAACGGGATGATCTCGAAGCGGACGCCCCTCGGCGCGAATTTCTCATAGAAATAGGGTGTGATCGAGTGGATGAGTTTGAGCACACCCATCTTCACCACAACCTCGTCCGCACGGGCGGCGCGGGACAGAAAGGGCGTGGCGAGGCTGCTCGCCAAAAGCGTGCGACGGCGCATGGAGTTTCTCCCGGAATAAAGGTCCGACCAATCCATGCAAGACGCGGGCCGGAGTTAGTCGCCCTTCGGAAGCGCAATCCCCGCCAGCTGCTCCCAAAACCGGATAACAAACGCGTCATCCCGCCCGCCATGACCGGCCGCCGCTGCTGCCAGGAACAACTGATGCGCAGCAGACGCCATCGGCAGCGGAAATGTCAGCGCGCGGGCTTGATCCAGCACAATGCCGAGATCCTTGACGAAAATGTTCACGCTCGAAAGCGGGGTGTCATCCCCCGCCAAAATATGCGGCACCCGGTTTTGGAACATCCACGACGAACCGGCGGACGTGCTGATCACGTCAAACAAAGTCTGCGGATCAGCCCCGGCGCGAATGCCCAGCGCCATCGCCTCGGCGGCAGTGGCGATATGCACGCCTGCCAAAAGCTGATTGACCATCTTCACGGTGCTGCCAATCCCAGCCTCATCGCCAAGCCGCCAAACCTTGCTTGCCATCGCGGACAGCACCGGCTCAGACTTGGCGAAGGCAGCCTGTGAGCCGGACGCCATCACCGTCATCGTCCCAGCCCGCGCGCCCACGGCACCGCCGGAAACCGGCGCGTCCAGCATCAGCAATTGCCGCTCGGTCAGTTGCTTGTCGAGCGCGCGTGCCGCCTCAGGTGCCACCGTCGTGCAGCACAACACCACGGCACCGGGGGCGAGCCGCGAAACACACCCGCTCTCGCCAAACAAAACGTCATTCGCCTGCGCCGCATTGACGACAAAGACGATCAGCGCCTCCAAACCTTCGGGCAGTGCCGAGGCCACGCTCACAGCCGTGCCACCGCCAGCGATCAGTTCCTCACGCCCGGCCTCACGCAGTTCGCAGCCCGCGACTTCATGGCCCGCCTTCAGCAGGTTCAACGCCGCACCCATGCCCATCGAGCCCAGGCCGATCACTCCAACGCGCATGATGTGTCCTTGTCAGAAAGTGCCGCGAAACCGCTCAACCGCGGCCACCAGCGCACGGCGCACGCCCGGTTCCAGGGCGGAATGCCCGGCATCGGGGATCATCGTCAGCCGCGCCATTGGCCACTGCGCCACCAGATCGATCGCCGTCAGAGGCGGGCAGATCATGTCATAGCGCCCCTGCACAATCTCCGCCGGCACATGCGCAATGCGGTGCATATGCCCCAGCAGACCTTCCTTCGGCAGGAACAGGTCATGGGCGAAATAATGCGCCTCAATCCGCGCCAGCCCCAGCGCCGTGCGATCTTGCGCAAAGCTGCTCACCGTCTCCGGGCTCGGCATCAGCGTGGAGCAGGAGCCCTCATACATCGACAACGCCCGCGCCGCCGGCATGTGCAAGCAAGGGTCCGGGTCGCACAGCCGCGCGAGGTAATTACCCAGCAGATCGTCACGCTCATTGATCGGCAAAAACTGGCTAAACGCCGCGTGCGCCTCGGGGAACACCGTGCGCATGCCGTGTAGGAACCATTCAACCTCGATGGCGCGCCCCAGGAAAATCCCGCGCAGCACCAGCCCCGCCACACGCTCCGGATGCGCCTGCGCGTAAGCCAGCGCCAGCGTCGAGCCCCAGGAGCCGCCAAACAGCAGCCACTTCTCCACCCCCAAATGGCGGCGCAGCACCTCGATATCAGCAACCAGGTCAGGCGTGGTGTTGGCTTCCAGCGAGCCCAGCGGACGCGAGCGCCCGGCCCCGCGCTGGTCGTAAATCACCAAACGCCAGTGATGCGGATCGAAGAAACGGCGATGCACCGCACCGGCTCCGGCCCCCGGACCCCCATGCAGGAACAGCACGGCGGGGCCGTTCGGGTTGCCCACCTGCTCCCAATACATCACATGCTGACCCGACAGCGGCAGCTGTCCGGTTTCGAAAGGCCCGATATCGGGAAACAGATCACCACGTGGCATACAAAACCTATAAGGGTCGCAGCGGCCGGGGAGAAGAGTGAATGGAGCGACTTTGGGTGGGTTTGGGTGCATTTGCGGGGCTGACCATGGTGGCGATGGCCGCCTACGCCGCGCACGCGCTCGTAGGAGTGCCCCCGGCTACGGCGAGTGCGGTGCATTCCGCCATTGAAATGCAAGGCTTTCATGCGCTGGCACTGGTGTTCACCGGGCTGTGGGCGCGACGCGGCGGCGTGCTGGCGCATCTGGCAGGGTTGGCGTTCACCCTCGGCATCATCGCATTCTGCGGCGGGATTTACCAACAACTCGCCCCCGCCGCGTGGAACATTCCGCACATCCCAATGGCAGCGCCCACCGGCGGCATCGCGCTGATGACCGGCTGGCTGCTGCTGATCTTGGCGGCGGTGTTTCGCAGGTGAGCATCGAGGCCGCTTATCTGGCCCCCGAGGGGCTGGAGCATGTGCTGGCTGAGGAACTGGCGCGGGCGGGGCGAACGATCTCGTCCTGGCATGGCCGGCTGGCGCTGTCGCCGGAGCCACCAATGGCGAGCCTGTGGGCGCTGGACGTGTGGACCGCGCCGCGGGAGATCGAGATTACATCGATCAAAGCGGGGTCGGACGCTTTGCGGGCGATGCAGCGGAACTGGTCATCCTACGGCGTGGAACATCACCGGCGCATGGCGCTGATCACCGAGCGATTGCCACCGGTGAAGGCGCGCAAGCTGGTATTCCCGGAGCTTCCGCCGTCAGCACATCTGGGCGCGTGGACGTTGCTCGCCCCGGACTGGATGCTCGCCAGCCCCACCAAATCCAGCCCCTTCGTCAACGGCGAGTGCCTGTTCGAGGAGGACCATATCGGCCCGCCGTCCCGCGCCTATCTGAAGCTATGGGAAGCCTGCACCCGCATCGGCGCGTGGCCGCAGTCGGGCCAGACCTGCCTCGATCTCGGAGCGTCACCGGGCGGGTGGACATGGGCGATCGCCAAGCTCGGTGCCAACGTCACTGCGATTGATCGTGCGCCCTTGGCGGACAAAGTGGCGGCGATGCCGGGTGTCACGCAGCGTCAGGGCAGTGCGTTCACGCTGGAGCCGGAGCCGGTGGACTGGCTGTTCAGCGACATCATCGCCTATCCCGCCCCATTGCTGGAATTGGTCGAACGCTGGATCGCCGCAGGAACCACCGGCCGCATCGTCTGCACCATCAAGCTACAGGGCGAGACCGATCACGACGCCATTGCGCGCTTCGTCGCCATTCCCGGGGCCAAGGTGATGCATTTGTTCCACAACAAGCACGAACTGACGTTTGGTTGGGCGAAAGACACCAACCCCTAACGCCGTCATTGCGAGGAGCGGCTTCGCTCCGTGGCAATCCAGGGGAACTCGGCGCGCCGTGTGGCTCTGGATTGCCACGCCGCCCAACGGCGGCTCGCAATGACGGGAGAACTTGGCCGCGCCCGCCAAGTGACTACTTCCCGTCCGGAAACGCCGTGTTGATGCCGCCTTGTTGGGTGCGGGCGAACTGGATTTCGAGCGGCTGGCCGTTCGTGCCCGTGCAATACCCGCCCGCCTCGGTGATCGGGGCGGATGGTCCGTATTGCCAATCATTGCCCCGGTTCGGAAACGGATGATTGGCGGCGTAGCGCACCGACGCCTCGATCTGCTCGATGGAGCATGTGCGCGGATAGAATGTCGAGAATTTGCTTCGGCCGTTGGCGTATTGCACGCGGGCGGAATAAACGCCGTTGTTGCCAACCGGCTGCACCTGCGAAAGCCCCCGCACCACCGGAGACGGCCCGGCGGCTTCGGAGTGATAGCCGTCCGGCTTGCCGTAGCGGATTTCGCCGCAGAAGATATGCACCTCGTTGACCTGCGGGCGCTCCCCGCGAAAGCGTGGGCCGTTGCAGTCAAAGGCGTGTGCGGCGAACGGGGCCATCAGTAGGATCAGGAACACCAGCTGCCGCATCATCACTTCCTCCGCTTCCGCACACCGGCGGCAATGAACGCGAATATCGTCAACACGCTATAGGCCAGGGCGGCGAGGCCCGTGGCAATCCGCACCGGCCAGATCGGCCACATCAGGTCGATCAGCCCCGTCAGCCCCCACGCCATCGCCGCATAGGCAATGAGGACGGGGCGCATCGTCAGCAATGCGCGAGGACAGACTGGCAGATGCGGTCCACATCCTGATCCGTCAGATCCGGATGCAGCGGCAGCGCCATGATGCGGGTGGAGATATCCTCGCTCACCGGCAGCGCTGCGCCGTCATGCGCCGAAGCATAGGCGGGCTGGTGATGCAGCGGGCGGGGGTAATAGATCGCACTCGGAACGCCATCGGCCTTCAGCCCGGCCTGCATCTTATCCCGCGCCGCCCCATCCGGCAGCACAACGGCGTAGATGGCCCAGGCGCTGACCGAGTCGGGCACCCGCGCCGGGGTGACCACGGCGTTGCCCAGCCTGCCGTCATAGGCGGCGGCGATGCGGGCGCGGGCGTCGAGTTCTTCCTCGAACACGGTCAGTTTGGACAGCAGAACCGCCGCCTGCAGCGTATCCAGCCGCCCGTTCATCCCAGTTCGCAGCACCTCATAGCGCGCCTTGCCCTCCCCATGCGTGCGCAGGCTGCGATACAAAGCCGCCCGCTCATCGCTCTCGGTGAACAATGCCCCGCCATCGCCATAGGCACCAAACGGCTTGGACGGGAAAAAACTCGTGGCCGTGGCATCCGCCGAGGCACCCAAACGCCTGCCGTGATGGATGGCCCCAAACGCCTGCGCGCAGTCATCCAGCGTGAAAAGATTGTGCCGCTCGGCAATCTCGCGAATCGCCGGCCAATCGGCGGGCTGGCCAAACAAATCGACGCCGATCACCGCCCGCGGCGTGAGCTTGCCGGCGGCCTTCACCTCGTTGATGCGTTGTTCAAGATGTGCGGGGTCAATCTGGAACGTGCGCGGGTCGATATCGACGAACACCGGCGTGGCCCCAAGCACCAGCGGCACCTCGGCGGTGGCGGTGTAGGTGAAGGCGGGCAGAAACACCGCGTCCCCGCGCCCGATTTCCTCGGCCATCATGGCGATTTGCAGCGCGTCGGTGCCAGACGACACACTCACGCAATGCTTCGCGCCGCAGAAGGCCGCGAGCTTTTCTTCCAGTTCCACCACTTCCGGCCCAAGAATGAACTGGCAATGCGCCAGCACTGCGTCGATGCGCGGCTTCAGATCAGCGGCGATGCGGGCCTGTTGTGCCTTGAGGTCGAGGAAGGGGATCGGCTTGAGATCGGTCATGGAAATATCCTCATCACGCGCGCACGGAGCCGGCGCTGCCATCGGCGTTGTGGTCAAATTCCGGCACCATCCGCCCCAACATGCGCAAAGCCGCGTCTTCCTGTTCAGCGCGACACAGGGCGGCAATCTCATCAATCGCACGGCCAACAATAGCCGGGTCAGCCGTGCGCGGCCGAGCCATCAGCAGCCCCGGAAACTCTGTCGGTGCCGGCGGCTCACGGCCGTGGAACAGCTCTTCAAACAGCTTCTCCCCAGGCCGCAACCCGGTGAACTCAATCGCCACGTCCACATCTGGCACCAGCCCGGCCAGCTTGATCATCTGCCGGGCAAGATCAACGATCTTCACCGGCTCCCCCATATCCAACACGAAGATGCCGCCGTCATCAATATGACTGTCGGAGCCCACAACACTCGCCTGCAGCACCAGCCCCACCGCCTCGCGCACCGTCATAAAGTAACGCTCCATATCCGGATGCGTCACCGTCAGCGGCCCACCGCGCGCAAGCTGACGCTGAAACAGCGGCACGACGGAGCCAGTGCTGCCGAGCACATTGCCGAAGCGCACGGTGATGCAGCGCATCCCGCCACGCGCCCGCGCCTCGATGTCCAGCGCCTGACAATACATCTCCGCCAGACGCTTCGCAGCCCCCATCACCGAGGTGGGGTTCACCGCCTTGTCCGTCGAGATCAGCACCATCGCCGACACCCCCACCGCGCGTGCCGCATCGGCCACGTTGCGTGTGCCCACAGCGTTGGTGAGCAAGCCCTCGCCAGGATTGTTCTCTACCATTGGCACGTGCTTCAGCGCCGCCGCGTGGAACACCAGCTCCGGCCGGTGCATCTCCATCACCGCCTGAATGCGCGCCGCATCGCGGATATCGGCCAGCACAATGCGTGCCTCTAAACCCGGATAATCAACCAGCTCCTGCTCGATCTGCCACAGCGCGTATTCGCCGTTGTCCACCAGCACCAGAAACGCTGGGCGCAACGCCGCCACCTGACGCACCAACTCAGAGCCGATAGTGCCGCCGGCACCGGTGATCAGCACGCGACGCCCCGCCACCAAACGCGCCATGCCTTCACGGTCGAGCTTCACCTGCGCGCGGTTAAGCAAATCCTCAATCGCCACCGGCTTGAGATCGAGATGCGAGGATGCCTCACTGTCGAGCGCGGTGGGCCGTGGCGCTCGGGCGACGCGAATGCCCTCCCGATCCGCCACCGCCATCAGCTGCGTGAGCATCGGGCCGGGCATTTCAGGCTCCGTCAGCACCAACGCCGATGGCAGACGATCCCTCTCCCGCAGCCGTGCGAGGATCGTTCCGGCCTCATCCACCGCGCCCAAAATCGGCTGACCATGAATGCGCCGCCCGGTTTGCGATTGGCCTAGAGAGAGCAAGCCGGTCACCACGAAGGGCGGGCGGCGTTCGGTGCCAAGCGCCTGTAGGAACAGGTCTGCCCCCTCGCCCGCGCCGACCAGCAGCACCGGCTGCGTCGTCTGATCGACGGACTGCTCGCCCTGCATCATCCGGTAGCCGATCCGCGGGGCGGCCAGCAGCAGCATCAACGACATCAGGTAGATGGCGGGAAACGCCGGACTGGCGGGGGCAACACCCAGGACTGCCTCCATGCCAATAAAATACAGTGCCGCCGCAGCGACACTGGCGGCGGCCACGCCCAGCAGGTCGCTGATGCTGGCAAATCGCCAATATTGCGTGGAAAGCCGGAACGGCACGCCAGCGATCAGCAACGCCAACGCGCCCCAAGCAATCGGCAAGGCGGGCCAGAACGGGTTGTCCAGCGGATTGGCGAGCCAGCGCGACAGCACCACGGCAGATGCGGCAAGTGCGGCGTCCAGCCCGACATTCAGCGCGATTCGCAGACCGGAACGAGGAAGTGACATGCCCATGCTATAGCCTTGCGGTGGCTGACTGGCCAGAAGCCGGGGCGGCGGTGCATAAGGCGGCATGACGTTTGTAGCCTTCCTCCGCCATCTGCTGTTCTGCGCAGGTCTCGCCGCCATCTCCGCCTTGGTGGTGCGTGCCACCATCGATGCGCGGGTGATGGACCGGCCGAACGCCCGCAGCGCACACACCAGGCCCACGCCGAAGGGCGGTGGCATCGGCATTGTGGTGGCGTTTATGCTGGGCATTGCCACGCTATACGGGTTTGCCGATTTCGCCCGGCTCGCCGATCCGTATTTCCGCGGCGTGATCCTGTCCGCGTTTGCGATCTCGATGGTGTCGTTCCTGGACGATCTGCGCGATTGGCCGTTCTCGGTGAAGCTGGCGGCACAGGTGCTGGCGGCGCTGACGGCGATTTATTCCGGGCTGTATGTGAGTGAAATCCGGGTGCCGTTCGTGGGCGCGGTGGGGCTGTCCTGGGCGGGCCCGGTGGCGACGCTGTGCTGGATTTTGTTCGCCACCAACGCGATGAACTTCATCGACGGGCTGAACGGGCTTTCGGCGGGCGTGGCGTTGGTGGCGGCGTTGTTCCTGGCGTTCATCGCGCAGTCGCAGGCGGGCTGGTTCGTCTATTTCGCGTGCCTGGTGCTGGCGGCGGGAATTGCCGGGTTCCTGCCGTTCAACTATCCGCGCGCCCGCATCTTCATGGGCGATGTGGGCAGCCAGTTCTGCGGCTTCGTGCTGGCCATGCTGGGCGTGGCGGCGGCGCGGTTCGAGCAGGTGGAGATGTCGCTGCTGCTGGTGCCGATGATGTTGTCCGGCGTGCTGTTCGACGTGGCATTCACGCTGGTGCGCCGCCTCATCAACGGCGACCGGATCACCCAGGCGCATCGCAGCCATTTGTATCAGATCGCCCATCGCGCCGGCATGGATGCGCGCTGGATCGCTGCGATGCATTGGGTGTTTGCGGGTCTGGGCGGGCTGATGGCGGTCGCGTTCGTGGCAGCGCCGCCCGAGGCGAAGCCTGCCTTGCCGCTGCTGCTGCTGCTACCGCAGATGATCTGGCTGACCTACGTGGTACTCCGGGCGCGGCAGGCCGAGATTGGGCCGTGGTAGGGCCTTAAACCCGCCACGCGCTGCCCCTATGTTGATCGAAACCGGAGAACACGCATGATCCGACTGCTGCTTTTGCTGTCCCTGCTGGTGCCGACACTGGCGTTTGGACAGGACAAGAACCCGAGCTTCAACCTCGTCAACAAATCCCCGCAGGCGATTCAGGAGGTGTTCGTCACCCCCGCCGGTGACGCCAACTGGGGCCGCAACCGGCTGACCAAGGGGCCGATTGCGCCTGGCGGGCAGTTTGAGGTGCGCCGCAAGGTGGACGGCAACTGTGTGTTCGATATCCGCGTGGTCTACTCCGACGGCAGCAAGGAGGAGCGGCGGACGATCAACACCTGCACCACCGAGGACGTGCTGTTCCCGCAATCAAGCAAGGCCGCCAGCACTGGCAAGGCGGTCGATGATCCGAGCTTCAAGCTGACCAATCATCTGACGCAGCCGATTGTGGAGCTGTATGCAAGCCCGGTCGGCCAGCCACGCGGGGCCAATCTGCTGGAGAAGGGCAGCATCGCGCCGAGTGCTGCGATGACCATTCATCCGCCGAAGGGCCAGGGTTGCCGGTTCAAACTGGAGGTGATCACCGCTGACAAAGACACCAAAGCCCGTACACTTGACCTTTGCGCGCGCTCGGAGCTCAGCGTGCCATAGCAACAGGCCACACTCTGGCGCGATGGCATCTGCCGTGTATGCTTTGCCAAAAGAACACCGGGAGATGCCGATGAGCGCCACGCTCGCGGTTGCGGCAGCGCAAGCCAAAACCAAAACCAGCAACTACGCACGAATCTATTGGCCCTTCGTCGTCCCGGCCGGTCTGCTGGTATTCGCCATCATCATCGCACCCTGGGTCTTCACGCTCATCATGTCCGTGCATGAATGGAAGGTGGGCGAAGACCCGGCATTCGTGGGGCTGGAGAACTATATCCGCCTGTTCAACGACTCCCGTTTCCAATGGGCCATCCTGCGGACCGTGTATTTCACAACGCTGGCCGTGTTGTTCCCGATGGTCCTGGGGATCGCCGCCGCTGTCTGCTTCCACAAGAATTTCCCGTTCCGTGGCCTCGCCCGCACCATCTTCATCCTGCCCATGATGGCAACGCCGGTCGCCGTGGCCCTGGTCTGGACGATGATGTTCCATCCACAACTCGGCGTACTGAACTATCTGCTCACCTCGATCGGCCTGCCCGCATCAGAGTGGAGCTACAACGCCGTCTCCGTCATACCAACGCTGGTGCTGGTTGAAACCTGGCAATGGACGCCGCTGGTGATGCTGATTGTCCTCGGCGGCCTCGCCTCCCTGCCGCAGGACCCTTATGAGGCCGCGAAGCTGGACGGTGCGTCATCGTGGCAGATGTTTCGCCACATCACCCTGCCGCTTGTCTGGCCGCATATCATCGTCGCACTCGTCATCCGCACCATCGACGCGCTGAAGGCGTTCGACACCATCTTTGTCATCAGCAACGGCGGGCCGGGCACAGCCAGCGAAACGCTGAACATCTTTCTGTATCAAACGGCGTTCGCTTACTACAACATGGGTTACGCGAGTGCGATCACCGTGGTGTTCTTCATCCTGATCATGCTCGTCAGCCTCGTGCTGTTCTCCGCCCGGCAGAAGACGACATTTCAATGAAGATGCGCGGCCTGCCAGGCAAAATCGGCTTCGCGTTGTCAGTGTTCGCCCTCATCTCGCCAGCCATTTTGGTGTTTTTGTGGATGCTGTCGCTGGCGTTCAAGAACGAGGTGGACAACACAGCCTTCCCGCCGGTGTTCATCCCCAACCCGCCAACGTTAGATAATTTCCGGGCGGTGTTTGAGAAGAACAACTTCTTCCACTACGCGTGGAACTCCATCATCGTCTCGTTCACGGCCACCGGCCTCGCCTTGCTGTTGGGCGTGCCCGCAGGGTTCGGCATCGCCAAATCCAAGGCGTCCAAAGCCGCCGCCCTCATCATGATCGCCCGGGTGACGCCGGGGCTTTCGTATCTGATCCCGCTGTTCCTGATCTTTCAGTGGCTGGGGCTGACCGGAACACTCACGCCCATCATCATCACGCATCTGGTGATCACGGTGCCGATTGTGGTGTGGGTGATGATCGGCTTCTTCGAGGGATTGCCCGCCGAACTGGAAGAAGCAGCTTTGGTCGATGGTGCAACCATCTGGCAGGCGTTCCGCTTCGTCGCACTGCCGCTCGCAAGGCCAGGGGTGACGGTTGCGATGATTCTGTCGTTCATCTTCAGCTGGAACAACTTCATCTTCGGCGTTGTGCTCGCTGGCCGCACCACGCGAACGCTGCCGGTGGCGGTCTATAACGTGCTGACATTTGAGCAGATCAGCTGGGGGCCACTGGCGGCGGCTGCTTTGCTGGTGACCGCCCCGGTCCTGCTGCTCACTCTGCTGATGCAGAAGGAGATCGTGGCAGGCCTTACGGCAGGCGGGGTGAAGGGCGGGTAACGCGCCGCCCTTCAATCCCAATCAGCCGTGAGCAGCTTTCTTGCCGGTGGCGGTCTCAGCAGCCGGCTTCTTCGTGTTGGCATTCGCCTCGGTCATGATGCCACGCAGATCACGCAGGAACGCGGACCCCTTCAGCGTGCGCTGCACCAGCACGGAACGGCGATCGGTCGGGTCCACCTTGCGGCGTGCCAGATCAAGCTCACCCAACCGGTCAAGTGCCCTGGTGATGGCGGGCTTGGACACGTTGAGATCAAGCGCCAGACCGCGAACGGTGTGCGCACCGTCCTGCAGATAGCAGGTCAAAAACACGCCGAGCTGGCGGGCCGACAGATCGGGGCCGTCACGGCGAACGAGCGACACGATGGTGTCGCGCAGCATGCTGACGAGGTGGTCGGAAGACGAAGCGGCCGAGGCCATGATGTTATCCCTTTTCATATTTGATGATCGGGTGCGAAACGCTGGGCAATGGCGCGAGCAACGCCACGCATTGCCAGAATTTCTCCCCCTTCCGGACGAGCCGGCCGTGAGTTGTCGTTCCAGGCGTAGGTATCGATATGCGCCCAGGGAACACCCGGGGCGATGAAGCGGCGCATGAACAGTGCCGCCGTGATGGCACCGGCGTGGGACTTGCTTGACACGTTATTCAAGTCAGCCGCCGGGCTGTCGAGCCAGCCATCATAGCCATCCCAAAGCGGGAGCTCCCACATCGGGTCGCAAACCTCCCGTCCGGCCGCGAGAAGATCGCGCGCCCAACCGGGATCTGTGCAGAACAAAGCAGGAAGATCAGGCCCGAGTGCCACGCGCGCCGCCCCGGTCAGGGTGGCGCAATTGAGCAGCAGATCGGGCTTCTCATCACTGGCCTCAGCCAATAGATCGCACAACACCAGCCGCCCTTCGGCGTCCGTGTTGCCGATCTCAACCGACAATCCGCGTCGCGTGCGGATGATGTCGAGTGGTCGCATTGCATGGCCAGACACGGAGTTCTCCACGCAGCCGAGGCGAACCGACAGACGTATCGGAAGATCGGCTTCCATGATGATACGTGCCAGGGTCAATACGGATGCGGCACCGCCCATGTCTTTTTTCATGCGCAACATGCCAGCGGACGGCTTCATGTCGTAGCCGCCGGAATCAAACACCACGCCCTTGCCGCACAGCGAGACATGCGGTGCATTCGCCGCAGCAGTGCTGCCACGCCATGTCAAACGCACCACCACCGGCGGACGGTCCGATCCACGGCCCACGGCTGCAACGGTCGGATAATCCTGATCCAGCGCGTCGAACCGCGTATATTGAGCCCCGAACGGCAGCGCCATATCACCGGCCGCGGTCGCCAACTCATTCGGCCCCAGGATGTTGGCCGGCGCGTTCACAAGATCGCGGCCCATCCAGATGGACGCAGCCGTCGCGATGACCGCCCCATGCCCGCTGCCGATCACCAGCAAAGCACATGGCCGGCGTTGCTTTTTGAACAGTCCGAAACGATACGCCCCCAAGCAAAAGCCAAGAATAGCGTCATTTATTTCAAAATCGCCCGGGGCCAGTGCCCAAGCGCCTTCGGGCAACCGATACGGCAACTCGCCAAACGCCAGATGTGACCGCTCATTGCCCAGCCCCAGCACGGCTGCAGACACCCCTTCTTCACCCGGAAGCAAAACGAGTTCTCGTGCCCGCCCGGAGAACGTCACGCCCGCCAAATATGCCGCCTGCGAAGATGGTAGACCAGCACACAAGGTCTCCAATCCATCTGGCCGCACGGCATGAATGATTCGCGCCGGATGATCACCGGTGAGAAGCGGCAGAGCGCTGTGGTTGACGTAATAGGTCACGGAAGGAGAGGTGCTCCACAAAGGATATGGAATCGGGAATGCCCGATTGGCCTTGCAACGAATATGTCATCGCAGTGAGCGCGCCACAACCTCGTTTCGTCCCCGACATCCATTCCTACAGAGAATTAACCAAATCGCTACTTAGCGCGCAAATATAACGCTTACCGTTCTGTAATCTGACGATTGGTAATGATGAGTTAACAACGCTGAACACTGATTATTAACCAGTGTTGTTACCCGGCGGTCATTAACCGCCGGGTACCGGTCCGACACCTCGGCAGGCGTTAGAAACCCGAAAG
Organism: uncultured Rhodospirillales bacterium; assembly: GCA_903823665.1. Classification (GTDB taxonomy): domain Bacteria; phylum Pseudomonadota; class Alphaproteobacteria; order Acetobacterales; family Acetobacteraceae; genus CAIQQQ01. The sequence continues at coordinate 44,805 of CAIJTR010000038.1, forward strand.
CAGTGCTGATTCGACGCGCCGGGCAAAGCCAGCGGGGTCCTTCGGCAGATCGCCGTCCTGCAAGCGTGCCAGATCGAACAGCATGTGCGCCGGCTCTTCCACCGAACCACCGCCAGCCAAGCGCGCCACCAGCCCTGCCACAAGTTTGTGACGCGGGTTGATTTCGAGCACCGGAGCGGCACCGAAATTGGCCCGGCCTGCGCGCTTCATCAGCCGCTGCATCTGCAGGTCCGGCCCAGCCTTTGCTGCAAGAACCACGGCACTTTCAACCAAGCGATCCGTCGTGCGCACATCCGAAACCAGTTCGCCGAGAGCGGTTTTCAGCGCACTCAGCAGCGCCTCGGTGTCAGCCACCTCGCCCTCCAACGCCGGAGCCTCAATCTTGGACAGATCGGCCTCGCCCTGGGTGACGCTGACGATCTTCTTGCCCTCGAACTCCGGCAGACGCTCCGGCCAGAAGGCGTCAATCGAGTCCTCCAGCAGCAGCACCTCCACGCCACGGGCGCGGAAGCCCTCCAGCTGAGCCGAATGTGCCAGCGTCTCGGCGCTGTCACCGGCGAGGTAGTAGATCGCCTCCTGCCCGTCTTTCATCCGCTCCACATATTCCGGCAGCGACACGAGGCCGGTGACGGTGGACGACGCAAAGCGCAGCAATGGGGCGAGATCGGCGCGGTGGTCGTTGTCCTCCCACACGCCTTCCTTCAGCACAGCGCCGAAATTGCCCCAGAACTTGGCGTATTCCTCGGCATCCTTGGAGCGGGTCTTCAACTCCGTGATGACCCGGTTGGTGACGGCCTTGCGGATTTTGGTCAGCACTGGCGTCGCCTGCAGCATTTCGCGGGAGACGTTGAGCGGCAAATCCTCAGTGTCCACCACGCCCTGCACAAAGCGCAGCCACGCCGGCAGCAATTCCGCCTCATCGGTGATGAACATGCGCCGCACATGCAGGCGCAGCTTGGACACACGCTCCTGCTCCACCGCGTCGAACGGCTTCATGCCGGGGATGAACAGCAGGGCGGAGAACTCGATTGCCCCCTCGGCGCGCCAATGGATGGTGGCCCAAGGCTTGTCCCAGGCATGGGCGACGTGGCGGTAGAACTCGGCGTATTCTTCCTCGCTGATCTCAGACTTGGACTTGCGCCAGAGTGCGGTGCCCTCGTTGGCCTTGCTGTCCTCGGCCTCGCCTTCCTGGGCGACCATCACCGGAATGGTGATGTGATCGGCCCATTTGCGCACCACGGTTTCGATGCGCATTGGCTCCAGATATTCGTCGGCATCGGATTTCAGGTGCAGCACGATGGTCGTGCCGGCCTCGGCGCGCTCCGAATGCGCCATGGTGAACTGGCCGCGGCCTTCGCTCGACCACAGCCAGGCCTCGCTGGTGCCAGCCTTGCGCGACGTGACTTCGACGAGATCGGCCACCATGAAGGCGGAGTAGAAGCCGACGCCGAACTGGCCGATCAGGCTGGGACGGTCCTCCGCCTTGGCATTGGACAGAGCATCGCCGAACGCCTTGGTGCCGGAACGGGCGATGGTGCCGAGATTTTGCATCATCTCGTCATGGCTCATGCCGATGCCGTCATCGGTGATGGTCAGCGTCCGCGCGGCCTTATTGGCCTCGATGCGGACCTTGGCACCTTCCGGCGGGGCAAGTTCCGCCTGCGTCAGCGCCTCGAAACGCCTGCGGTCGGTGGCGTCGGCGGCGTTGGCCACCAGTTCACGCAAGAAAATTTCGCGCTCGGAATACAGCGCATGAACAACCAGATCGAGCAGCCTGCCTACCTCGGCGCCGAAATCATGTTTCTCCACGGTCGATTCGCTCATATCCATCTCCTCATTGGAGCTGCGCATATGACCTTCAACGCATTGGAGTTCAACGCCGTCACCGCACTGCAACAGCATTTGGCTTGCATTTGACGCATGTGCCTCCAAACTCAGATGCATGTCAGCCTTCGCACATCGGGTGAAAGCGGTCCTCGGCCCCACGAACACGGGCAAGACGCATTTGGCTATGGAGCGGATGCTGGCGCATTCCTCCGGCATCATCGGCTTCCCGCTCCGCCTGCTCGCCCGCGAGAATTACGACCGCATGGTGGCCAAAAAGGGCGCGGGGAACGTCGCCCTCATCACCGGCGAGGAGAAGATCATCCCGCCCGGTGCGCGCTGGTTCTCCTGCACGGTGGAGGCCATGCCACTCGACCGGCATGCCGAGTTCATTGCCGTAGACGAAATTCAGCTATGCGCAGATGGCGACCGCGGCCACGTGTTCACCGAGCGCCTGCTGCACGCGCGCGGCCTCGTTGAGACGATGTTCATGGGGGCGGAAACGATTCGCCCATTGCTGCAACGCCTCGTCCCCGGCGTGCAGATCGAAACCCGTCCGCGCCTGTCGCAACTGACCCACGCGGGCAACGCCAAACTGGTCCGCCTGCCGCCCCGCTCCGCCGTCGTCGCCTTCTCGGCCGCAGAAGTCTACGCCATCGCCGAGATGATTCGACGCCGGCGGGGCGGGTGTGCCGTGGTGATGGGCCGCCTCAGCCCGCGCACCCGCAACGCCCAGGTGGCGCTTTATCAAGAGAAAGAGGTCGATTTCCTCGTCGCCACCGATGCCATCGGCATGGGGCTGAACATGGATGTCGATCACGTGGCATTCGCCCGGCTGTCGAAGTTTGACGGCCATCGGCCTCGGCTGCTGACCGCTTCTGAGGTGGCGCAGATTGCCGGGCGCGCAGGCCGTGGGATGCGCGACGGCACGTTTGGCTCCACCGCCGATTGTCCACCGCTGGAGGATGAACTTGTCCGCGCCGTGGAGGGCCACAGCTTCCAGCCGCTGGAACAGCTGGTCTGGCGCAACAACAACCTCGATTTCAGCCATATCGACGCGCTGATGGCCTCCTTGCAGACGCCATCACAGCTCCAGGGCCTCGTGCGCGGCAATGACGCAACCGATCTGGAAACGCTGATCACGCTGGCCAAGGAGACGGAAATCCGCCACCTCGCGCGAGGCCGCACGCGGGTCCGGCTGCTATGGGAAGCCTGCCAGATCCCGGATTTCCGCAAGATCACCGATGACAGCCACGTGCGGCTTTGCGCCCGCGTGTTCGGCCACATCGCCAATGAGGGCAAGCTACCGACGGACTGGATCGCCAGCCAAATCGCAGCCCTGGCCCGCGCGGATGGCGATATCGACACACTGATGCAGCGCCTTGCCTCCATGCGCGTCTGGACCTACATCGCCGCCCGCGCCGATTGGGTGGCCGATGCAGCGCATTGGCAGGGCAAGGCCCGTGCGGTGGAGGATTTGCTCAGCGACGCCCTGCACGAGCGGCTGACGGCCCGCTTTGTGGATCGCCGCTCCGCCCATCTGATGCGCAAGCTGGAAGCGTCTGAGGCCGATGATCTGATGTCCGCCGTCACAAGGCGCGGTGAGGTGGTGGTCGAGGGTCACCCAGTTGGCCATGTGGAAGGCTTCGGCTTCGTGCCTGATCCAAACTCGGTGGGTGATGAACGCCGCCTTGTCCTACGCGCTGCCCGCCGCGCGTTGATCACCGAAATGCCCCGCCGCGTCGCACGGCTGGAAGCAGCGGAGGACAGCGCCTTCGCCTGGCTGCCAAGCCAGCGGATTGCGTGGGAGGGCGCACCCGTGGCGCGGCTGCGGCCGGGAGCTTCGGTCATTCGCCCATCGGTTGAGATCACGGCGACCGAGTTCCTCGACGGCGCACAACGGGAGCGCGTGCGCGTTCGCCTGCAACGCTATCTCGACCAGCATATCCATGACGCCCTCACGCCGCTGTTCGCCGCCGCCGCCCTGGCCGAGCGTGATGGCGCGTTGCGTGGTCCGCTGCATCGGCTGATCGAGGGGCTGGGCGTGGTGCCTGGGGCGACAGAGGCCGATATTGCGCCGGCATTGCGGGGGCGGTTGAAGGCGCTGGATGTTCGTGCCGGACGATTTGCGTTGTTCCTGCCCGCCTTGCTGAAGCCTCGGGCGCGGCAGGTTCGTGCCGCACTTTGGGCGCTTGGGCGCGGGCTTGCAGTGCCTGATCTGCCTCCGCCGGGTGCGATCACCATTCCGCCGCAGAGCTGGCCCGAGGGGTTTGCCGCCGATATTGGCTGGCTCGATTGCGGCACCATGCTGCTGCGACTCGATATTGCCGAGCGGATCGCGGCCGAACTGCATTTTGCCGCCCGCGCCCGGCCTGTTCTGGTGCCGCATGACCTCGCCCAACGTTTATGTGTGCGTGCCGAAGCCCTTTCGGTGATCCTTCGCGCACTCGGCCTGCGGGTGAACCCGGCCATTGCGCTGGATGAGGCCGAATACGGCCCGCCCCCGCCCGCCACACTCTCGCCGATCCGCAGGAAGCGGGCCGAGCCGGAACAGGCTGCACGTCCGGCCAACCGGGAAGGACCATTCGCGGCACTGGCCGCACTCAGACGTTGACGCTGATGGCGGGGCTCTGATGGAAGACCAAAGCTGGCAACGGCTGGACAAATGGCTGTGGTGCGCGCGTTTCCTGAAATCCCGCGCCGACTGCTCCCGCCTCATCGCCGAGGGCTCGTTTCGAATCAATCGGCAGCCCACTGACAAGCCACACGCCAAGCTGCGCCCCGGTGACGTGATCACCATGCCATTGCGCGGCGACATTCGTGTGATCGAGGTTCTGTCACTCGCCAGCAGGCGAGGCCCCGCCCCAGAGGCGCAAACGCTTTATCGCGAAATCATTGCACCGCAGCAGGCTTGCGCACCTGCCGATATGGCGGCATTTAGCGAAGGTTGATCCACCGAGGGAGAGTGCGATGACCTACGTGGTCACCGAGAACTGCATCAAGTGCAAATACATGGATTGCGTGGAAGTCTGCCCGGTGGACTGCTTCTACGTCGGCGAGAACATGCTGGTCATTCACCCAGATGAATGCATCGATTGCGGCGTGTGCGAGCCGGAATGCCCGGCTGAGGCGATTGTGCCGGACAGTGATGATCGCGCCGCCGCCTGGGCCGAGCAGAACCGCACCTATTCTGGCACCTGGCCGAACATCACCCGCAAAGGTGAGGCCCCAGCCGACGCCGACGAGTGGAAGGGCAAGCCAGACAAGGCGAAGCTGTTCAACCCGGAACCCGGCAAAGCCTGACGCATATTGCTGATTGAGCATCCCAGCCATGCCCCGCGCATGGCTGGAAGGCCGCGCACTGCGCCCCGCCGCGCATGACTGGGGGCGCTATTTGTGTTACGCTACCATGATTGGTGTGGCTGTTGGTACCATCTTGGGTGTGCCGCGTTCACTCTGATAACCGTTCCAATCCGTTCACGCGGCCTCCCCGGGGTCACTCTCCGGTGCGACGCGTTGCAACGTCCCGACCACTCCAGCCGGAAAGGTGATCGCGCGCATGACCGAATCCACCGCCAACGTCGAAGCCGAAGCAGCCACCCCCGCTCCTGCCCCCGTCGCAGCACCGGCCGCAGCACAGGCCGCTGCACCCGCAGCACCGCGCACCGCTGCCGAGACGCGCGCGCAGTATAGCCAGCAGGGCATGAACGGTCGCCCGGCACCGATTTCGCGTGCCTCGAACAAGGACGAGACGTTCTCGCAGAACGATTACGTCGTCTATCCGACGCATGGCGTGGGCAAGGTGGAGAAGATCGCCGTTGAGGAAATTGCCGGCCACAAGCTGGAACTCATCCACATCACCTTCGAAGAAAACCGCATGACCTTGCGGGTGCCGGTGGCCAAGGCGCGCAGCGCCGGGCTGCGTCGTCTGTCTACCAAAAAGGCCTATGACGAGGCACTCGCCACGCTAAAGGGCCGCGCCCGCGTCAAGCGCACCATGTGGTCCCGTCGCGCGCAGGAATATGAGGCGAAGATCAACTCAGGTGATCCGATGGCGATTGCCGAAGTGGTGCGCGACCTGCATCGCAACGCCGGTCAGCCGGATCAAAGCTTCTCTGAGCGGCAGATTTATGAGGCAGCCCTCGACCGCATGGCCGCCGAATTGGCCGCCATCGACCAAACCGACAAGCCAACCGCGCTGGCCAAGCTTGGGACATATTTGAAGACGCCGTGATCAACTCGGCTCCGTAGGATGTGTGCCAGCCCATCCTACGGTGTTACGTCCGCTTCAAATCCTGGTTCTTCAGTGGCAGGTCGCGGATGCGTTTGCCGGTGGCTGCGAACACCGCGTTCAGCACAGCAGGTGTCGCCACCGCGATGGTCGGCTCACCCACACCGCCCCAGAAACCGCCAGAGGGGACGATGACCGTCTCCACCTTCGGCATGGCGGCGAGACGCATCACCTCATACGAGTCGAAATTGCCCTCAGCGATGCGGCCGTTCTCGATGGTGTGCTCGCTGTAAAGCCCCGCGCTGAGACCGAACACGAAAGAGCCTTCCACCTGTGCGCGCACCTGATCTGGGTTGACGACATGCCCCGGGTCGGTCGCCGCCACGATGCGGTGGATTTTCAACGCGCCCTCATTTGACACGCTGACCTCGGCCACCGCTGCCGTGTAGCTGCCGAAGCCCATGTTCTGGCAGATCCCGCGATAAACCCCGTCCGGCAGTTTTTTGCCCCATTCGGCCTTGGCGGCGCAGGCATTGAGAACGTCCAGATGCTTGGGGTTTTTGGCCATCAGCTTGCGACGGAACTCCAGCGGGTCGGCCCCAGCCGCGTGGGCCAGTTCGTCAATGAAGCACTCCATGTAGAAAGCATTCTGATTGGTGTTCACGCCGCGCCAATAGCCGACCGGAATGTGCGTATTGCGCATGGCGTGGTCAATCAGCACGTTCGGGATCGCCTCGTAGCCGAACTCGCCTTTGCCCCAGCCCTGGAACTGGCCAAAATCCACGCCGCCATTGGCTGCCAAAGCCGCCGGGTTCTTCCATGCCGTGATGGACTGGCCGGAAATGCGGGCATGCAGCGCCATGACATTGCCGTGGTCATCCAGCGCCGCGGACATCTTCGCCATGGTGATCGGGCGATAGAAGCCATGCGTCATATCCTCTTCGCGCGACCAGATCAGCTTCACCGGAACGCCTGGCACCTGCTTGGCGATGCGGGCTGCCTGCATGACAAAGTCATTCTCACCACGCCGCCCAAACCCGCCACCGAGATGCAATTTGGTGACGGCGACCTTCGAAGGCTCAACACCGGCCGCATGGGCCGCCGCCATCAACGCGCCGTCGCCGCCCTGCGTCGGGGCCCAGATTTCGAGGCGGTTGCCGGCTACATCCGCAGTGTACCGCGCCGTGCAGTTGATCGGCTCCAGCGTGGCATGACTGAGGAACGGCGTCGTGTAGACAGCCTCAATTTTCCGGGCAGCTCCGGCGAGTGCTGCCTTGGCATCGCCATGGGCATTACCGACACCGGCCTCCGGTGTGTCGAGACCGGTTCTCAGATACTCGGCAATCTGCGGGCTGGAGATTTTGGCATTCTCGCCCTCGTTCCACACGATGAGCAGCTTGGCGAGCGCAGTTTTAGCCTGGAACCATTTGTCCGCCACCACGGCCACCGTTGCATCATCCACCTTCAGCACATGGCGAACGCCGGGCATGCTGGTGATTTTGGCGGCATCAAAGCTTACCAGCTTGCCACCGAATACCGGGCATTGCGCGATGGCGGCGTTCAGCATGCCGGGCAGTTGCACGTCGATGGCAAACACCTGCTTGCCGGTGAGTTTGCCCTCCGTGTCCAGGCGATGCACCGGCTGGCCGATGATTGTCCAGGCGCTGGGGTCTTTCACGGTAACGTTGGTCGGCACCGGAAGCAGAGCCGCCGCTGCCGCCAACTCGCCATAGCGCAAGGTGCGGCCGGTGGATGTATGGGTGACGATGCTTTTTGCAGCGACGCACTCGCTCTCCGGCACCCTCCATTGTTTGGCGGCGGCAGAGATCAGCATGGCTCGCGCGACGGCACCGCCCTTGCGAACATAGTCGACCGAGCCGCGAATGCCGCGGCTGCCGCCGGTTGCCATGTCGCCCCAGGCATGACCGGACGCCAGATTCGCCTGCGGCGTGATGTATTCGGCGCGCACAAATTTCCAGTCCGCATCCATCTCGTCGGCAACGAGCTGCGCCAGACCGGTCAAGGTCCCCTGCCCCATTTCAGAGCGGGCGATGCGAACGGTGATCGTGTCATCTGGCTGCACAACCGCCCAGATGCCGACAGCGGCGGCTTCCCCGGCAGCGGCCATGCCCGGGCTCGCATCCGGCAGCTTCCAGCCAAGGGCAAACGCCCCGGCGGCGAGGCTTGCGACGAAATGACGGCGGTTGAGGTGGGGTTGATAGGTCATGGTGATCACACCTTCCCAGCCGTGGGCGCAGCCTGTCCGGCCGCCGCATGAATGGCACTGCGAATGCGCGGATACGTGCCGCAGCGGCAGATATTGCTCATCGCGTTGTCGATATCCTCATCGGACGGGGACGGCGTTTGATGCAGCAGGGCGGCGGCGGCCATGATCTGGCCGGACTGGCAATAACCGCATTGTGCCACCTCCAGCTCCTTCCACGCCATCTGCACCGGATGGGTGCCGTCGGGTGACAGGCCCTCAATGGTGGTGATCTTCTGCCCGGCCATGCTGCCCGCCGGCAACTGGCACGAGCGCAGGGCGATGCCATTGATGTGCACCGTGCAGGCCCCGCATTGCGCAATGCCGCAGCCATATTTCGTGCCGGTCAGCCCCACATATTCGCGCAGTATCCACAGCAACGGTGTGTCGGCTGGGGCATCGACCTGATGCGAAGTACCATTGATATTCAATGTGATCATGGTGAAACCTGCTCCTTGGGGGCTTGTTTTTATCAGGATGGATGAAATGACTTGCCATGAGCAAGTGTTCATTCATCCACATCACGCAAGAGTGCACGCCGCTCGACAATGCGTCGCACGCACATGAAACTGCCCCTATGACAGTCAGATCCGGAGCCCAGATGCCCAGAACAATCCGCGTTGCCGCAGCCCAGATGGGCCCCACCCAGCTGGCAGACACACGCGCCCACACCCTCGCCCGCATGATCGCACTGCTCGAACAGGCCGCGACGCAAAAGGCCATGCTCGTGGTGTTCCCGGAACTGGCGTTCACCACCTTCTTTCCGCGCTGGCTGCTGGAGGGCGAAAAGCTTGCGCAGTTCTACGAGCGCGCAATGCCGAACCCGGACGTGCAGCCATTGTTCGACCGTGCGCGCGCGCTCGGCGTCGGCATGCAGGTGGGCTACGCCGAGCTGACGCCAGACGGCAAACACTACAACACCGCCATTTTTGTGCGGCCGGACGGGTCCATTCTCGGCAAATACCGCAAGGTGCATCTGCCTGGCTCCGTCGAGCCACGGCCGGGCGCGCGGTTCCAGCAGTTGGAGAAGCGGTATTTCGAATATGGCGATCTCGGCTTCCCCGCCTTCCGCGCCGGTCCTGAGTGGCAGGGCGGCATTCTCGGCATGATGATCTGCAATGACCGTCGCTGGCCGGAATCTTGGCGTATGCTGGGCATGCAGGGCGTGGAACTCGTCTGCCTCGGCTACAACTCCGCCGCCTATGACCCAAATGGCGGCACCACCGAGGACAGTGCTTTGCGCACCTTCCACTCCAAGTTGGTGGCACAGTCCAACGCCTATATGAACGCCACCTGGGCGATTGTGGTGGCAAAAGCCGGCGATGAAGACGGCTCGGGCCTCATCGGCGGCTCCTGCATCGTCGATCCAAACGGCGTGATCGTGGCGGAGGCGCAAACGCTCTCGGATGAACTCCTGGTGGCCGATTGCGATCTCGATCGATGCCGCCAGGGCAAGGACAAGATGTTCAATTTCGAGGCGCATCGTAGGCCCGAGCACTACACCGCCATCACCGAACGCGCAGGCGTGATCGAGCCGCACTGAACAGCCTTAAGCGCTCTCATCCGCCAGCGCCAAGCGCAGCAATACGCTTCGCACCGCTAAATCCGGTGCCTGCATGCCATCCAGATATAGATCCGGCGCGGCAGGTGCTTCGTACGCCGAGCCCAGGCCGGTGAAGTTCGGAATCTGTCCAGCCAAGGCCTTGGCATAAAGCCCCTTGGGATCACGCCGGATGCATTCCTCAATCGGCGTATCGACAAAGATTTCAAGAAACTCGCCGTCAGCCACCAACTCGCGCACCATCTGCCGCTCTTGCGCGAACGGTGAGATGAAACAGCACAGCACCACCAGCCCCGCTTGCACCATCAGTGCCGCTACCTCGCCGACACGGCGAATATTCTCCACCCGGTCGGCATCGCTGAAGCCCAGGTCGCGGTTGAGGCCGTGGCGCAGATTGTCGCCATCCAACAGCATCGTCCGCACGCCGCGTCGCTGCAGCTCCTGCTCCAACAGATCGGCAATGGTGGATTTCCCGGAACCGGACAGGCCGGTGAACCACAAAATGCGCGGCGTCTGTCCAAGTGCCGCCGCCCGCTCCGCCTGTCCAATCCGATGCGCCACGCGATGGACATTGGTGGCACGCCGCAGCGCGTGATCGATCATTCCCGCTGCAACCGTGGCGTGAGAGACGCGATCAATCAGAATGAATCCGCCGGTCGCTCGGCTCGTCGCATAAGGGTCAAAAACCAGCGGCACGTCAGTGGCCAAATTACAAACGCCGAGCTCGTTGAGCTCCAACATCTTCGCCGGACGCGGTGCCAGATCGGTGATGTCAACACGATACTTCAGCGCCGTCACCCGTGCCGGCACCAACTGCGTGCCACAGCGCAGCAAATAGCTTCGCCCGGGCAGCAGCGGCTCATCGCCCATCCAAACCACATGGGCCGCGAACTGATCGGCCACATCTGGTCGCGCGCGAGGTGCGGCCAGCATGTCGCCCCGGCTGATATCAATGTCCTCTGCCAGCAGAACCGTCACAGCCTGGCCTGCTTCCGCGTGATCAAGATCACCATCGAAGGTGGCGATGCGCGCCACGTGGCCAACCTTGCCGGAGCTTGCAACGACGATTTTATCCCCCACGGCCACGCGCCCAGACGCAACGGTGCCGGCAAAACCGCGAAACCCATCGCCCGCCCGATTGACCCACTGCACCGCCATGCGGAACGCCGCCTCCACCGGAGCCGCACGCACATCCACACTCTCCAAACAATGCAGCAGTGTCGGCCCATCGAACCAAGCCGTGGCCTCAGTCGCCGTCACCACATTATGCCCAAGCTTGGCGCTGAGTGGGATTTTGACGATCGACGCGAACCCCAGAGTGGCCGCGAAAGCCTCGTATTCGTCGCAAATCAGCTGAAATCGTTCCGCCGGGCGCTCCACCAGATCGATCTTATTGACCGCCACCACAACGTGGCGAATGCCCAGCAACCCGCAGATCACGCTATGCCGTCGCGTCTGCGGCAGTATTCCTTTGCTGGCGTCGATCAGGATCACGGCCATATCCGCCGTAGAAGCCCCGGCCGCCATGTTGCGCGTGTATTGCTCATGCCCCGGCGCATCGGCCACGATGAAGCTGCGGCGATCCGTGTGGAAATAGCGATATGCCACATCAATGGTGATGCCCTGCTCGCGCTCAGCCTCCAGCCCATCCGTCACCAGCGCCAGGTCAAGCGCGCCATCCACCGCTCCATGCCGCTGCGACGCGCGAGCCAGAGCCGAAAGCTGGTCATCAAAGATGCCGCGCGTGTCATGCAGCAGTCGGCCGATCAGCGTCGACTTACCGTCATCCACCGAGCCACAGATTAGAAAGCGCAGCAGTGTTTTCTCTTTGAGCGCCCCGTTATCGGGCATCAGAAATACCCCTCGCGCTTCTTGCGCTCCATCGAGGCCGAACTGTCGTGATCAATCAACCGCCCCTGCCGCTCCGAGAACGTGGACAAGCGCATTTCGTCAATGATGTCATCGACATCCGCAGCCCCCGACGCCATGCAGGCTGTCAGCGGATAGCATCCAAGCGTGCGAAACCGGACAGACATCAGCCGCTCCGTCTCACCCGGCAGGAGCTTCATCCGCGCATCATCACGCACCAGCAAAGCGCCACCACGCTCCACCACCGGGCGCTCAGCCGCGAAATACAGCGGCACAACGGGAATTTCCTCAGCGCGGATGTAGGCCCAAATATCCGCCTCGGTCCAATTCGATAGCGGGAACACGCGCACGCTGGCACCCTTGGCCACGCGCGGATTGTAGAGATCCCAAAGCTCCGGCCGCTGCTGGCGAGGGTCCCACACATGCTGCGCCGAGCGCACCGAAACAATCCGCTCCTTCGCCCGGCTGACCTCCTCATCCCGCCGCGCCCCACCGAACGCTGCGTCATACCCGCCGAGATCAAGCGCCTGCTTCAGCGCCTCCGTGCTCATGACCTGCGCATGAACAGCAGGCCCCGACGCAAACGGATCAATCCCCCGCGCCACACCGTCCGCGTTGGTGTGCACAATCAGCCGAATCCCAAGGGCGGCCACCAGCAGGTCGCGGTAGCGCAACATCTCCTGAAAATCCCAGCCCGTTGCGATGTGCAGGAACGGGAACGGCGGCAGTGCCGGCCAAAACGCCTTGCGCGCCAAATGCAGCATCACCGTGCTGTCTTTGCCGATGGAATACAGAAACACCGGATTGGCACACTGCGCGACAATATCGCGCATGATGGTGATCGCCTCGGCCTCCAGCTGCCGCAGATGAGGTGTCAGATAGGCACCCTTAGGAGCCCCGGCCCGCTGCGCCGCATACGTCGCTATCGCCCCAGCTAAATCGGTGAACGACGTCTGACAAAATCGCCCGACATGACCTGTCGTGTTGCCGGATGATGAATGCTGCAAAACCCTACCCCAGTGCGCCGCGGACTCGACCAACCAAAGCCATTGCTCGCCCATGGCGTCACGTCAACTCACGAGAAGGATAGATACGCACACACAACAACAGACTGATGTTGGTGAGAATATGATCCTTCGAGATTATGAACGATTTCAATGACATTAAAAGATTATGTCGATTTTTGAAGCCGGATTTTCATGGGTTAGGGGCGCGAAGCCTAGAGCAACGCCCGATCATATTGAACCGGTTCGGCTCAATATGATCGCGGCTAAGTTGCTCTAGAATCATACATTTCTAGAGCAAC
>CAIJTR010000039.1 GCA_903823665.1 uncultured Rhodospirillales bacterium
AGACGTGTGCTCTTCCGATCTAGGCTGGGCGGAACAATGACCAGAAAAACACGCAGCTCAGCGCCGCCGCCTGCTGCAACTCAGGCTGACCGGCCAGCCCCAGCGGTGCAGCCGTGATGAGCAGCAGAATGGCTGTGGTCGACGCAGGAAAACAGCGTCGTGCCGCCATATCCAGACGCCGCCAAATGCTCTGCCTGGGCCGGATGCCGGGCAGCCGATCCGTGTTCATTTCTTACGCTCAACCGGCGTTTTGTCGGCTGGGGCCTTTGGGATCGACGCTTCCGGCGGCAAGATGCCACGCAGCCCGTAGTCAAACAGCCGAACCACCTCCAGCCGGTCCAACCGGGCCAGAGGCTCAACTTCAGCCACATTGCTGGGCGTGTAGTGCACCACACCCACCGGCAGGCCCGCCGGAAACGCATTCGCCTCAGCGGAGGTCACGACACGCTCCCCCTCGGCTGGCTGCACGCCCTCCGGCCAGAACATAAGGCGTGGCTTAGCACCATTGGTACCAGCCAAAATCGCCCGCGCCCGGCTGCTTTCCAGCACCACCGGAATGCGACTGTTGATGTCGGTTAGCAGCAGCACCCGCGCCGAGCGGGCCCCGAGTTCGGTCACACGTCCGACCAGTCCACGATCATCGAGTGCGATCTGGCCCTTGGAGATATTATGGTTCGGCCCCACCGAAAGCAGCACGGCACGGGCATAAACACCGCCTGCATCAGCCACCACGCGGGCGGTGACATAGTTCGGCGTGGGGTCCGGTAGCCAGGACAGATTGGACTTCAGCGTGCTGTTCTCGGCGTCCAGCGCCAAGGCCACCGACTGCCAGCGCCGCAGCCGTTCATTCTCTGCGCGCAGCCTCGCATTATCCTCGTAGATGGTGAGCATCTGCTTGGCGTCATCAATCGCGCCGCGCGTTTTGGCCAGCGGCTCCGCCAGCACGCCGTAGAGCGGGGCGAGGGCATCGGCCAGCGCCATGCGCGCGCGCTCAGCCAAAATCGTGTCCGCCTTGCCGAGCAACATCAGCCCAAACGCCGCCGCGATCAGCACGGGCAACGTGAGCTTGGCCAAAGCCTGGCGCACTGGAATGGACAGCCTGATCAAAGCCGAACCCGTCCTTCTGACTACAATCGAGATACGCGACTCTCTGGGCGGCTACCTTAACGCGATGCCGGGCCAGAGTCCTCACCTCATCGACAAACTCTCAATACATTGAAGTCAGCACGTTACGCAGCCGCTTCATTTCTTCCAACGCGCGCCCCGTACCGAGAGCCACACATTGCAGCGCATCCTCGGCCACCACCACCGGCAGGCCGGTCGAATCCCGCAGAACCTGATCCAGGCGGAACAGCAATGCGCCACCACCGGTCAGCACAATGCCCTTATCGACGATATCAGCGGCCAGTTCCGGCGGCGTATTTTCCAGCGCCACCTTCACCGCTTCGACAATCTGCGTCACCGGATCGCTCAGGCTTTCGGCGATCTCGCGCTGGCTCACCAGCACCTCGCGCGGCACACCGTTCATCAGATCGCGGCCCTTGACCTCACGGAACAGGCTCTCATCGCCCTCATAGCCAGGAGCCGCAGCCCCAATGTCCATCTTGATCCGCTCAGCCGAGCTTTCTCCGATCAGCAGGTTATGGTTGCGGCGAATATAGGAGATGATCGCCTCGTCCATCTTGTCGCCGCCGACGCGCACCGATCGTGAATAAACGATACCGCCGAGAGAGATCACCGCCACTTCCGTGGTACCACCGCCGATATCGACCACCATCGAACCCGAAGGCTCCGTCACCGGCAACCCGGCCCCGATCGCCGCCGCCATCGGCTCCTCGATCAGCAGCACCTTGCGGGCACCGGCACTCTCCGCACTCTCCTGAATGGCGCGGCGTTCCACCGCTGTGGAGCCGGAGGGCACACACACAATGATCATCGGCGAGGCAAAACCACGGCGATTATGCACCTTGCGAATGAAGTGCTTGATCATCTCCTCAGCCACTTCGAAATCCGCGATCACGCCGTCGCGCAGCGGGCGGATCGCCTGAATGTTGCCGGGTGTGCGGCCCAGCATCTGCTTGGCTTCCTCGCCCACGGCAAGCACCATCTTCTTGCCGCGCACGTCCGCAATGGCCACCACGCTGGGCTCGTCGAGCACAATACCGCGGCCCTTCACGTACACCAGCGTGTTCGCGGTGCCGAGATCGATGGCCATGTCGGCTGACATGATGCCGAGCAAGCGAGAGAACATGCGAAAACCTTCCAGAGGAGCCTTGCGGCCGAACAACGCGCGGGCTTAGCCCCAGCCAAGCCCACGGGCAAGGGGAGTCTGGCCAATCAAACGCTACCCTGTGCTGCCCGCGTTGCTCACCGGGCTGCCAACCGGAGCGCAGTTCTTGCGACCAGACATGAGGCAATCCTCCATATTGGCGTTCGCGCGCAGATGGCGCTGCAGCCAAAGACCGCCCGCGAGCAGCACGACAATCAAAAGCAACGCAGCAAGCGGGCCACGACGTGAAGGCTCGGGCTCATTCATGGGATGCGAACTCGGCAGAGCTTTGTTGACAAGGGTGGGGCGGGGCGGCAGTTCACGCCCATGCGCATGTTATCGATGATCGTGGCTGTCTTTGCGAGTCTGTGCGTGGCGCTTCCGGCGCTGGCACGTGGTGTGGATCAATTCTTTACCACGTCTGATGGTATAAGATTGCATTACGTTGATGCCGGCCCAGGCATCGCATCCGCCCGCTCTGCCTATGCGAGCACGCCCGTTCTGTTGTTCGTGCCGGGCTGGACGATGCCTGAATGGATCTTCCAGCCGCAAATTGACGCGTTTTCCCAGCGTTACCGTGTCATTGCGCTCGACCCACGCGGTCAGGGGAGCAGTGAGATTGCGCCCGCTGGCTACACCTATGACCGGCGGGGGGCGGATATCGCCGAACTCATCGGCCATCTCGGCCTGCGCCGCGTGCTGCTGGTCGGCTGGTCACTCGGTGTGCTCGATAGCCTGGCTTATGTCCACACCTATGGTGACCAAACGCTGGCCGGCCTCGTTCTGATCGACAATTCCGTGGGCGAAGATCCGCCACCGCCGCCGCCCGCGCATCCCTACCGTAAAGGCCCAAAGCAGACGCATGAGGTGTTCATGGCAAGCTTTGTGAAATCCATGTTCAAGCGTCCGCAATCTGCCGGCTATCTCCGGGCTTTGACCGATGCAGCCCTGCGCACGCCGGAATGGGCGGCCAATGCGCTGCTGGCCTACAGCGTGCCGCGCACCTATTGGAAGGAAGCGGTTTATTCGACGAACAAGCCAGTGCTCTATGTCGTTCGCCCAGGCTTTGCCGGCCAAGCCGCCAATCTCGCCGCCCACCACGTGGCGGCCGATACCAGCGTGGTCCCTGATCTCGGCCACGCCCTGTTTGTGGATGATCCGGCCCGCTTCAACGCCATGCTGCAAAGCTTTATGGCACGGCGGATTGGCGCATGATCCGCAAACCAAAGCTTTCCGGGCTCGCAGCCCTTTTCCTCGTCTCGCTGGCAACGGTCGGCTTTGAGATCGCACTCACCCGTTATTTCGCCGTCGCGAAATGGTCGGAGTATGGCTACTGGGTCATCTCGATCGTGCTGGCAGGATTTGCACTGTCCGGCGTGGTGCTCGCCCTCGGGCGGGAGCGCATCGCCCCGCATGGCAAATTTCTGCTCGACTGGCTTCCGGCATTGCTCGTGGCCACCGCTGCAATCGGCTTCCACTTCGTCACCACCAACCCATTCAACCCGCTGCAACTGCAGAACCAGGCGACGTTCTGGCCGCAGATTGGGTTGATTGCGCTGTATTATGCGGCCCTCCTGCCGTTCTTCTTCCTGGCCGGCCTGTATATCAGCCTGTGCTTCATCCTCAACGACAGCTCCATCGGCCGCGTCTACGGCTTTGATCTGACCGGGGCAGGGGCCGGCTCGCTCTTGGCTTTGGCGCTGATGGGCTATGTCCACCCGTTCATGCTGCTGCCCTGCCTGCTGGTTCCGCTGGCCCTGGCCTCGGCACTGTCGGACAAATGGCGCATCGTCCTGCCCGCCACATTGCTCGTGCTCGGTGGCGCGGAGGCGCTGCTTGTACTGGGCAATCAGGCCGGGTTCAACGATTACAAGGCAATCTACGCGCCGCTGCACGTGCCGGACGCCAAAATCATCAATGAAACCCGCTCGGCGCGCGGCCTCTACACCCTGCTTGATGACTTCACCGAGCGGGTGGACACCGACATCTCCAACAACGCCGCCATGCTTGGTGTTGCAGGCCCCCCATCCACCTACGGCATGTATCGTGATGGCAATCGTGTTGCTGCGATCGCCAAGCCGGGCTCGGTTGATGTGCAGTACGCGCTCTCCGCGTTGTCGTCGTTGCCCTATACCTTGCTGCCGAAATCTCGCCTCCTGCTTATTGGCTCGTCCGGTGGCTTCCGTTCCATTGAGGCACGTGCGCTGGGTGCAACCGACGTCACCACCCTCGAGCCAGACCCGGTGATCCGCGCATGGATCAGGCGCGTGCCCGAGCAATCCCGGCCGACGGCGATCAGCCCGCTGGTCGCCGTCCAGGACCACCAATTTGACATCATCGACATTTCTGGGGATTTCCTGGACAGCGGTGAGGCCAACACCGCCGCATTCACCGCCGAGGCGATTGCCGCCGATCTCGCGTCACTTTCGCATAACGGCATCCTCTCCATCCCCGTCTCCATCCGGGAATTCCCAGCCTACGCCGTGCGTGTGCTGGCAACCGTGCGCCAGGGCATCAAAATGGCCGGGCTGGATGCACCGGAACAGCACGTGCTCGTCTACCGCTCGGCCTGGAATGTGCGCATCCTCGTCTCGCCGGAGAAATTTGAGGCCCAGCGTATTGCCGTCGCCCAGCGGTTCTGCGTCGATCGCAGCTTCGATCTGTCTTATTTCCCCGGCATCGAGAAGGCTCCAAAGGCTGAGATATTCAACGATCTGCCCGCCGTTTCATTCAGCAAGGGCGAGGTCACATCCGGCGATGCAGCCCATGATGCGATTGCCGACGAGGCACCAGCAATCCTGCGTGGAGAAGCCACCGAGAGCAGCCGCGCATTTAACCTGAGCCCGATCACCTTCGACCGCCCCTCGTTTTACGCCGTCCTCCGCCTCGAACATCTCGGCACCATCCTCGACCGGCTGGAAATTCTGCCACAGGCGGAAATCGGCCCGCTGGTCAATCTGGCCGTGCTGGCACAGGCCATCGTCATCGCCCTCATCGTATTGGCCGTGCCCCTTGTCGGGGGCTCGCGTATCAGGTCTGCAGGCGTCAGCGTCTGGCGGGCGGCGATTTATTTTGCAGCCCTCGGCCTCGGCTTCCTGTTCATCGAGCTTTATCTGATCGAACGCGCCAGCTTCTACCTCAACGATCGAACCAGCGGGTTCGCATTGGTGTTGACAGCGATGCTCATATTTTCTGGCCTCGGCAGCTTGCTGAGCGAGCAACTCGCCACCCGTCCCCGCCTCGGGATCGACATTGCCATCGGCGTGATCGTGGTCTGGTGCGTGGCCGTGTCGATGTTCCTTCAGGATGGCATGCTGGCCACTCTGGACCAGGATTTCGTGGTCCGCGCGGCGCTGGTGATCGTCGTCGTTGCGCCAGTTTCGGTGGCCCTCGGCCTGCCTTTCCCGCTTGGCCTCAGCAGGGCCGGCTCCGGTGGCTTCCTGCCCTGGGCCTGGGGGCTGAATGGCGCGTTTTCCGTGGTTTCCACGCCGCTGGCCAACCTCATTTCGTTGCAGGCGGGCTACAATGTGGTTTTGCTATCAGCACTAAGTCTGTATGTCGTCGCCAATATCGTCTTTCCTCGTGACCGAAAGAGCCTGAAGTGACCTTTGCTCCCACCCGCCGCACCCTGCTCGCCGCCTCCGGTGCCGCCCTGCTCGCATCACCGTCCCGCGCTGACACGCCTGCCTGGACCCGCGCTGCCTACATGGAAGCCATGGCAAAATCCGGCCGCCCGGTTGATCTGTCCGAAGCGCAGTTCCAGGCCATTCAGAAGCGCAAACCGGCCGCGATGAAGTTGATCGAGAGCTATCTCACCTCGCATCTCGGCTCCGCCGATCCCGCCGTGCTCGCCGCCTTCCAGGCCGTGCCGCGCGAATATTACCACTATCAATACGACAACAAGCGCGCCACGCCCGGTGATGCCTACGAAGAAAACCCCAAGCCCTGGGCGCTTGGCTACGGCTCGGCATTGTCCGACTATCTGGGCCAGGCCTACATGACCCAGGTGCTCGCCCCCAAGCCCGAGCATGTCACGCTTGAAATCGGCACCGGCAGCGGCTTTCAAAGCTCGCTGCTTAGCCGCATGGTCAAAACCTCCTACTCCATCGAAATCATCGAGCCACTCGGCCGCGCCGTCGGCAAGATTTACGAGCCCCTCGGCTATGACAACGTCCACACCCGCGTCGGTGACGGCTATTTCGGCTGGCCGGAAGTGGAGGGCGGCTTTGATCGCATCATCATCACCTGCGCCGCCCAATATGCCCCGCCGGAACTGTTCAAGCAGCTCAAGCCCGGCGGCAAAGCCCTCATCCCCATCGGCCAGCCCTTCAAGCGCGGCCAGTTCCTCTACGTCTACACCAAGGACGAAGACGGCAAGATCCACTCGAAAAAGGACGTGGGCGTGTTCTTCATCCCGATGACCGGCAAAATGATGAAAACCGCCGCCCCCACCACCACCGCCGCCGCCAGCGAATAAGCCGTAGGGTGCAGTCCGCTTTGGGACTGCGCCATTCGCCAAGCAAAGAAAGCAAGGATTCACCACGGAGGACACGGAGCCACGGAGAAGCAAGCAAGAAGACCTCGGCACTTCTCTTCTCCGTGTCATCCGAGTTCTCCGTGGTCGATCTTCCTTCCTTTCTTCTTCCCCGACACCTCTTTTATTGCCTAACCGGAACGATGAGCGCGCAGTTCCGCGACGCAGCCAAAACCCACGTTAAAAATTTGAAAAAAACAAAGGGCCTCTAACAGCGCCGTAAGGCTCCAGCCGCGCGCTGGAACGAGCGTGTTGGGCAGCCGATCCAGCGCCGCCGTCACCACCGGGATCATCACAGCCAGCCCAAACCGCGTCACATGCCGCCACAGCACCACGCGGCCCTTGGGCGTCATAAAGCCGCGATAAATCCCATCCGGCCCACCCCAGCCATCCTCGACAACGCCGCGCTCCTCCTCAAACTCCAAGCCCGCGTAACGCTCTTCCGTCACCAGCCAAGCCAGCATTGCGTGCCGGATCGCCGGGCAGAGATTGGCAATGATGATCAACTGCATCAGCAAATTCCACTCCGCAGCCCCGCGCACAGCTCCGCCGATGAGGCAAAGCAGCGCCATCGGATCGGGTGTTGCGGGAGAGCGAGAAGCGGTCATGCGGCTTGGGTTCCTGTGTCAGAGAATGAGTTATTTTTTATGACAGAAATCCACGTTCAATGCAAGTCAAAATAACGAATTGTACGGTGCAGTCCGCTTTGGGGCTGCACCATTCTGCGGCGTGAAGGCGGTGCAGTCCCAAAACGGACTGCACCCTACTTTCCTAAAACAACGCGCCTAAAACCGCCGAGCCGAAAACGCCGAAACATCACACCCCGGCACCCGCCCACCAATCAAATCCGCCACCAGCGTCCCGGTCATCGGCCCGCTCGCCAACCCCACATGCCCATGCCCAAACGCATAAACAATATCCGCCGACGCCCGAGACAGACCCACCACCGGCAGCCCATCCGGCGTGGAGGGGCGATGCCCCATCCACCTTCTCACCCGCTCCGCAGGAATATCGCGGGGCAGGGCAGGCAACGTCGATTGCAGATGCCGCAACAAAATATCCGCCCGCCGCCAATCCGGAGCCGCATTCGTCGTGGACAATTCCACCTGACCCGCCGCCCGCATTCCTTGCGCCATCGGCGTCAGCGCCATCTTCCCATCACTCGGCATCGCCGGTGTGCGCAGCGAGCCTTCCGGCCCCGCCACCACCACGTGATACCCGCGCTCACTCACCAGCGGCACCTTATCCCCCGCAGCCCACGCCAGCGCCGCCGACGCAATCCCCGCCGAGATCACCGCCCGGTCACACGCAATCGCCCCCGCATCAATCCGAACCGCCCGCAACCGCCCGTCCCGAATATCAAACCCGCTCGCCCGACCTGAAACAAACTCGGCCCCCAGGCTCTGCGCATATGCCACCAGCCCCGCCACATATGAACCGGGATCGACACAATGGCCCCCCGCATCCAACCGAACCGCAAACCGATACCGACGATCCAGTTCCGGCTCCGTCTGCCGCAACTCATCCTCATCCAGCTCAGTCCACGCCAGCCCATTGTCCCGCCGCAGCCGCCACGCCAGCGCCTCGGCCTCGAAATCCGCGCGCGACGGATAAAGATACAGCAAGCCCCGCTGCTCAATCATCTCCTCCATCCCCGCCCGAGCCGCCAACGCCCGATGCCGCCCCGGCGCATCCCGCAACAACTCAGCCAAATGCCGCGCCGTCCGCTCCACCCGAGAAACCGAGGCCCCCGCCCACACAAACCGCACCAGCCACGGCAACAATGACGGCAGCGCCTGCCACCGTATCGTCAGCGGCCCCAACGGATCAGTCAGATACCCAGGAATTTTCTTCCACAGCCCCGGCATGGACATCGGAATGATCGAGGCCGGGCTGATCCAGCACCCATTCCCATAACTCGCCGCCTGAATCCCACCGGGCGGCCCAGGATCAAGAATGGTGACGCGATGCCCATCCTCCAGCAACGCCAGCGCACTCGCGGCCCCCACAATCCCGGCCCCGATCACCACCACATGCAGGCTCATGCCGATTTCCGCTCCAACCGCGAAGCCAGCTGCGTCAGCGGGAACAGGATCAGAAAATACACCACCGCCACCATCGAATACGTCTCCAGCGGCCGATACGTCGCCGACGTGATCAGCTGCCCCTGATACAAAATATCCGGCACCGCCAAAATCGAAACGAGTGACGTGTTCTTCAACTGCTGAATGCTCTGATTGACCAGCGGCGGCACCATCCGGCGCAGCGCCTGCGGCAAAATCACATGCCGCATCACCGCATAGCGGTTCAGCCCCAGCGCCCGCGCCGCATCCCATTGCCCCGCCTCGATCGAGACAATGCCGGCGCGAATAATCTCGGCATAAAACGCGCCGCCATAGCAGCTCAGCGTCAAAATCGCCGCCGCAGCCGGCGAAAGGTCAATATTCGCCAGCACAGGCAGCGCATAATAACACCAGATCAACTGCACCAGCACCGGCGTGCAGCGAAACAGCTCGATAAACGCCAGCAGCGGCCACGTGATCCAGCGCCGCCCGGTCATCCGCCCAAGTGCCACCACCAGCCCCACAACCAGCCCCAGCACCACCGTCAGAATCGTAAACCCAACGGTGACGCCTACGCCTTTCAGGATCAGCGCCTGATATTGCCAGAGGAAATGAAAGCTCCACTCGTAGTTCATGCCAGCCCTCCGGTCAGGCCCGCATGGAACCAATGCCCCAGCGTGATCACGTCATAAACCGGCAATCCCGTGGCCGAGCGAATGGCCCCAGCAAAGGGCGGCAAATTGGTGCATTCCAGCACAATCGCCCCAAGGTCGCCGTGCATGTGCCGCAGCGCCATCGCCGCCGCCACAACCTCGTCCTCCAACGCCCGCGCATCATACGCGGCACCCCCCTCGATCATCGCCCGCCACGCCCCACCCGGCGGCAACCCCATCACCGGCGTCGCGGGATCAGCGCCCACCGCCATGAAATGCCGAGCCGTCAGAGCCTCCGCATCATACGTGATCACCCCAATCGTCCCGCGCACACACCGCCGCAGCATCGGAATTTGCAGCAACGCGGAGGACGCCACCGGCACCGGGCAGCGCGCGGCCAACTCCGCCTGCGAAGCCGCCAGAAACCCGCATGATGTCAGCAGCCCAACCGCACCTTGCCCCGCCAGCACATGCGCCTGCGCCACAAAATCATCCAGCACCGCATGCCCGCTCACCACCAGCCGCGCCCGCGCCCCCGCCACACGGCCAAGCAGCACCGGAAACCGCCAACTCGCCGCATTCCCCACATCCCCCGGCGGACGCTCGAACGCGGTGTCGAGCATCAGGATGCCAAGCGGTGCGGCCTGCGCGCTCAGAACTGCACGAGAGGCGGCACGTCCTCCGGCTGAATGCCAACGAGTGCCAGGTTGTCCACAATCCACCCATGCACCGCCTCAAGCCCACGGCTGTAAGCAAGCCAGCTATCAACGAACGACACGAAGCGATGATCGGCGTCAAACCGCATCCCCGCACAGGTCGGCTGCGCCGCCAGCGGCGTCGGCACCAGCACGGTGCCCACCTTCGGGTTCTTCTTCACGGTCACCATCGACAGCATGATCACCTGAATCACACAATCCGCCCGACCCGTCTGCACCGCCAGCGTCGCCTCATCTGGCGTCTTCAGCGCCACCAGCGTGCATTTCGGCAAAATTCGCCGTGCGAAAATGTCATGCGTGGAGCCGATATCCACCGCCACCCGCACCTCCGGCTTGTTGATCTCCTCCCACGTCTTCGGGCTAAACCCAGACCGCGCCACGATGGTGAACGTGTTGTTCAAAATCGGCTGGCTGAACTGCAACACCAGCGCGCGGGCTGGGGTCGGCGACAGCCCAAACATAATGTCGATCTTGTTGGACTGCAGATCGAGCAACGCCGTGCCCCACGTCGTCTCGGAAACCTCAAGCTCAGCCTCCATCGACTTCGCCAGATCCTGCCCCATCGAGACGCAAAACCCAGTCCAAACGCCGGTGGCGATATCCTTGTGATAATACGGCTCCGTCCCCGGCACCCCTGCAATCCGCAGCTTGCGCGTCCTACGGATGCGCGCAAACGTGCTCTCGCCAGCCGCGTCCTCCGCATGAGCCTGCGGGATCACCGAGGCGAGGGCAGCCGCCCCCATAGCAGAAAGCCCAGCAACATTGCGGCGCGAGATCATGGCTTCAGCCTCCGTAATACCAACGCTGCAACGTTACCGTCATATCGGAGAGCTTGTCAGCCTGCGTGGCCCACGAATTCCGCTCATGTCTGCCCCTTCTGGCATCCCAAGCCCGTACAGGCTATATGACAGGCCCAAGGCAGGCCCGTCCTCTGGCCGCCAAACAGCCGAATCGAGACAGCGTTGAGCGAAACACCCGACAATCCGACCCCTCCCGAGTTCGACCCGCTGCGCGGCGAGTTGATGCCCGTGGTGCTCGAAGACGAGATGCGGCGCTCCTATCTCGATTACGCCATGAGCGTCATCGTCAGCCGCGCCCTGCCCGATGCGCGCGACGGCCTGAAGCCGGTGCATCGCCGCATTCTCTACGCCATGCAGGAAGCCGGCTACACGCATGACAAGGCCTACCGCAAATCCGCTCGCGTCGTCGGCGAGGTGATGGGCAAATACCATCCGCACGGCGACTCGGCGATCTACGACGCCATGGTCCGCATGGCGCAGCCCTTCTCGATGCGCGTGCGCCTGATCGACGGCCAGGGCAATTTCGGCTCGGTGGACGGCGACCCCCCGGCTGCCATGCGCTACACCGAGGTCCGTCTCGCCCGCGCCGCGAGCTATTTGCTGGCCGATATCGACCGCGACACGGTGGATTTCCAGGCCAATTACGACGAGTCCGAGCACGAGCCGAAGGTTCTGCCCGCCAGTTACCCGAACCTGCTCATCAACGGCGCCGGCGGCATCGCGGTCGGCATGGCCACCAACATTCCGCCGCACAACCCGTCCGAAATCGTCGATGCCACGCTGGCACTGATCGAAAACCCAGATCTCACGCTCGAACAACTGATGACGATCGTGCCCGGCCCGGATTTCCCCACCGGCGGCATCATCCTCGGCAAATCCGGCATCCGCTCCGGCTTCGAGGGGGGACGCGGCTCCATCATCATTCGCGCCCGCACCGAGTTCGAGGAAATCCGCAAGGACCGCACCGCGATCATCGTGACCGAGTTGCCGTATCAGGTGAACAAGGCCACCCTGATGGAGCGCATCGCCGATCTGGTGCGCAACAAGCTCATCGAGGGCATCAGCGACATGCGTGACGAGAGCGACCGCTCCGGCATGCGCATGGTCGTGGAAATCAAGCGCGATGCGAACGCTGAAGTGGTGCTGAACCATTTGTTCCGCTTCACTCAGATGCAGACCAGCTTCGGCATGAACATGCTGGCGCTGGACTCTGGCCGCCCCCGCCTGATGGGCCTGAAGGACATGCTTCAGGTCTTCATCCGCTTCCGCGAAGAAGTCATTCTTCGCCGCGCCACGTTCGATCTCGGCAAATCCCGCGAGCGCGCCCACAACCTCGTCGGCCTCGCCATCGCGGTCGCCAATATCGACGAGGTGATCGCCGTCATCCGTGCCTCGCCCGACGCCGCCGCCGCCCGCGCCGCCCTGATGTCGCGCGATTGGCCGGCGATGGACGTGCTGCCGCTGCTCGCCCTCATCGAAGACGAGCGCAACGTCGTCTCCGCCGAGAACACCGTCCGCTTCACCGAGGAACAGGCCCGCGCCATTCTCGACATCCGCCTCCAGCGCCTCACCGGGCTGGAGCAGGAGAAAATCGGCGCTGAAATGGCTGAAGTCGCCGCCAAAATCGCCGACTTGCTCGACATCATCGGCAGCCATATCCGCCGCATGGAGGTGATGCGCGAGGAACTGGTGAAGGTCCGCGCCGAAATCGCCTCGCCGCGCATGTCCGAAATCATGGAAGGCGGGGCCGATCAGGACGATGAAAGCCTGATCGAGCCCGGCCAGATGGTCGTCACCATCACGCGGGACGGCTTCATCAAGCGCACCTCGCTCGACATCTTCCGCCAGCAGAATCGCGGTGGCCGTGGCCGCAGCGGGGCAGGGACCAGGGGCGACGACATCGTCACCCGCAGCTTCAACGCTCACACTCACCAATTCGTGCTGTTCTTCAGCAGCGGTGGCAAAGCCTATCGTGAAAAGGTGTGGCGTCTGCCGGAAGGCAGCCCGACGTCGAAGGGCCGCGCCCTCATCAACATGCTGCCCGATCTCGGCACAGACACCATCACCACCGTGCTGCCGCTGCCGCAGGATGAGAGCCTGTGGGAGAACCTGCACCTCGTCTTCGCCACCGCTTCCGGCGGCATTCGGCGCAACCGCCTGTCGGACTTCAAAAACGTCCGCTCCTCCGGCCTCATCGCCATGAAGCTCGATGAGGGCGACAAGCTCATCGGCGTTGCCACCTGCCGGGAGGGCGACGATCTCATGCTCGCCACCCGCCTCGGTCGCGTGCTGCGCTGCCAGATCACCGACGAAACCCTGCGCGTGTTCTCCGGCCGTGACAGCTCCGGCGTGCGCGGCATCAAACTGCTCAAGGGTGACGAGGTCATCAGCCTCTCCGTCCTCACCCATGTCGATGCCACGCCGGACGAACGCGGGGCCTATCTCAAATACGCCTCCGCCAAGCGCCGGGCTGGCAGTGATGACGAGGAAATTGTCGAGAGCGACGAGGTGGTGGCCGACATCGCCCTCTCGCCCGAGCGCATCGCCGAGATGGAACAGCGCGAGGAAATCCTGCTCACCGTCACCGATATCGGCTTCGGCAAGCGCAGCTCCGCCTATGATTACCGCGTCAGCGGCCGGGGCGGGCAGGGCATCGCCGCCATCTCGCTGTCGCCGCGCACCGGCACCGCCGTCGCCGGCATCTTCGCGGTCCGGCAAGGTGACGGCGTGATGATGGTCACCGACGCCGGCCGCCTCATCCGCGTCCCCGCCGATCAGGTCCGCATCACCGGCCGCATGTCCATGGGTGTCACACTCTTCAAACTTGACAGCGGCGAGCGGGTGACGAGTGTGTTCCCCGTAATCGAGCCAGAGACCCCGGAAGAAGGCCCATCCGCGCAGGCGGAGCCGGACAACCAGGGCGAGAATGTCGCTGAGGCGGAGGATAGGCCACGAGATGACGGAAATGCCGACAGCTAAGCCCACGCTGCGTGTGGGTCTCTACCCCGGCACCTTTGATCCGATCACCAACGGCCATCTCGACATCATCAGCCGCTCGGCGCGCATGATGCAGAAGCTGGTGATCGGGGTTGCCATGAACGCCGGCAAAGGCCCGCTTTTCCCAATTGAGGAGCGGGTGGAACTGGTGCGCGCGGAAATGGCCCCCATTTCTGCAGCCACCGGAACCGAGATCGAGGTGATCCCGTTCGAGAAGCTGCTGATCCATTTCGCCCGCGATATCGGGGCTGGCGTCATCGTCCGCGGCCTGCGGGCGGTGTCTGATTTTGACTATGAAATTCAAATGGCCGGGCTCAATTACCGTCTTGCCCCGGATATCGAGACGGTGTTCCTGATGGCCAGCGAAACTCATCAGTTCATCTCGTCGCGCTTCGTCAAGGAGATTGCCGCCCTCGGTGGTGACATCTCCAGCTTCGTCCCCAAACTCACGCTCGAACGCACCCTGGCCCGTGTTGGTGCCCGCGTTGCGCCCGGTGCCTGAGTTCATTCCCACGGAGACCACACATGCGCCGTCGCGCTCTGCTCGCCTGTCTTGCCGCAACCCCAGTTCTGGAAACCATGATGACCGACACCGCCCACGCCGCCGAACCCGATCTCGAAAACGAGCTGTATCTGGATCTGAAGGACGGCCGCGTCGTCATTCAGCTGCTGCCCGAGCTCGCCCCCGGCCATGTCGAGCGCGTCAAAATTCTGGCACGCCAGGGCTTCTATGATGGCACGCCGTTCCACCGCGTCATCGACGGCTTCATGGCCCAGGGTGGCGACCCCACCGGCACCGGCACCAGCGGCAGCAAGCTGCCCGACCTCAAAGCCGAGTTCACCACCAAGAAGCGCTTCCTGCGCGGCACCGTGGGCGCGGCCCGCACGTCCAACCCCGACTCGGCGAACAGCCAGTTCTACATCATGTTCGCACCCGCCCCGAACCTTGATGGCCAGTACACCATCTGGGGCCAGGTGATCAGCGGCATGGAACATATCGACGCCATCAAGCGCGGTGCCCCCGGCAGCGGTTCCGTCACCAACCCTGACCGCATCGTCCACATGCGCGTTGCGGCAGACGTCAAGGGCTGATACCAGAGGTTTCTGGACGCAGGGCTTGAAACACAGCCCTGCGTCCCCTCCTCTTGACCCAACCGCCCGCATGTCGTTCAAGGCCTGCGGTCTGTGAGCGCGTAGCTCAGTCGGTAGAGCACGTGACTTTTAATCATGGGGTCGAGGGTTCGAATCCCTCCGCGCTCACCACCAAACCCATGGAAAATAGCGCCTCAGCGTCGTGAAATGCGCTTGCTGCGTGATGACTGCCAATCTGAAAATCTAAATTCGTCCCACACTATTAGACGTTCATTAACCCTGACCTGCCAAATACGGTTTGCCCTTCCAACACGGGCTGATCGGGGTCAAGATGATGGGTGGTATTCAGGGGAGACTGCCTTACGGCAGCCGCGATGCGACCCTCCAAGCACGGTCGTCGAAGCAGCGCCGAAGCGTGTTTGCAATGCTCGCCCCCGCAGGCTTGCTCGCGATTGCGATCGCCGCCGCTGCCGCTATCGGCATTGTTGGCCTGCATGATGGTGTCATCCAAACCACCAACACCGAACTCAACCGTATCTCCCTCATTCTCGCCCATGAGGCAGACCGCACCTTTCAATCTGTCGATTTGGTCGAGAACAGCATTCTGGAGCGCCTCGGTGCCCTGGATAGCGAGGCAGGTTACCGCACCGCCGTCTCAGGCATCGCCACCTTCCAAGACCTTCAGGCGCGGATGAATGGTCTCCCGCAAATCGAGGCGATCACTGCCATCGACGAGGCTGGAAAACTGCTGAACTTCAGCCGGTACTGGCCAATTCCAAACGTGAACGTCTCGGATCGTGACTATTTCATCGCCCTTCGTGACACGCCTGCACTCACCACCTATTTCAGCGAGCCGGTCCGAAATCGTGGCACCGGCTCCTGGACGGTCTACGTCGCCCGCAAGGTGCGCTCCACCCAGGGCCAATTCCTCGGTATGGTCCTGGTCAGCCTGCGCCTGAGCTATTTTGAAAGCCTTTACGAATCCACTGCCCTCGGGCCGGGCAGTTCGATTGATCTTTTCCGCGAAGATGGCAAGCTCCTGGCCCGCTTCCCGCACAATGAGGGTGAGATCGGTGAGCCCCTCGCCGCCGAGGAGATGCGTATGCTGCATGCCATTCGCCGTGATGGTGCTGCCAGCCCCGCCATTGGCAAATCTGCGGGCCAAACGGACTTCAGCGCCCTCTATCTTCTCGCCGGTCACCCGCTCGGCGTCGGTGTCACGATCACGGCCGACCGGGTGCTCGCGAATTGGCGAAGTCAGGCCGCCTCGATCGCTGCGGTGGCGTTGTTGTTGGAAGTGGCGTTGGCCGTCATCTCGGCGCTCGTCCTGCATCGCATACGCAGCCAAACCGCGCTTTCCAATGCGGACATTGCCCGCCACCACGCGGAGGCCGAGCTCGCATTGTCTCGCGAACGTGAGGTCTCAGAGGAAATCCGCAGGCTTCAGGACAACCGTTATGGCATGGCTTTGGAGACGATGATCCAGGGCGTCAATATGTTCGACGCAAACGAGCGGCTCATTCTCGCCAACACGCGCTACGCCGAAATGTTCGGTATTGCGCAAGATCAGCTTTCGGTGGGCATGCTGTTTGACGAAGTGGTGGCGCTGGCCGTGGGCGGCGCACTTTCCACTGAAACCGTCGCAGCCGAGGCCAAGAAGCTCATCAAGGGCTACATCGAATCGGGTGAGCCTGCCTCATACGTCCGCGACCTCGAAGACGGTCGCAGCCTCGCTGCCTGTGTGGTGCCGATGGAGGGGGGCGGCTGGCTTGCCACCTACGAAGACATCACGGAGCGCCGCAAGGCTCAGGCGCAGATCACCTATATGGCGCAGCACGATGCCCTGACCGGGCTTTCCAACCGCGTGCTGTTCAACCAGCGTTTGGAGGAGGCGCTGGCCCGCTCACGCCGTGGCGAAGGATGCGCCATCCTCTGCCTCGACCTCGACCATTTCAAAGCCGTCAACGACACCATGGGCCACCCCACCGGCGATGCGCTGCTGCGTGCCGTCACCACCAGACTCACGGAGAATTGCCGCGAAATCGACACCGTCAGCAGGCTCGGCGGTGACGAGTTCGCCATTATTCAGTCCAACCCGGAAAATCCGGAGGACACCATCGCGCTGGCCGAACGGCTGATCGCGACGATATCGGAGCCATTCGAGATAGACGGCAACCTGATCTCCATCGGCACCAGCATCGGCATCGCCATGGTACCCGACGACGGTGATGACGCTGTCACGCTGCTGCGCAATGCGGATCTGGCACTCTACAAAGCCAAGGCCGATGGTCGCGGCAGTTATTCGTTCTTCGAGGCTGATCTCGACGCCCGCATGCAGGCCCGCAGAACGCTTGAAATCGAAATACGTCTTGCCCTTAAAAACGACGAATTCACACTGTTCTACCAGCCCATCATGGACCTCAAAAGCCGCACCCTTGAAGGCTTTGAAGCGCTCATTCGCTGGAACCACCCCACGCGCGGAATGGTGTCGCCGGATGTTTTCATTCCACTCGCCGAAGAAATCGGGCTTATCACGCCAATAGGGGAATGGGTTCTGCATCAGGCCTGTATGGACGCTGCCGGCTGGCCGGGAGATTTCAAGGTCGCCATCAACCTCTCCTCGGTCCAGTTCAGCGGCAAGGGGCCGGTGCCGTCGGTGCTATCAGCACTCGCAGCGTCTGGTCTGCCCGCCTCACGCCTGGAGCTGGAGGTCACTGAAACGGTCATGCTCGAGGACACCGCGTCTACACTTGGAATTCTGCAGGCACTAAAGGCGCTCGGTGTTTCAATCGCCATGGATGATTTCGGGACCGGCTATTCCTCGCTCAATTATTTGCGGAAATTCCCGTTCGATCGCGTGAAGATCGATAAGTCCTTCGTCGCCGACAACTCCGGATGCAGTGAGAATTTGGCCATTGTCGATGCTGTGACCACGCTTTGCAAAACACTCGGCATGGCCACAACCATCGAAGGCATCGAGACGGAGGCACAGATGAACGCGCTGTTCGAGGGCGATGGCACGAACGTTCAGGGCTATCTGTTCGGCCGCCCACAGCCAGCCGTCGCCATTGCAGCACTTTGCACCGCCAGCCTGTGCGGGCCGTCGTTGCAACTCGCCTCCTGACCGTTGCGCGCAAATCGGTTGCGCGCAACGTGTTCCTTGCGGCGGTGCTTGCAGGTTGCAACCACCGCCTGCCCGGGCGTTTGCGACGCAGAATGAACTTCTCCTCAACCACCCGGCCGAGCAGATCATGGCGCATATCTGTAACGCCGCCCCGGCAGAGATGCTGACCACGGCAGCGTAATATCCGTCGTAAGACCGCAGGGCACTGTATGTTGTGGGTAGTTCCCGAGCATATCGCCACCGCGCCAGTCTGGTCCATGATCGCATTGCCAATAGCGCCGGATTGCGGCGAGACGGCTGGGGGGCCTGATGCGGTTTGTGCGCGAGTATCACCGGCTCCTCCGGGCCATCCTGTTTATGGTGATCCTCTGCGGGATCGTCATGGCGTGGGTTGAGATGGTCAACCCCACTCTGCTCGACCTCGCCACGTTCGGTGAGTTCGTTACCGTTTTCATCTTGATCGGCGTGGCGGGCCTCGTCACGCACCGCCTCGCCCGCTGGGTGGCTCCCGCAGAAAAGGGCCAAGTGGATGAGGACAGCGAAGAAATCGTGACCGGACCGGACAAGCCTGATTTTTAGGCCTCCCCGGCAGCTTTGTTATCTACCTTAGAGCAACGCCCGACCAGATTG
>CAIJTR010000040.1 GCA_903823665.1 uncultured Rhodospirillales bacterium
CCCAAAAAAATCGCCATCGTCGCTGTCATGCGAAAGCTTATCGTGCTCGCCAACGCGTTGCTCAGGGACCACCGCCACTGGACACCGAATAACGCTTGATCAAGACGGATACTCTAGGGGTGCCGCCACATCCGCAACATCGCATAAATCGGCCAAATCGGCAGCAGCAGTCCGGCGCTGTCGATGTAGCGTTCGGCTGGAAAGGTTGTGAACACGATCAGCGTCGCCGTCCCCGCCAGCCAGATTGCGCTCAGCACCAGCAGAACCGGCACGTCCATCGCGGCGGCGGCGGCAAGCGGTTTTGGCCGGACCAGCACAGCGAGCGCGAGCAGCCCGGACGCCACCACAAACGCGCCGTTCAGCACAATGGCGTGCCCCACCAGTCGTGATAGCGCGCCGACCAACCAAGCGGCGTAACTGACCGGTGCCGCGCGCAAAGTTGTCAGCGCCAGCTTCTGCATCCGGGCATTGAACGACACCCAGCTCTCTTGGTCCGCACGCAAGCTGCCCACGCCCTCATAGAGCAGCGTGTCATGCATCCGCGCCAGAATGTCGAAATACAGCACCGCCACGGAGGTGAACGACCGCTCCCCCGCCGAGTTGCGTGGCAGATCGGCCATGCGCCCCTCCGCCACCAGACGATTGCGTTGCACGATCACCGCCTGCGCCTCAGCACGCTCCGGCTCCGGCAAGCGCTCGGCTAACTCTGGCGTCAGCATCAGTGCGGCCATGCCCGCCATCTGGAAGCCACCGAACGAGACGACATTCGCGTCTCCCAGGCGCTCATAACGCAGAGCGGCAAGCCCAATCGCAGGTAACGCGCAGGCAAGAGCCAGCAAGACGATCGTGGCGTGCATGGGCACCCGGCGTGGTAAGAAAGCGAGCAAAATGGGCAGCAGCACAATGAACGGCAACAGGCTCGGCCGCAGCGCCCAGGCCAGAGTGACGGCGCATCCGCACGCCACAATCCGCCACCCGCGCTGGCGTCCCGCCGCCAGTTCCACCACCAGCGCCAGCGCCACTAAAATCGCAGCGTGCCCCGGCAATTCCGGCAACGCCGCCCGCGCCCAGAGCAGCACGAGGTTGGAGCACATCAGCGCCAACCCAACCGCCACACCCGCCGCCCACGACACGCCCAGGCCGCGCAACGCCGCGACCAGCCAGCATGAGGCCGCCAGATAGGCCAAGATCTGTAGCACCGGCAGCGTTGGCCCCACCAGCCAGGGGCTTGCAAGCCATCCATACACGGGCAGGCGCATGTCAGCGAGCGAGGTGGACGCAACATACGAGGCGGTGTCAGGCGAAACCCACACGTTCGACTGCCCCAGCAGCGCGAGCACACTCACCACGAGCACGCCGCCGATGAGTGTCACCCCCACCGGCGAGCGCCAGATCATGTGAAGCGTGCCAACCGTGCGGCTGCGTCCGCCATGTCGGCCTCCGGCCCACAATAGCTGAAGCGGATGAAGCGGTGCCCGCGCGTGCGGTCGAAATCCACGCCGGGGGCCGCCGCCACATTCGCCTCGGCCAGCATCCGCCGACAGAATTCCTGGCTGTCATTGGTGCGGTCGGACACATCGGCCCAGAGGTAAAATGCACCCTCCGCCGTGCTCAGCTTGGGGAAACCCGCGCGCGGCAAGGCATCCAGCAGCAGCGCGCGGGAACGGCGATAGCGGGCGATATTGGCCTCCAGCTCGGCGTCGCACTCAAACGCCGCCTCCGCCGCCACCTGCGCGATATGCGGGGCGGAAATGAACATGTTTTGCGCCAGCCGCTCCACCGGGCGGATCAAATCCTGGGGCAGCACCATCCAGCCGATGCGCCAGCCGGTCATCGAAAAATACTTGGAGAAGCTGTTCACCACGATGGCCGAGGGCGAGATCGCGGCGGTGGCAAGCGCGCTGTCATAGTTCAGGCCGTGATAGATCTCGTCGCTGATCAGACGCACGCCATTGTGGTGACACCATTCGGCAATCGCGCGCAATTCTTCGGGATGCAGCATCGTGCCCGCTGGGTTGCACGGGCTTGCCACGATGAGCCCATCGGGCAGCTTGTCCATCGCCTCCAGCATCGCAATCGTTGGCTGAAACCGAGTCTCCGGCCCGGCCTCCAGCATCACCGGCACCATGCCGAGGGACTGTAGGATGTTCACGTAGGGCGGATAAAATGGGGCGGCCATGGCGATGCGGTCGCCCGGATCGAACGCGGCGAGAAACGCCAGCGGGAACGCGCCGGAGGCACCCACCGTCACGGCAACACGGCCCGGATCAACGTCCGCGCCATACCAATCCGCATAATGCCGGGCGATGCGCGCGCGCAGGGTGGGAATGCCGAGCGCCTCCGTATACCCCATCGGCAAACCGGCCGAGAGCGCGCGCTGAGCGGCCGCAACCGCACCCGCAGGAGCGCCGGTGCCGGGCTGGCCCACCTCCATGCGGATCACATGCGCAGCACCTGGCGGCAGATCACGCTGGCGGTTGTTCGCCGCCGTGATCACGTCCATCACCAAAAACGCCGGGGCGTCGCTGCCCCGCCCAGCCTTCAGCGCCATCAGTTGCTGCCGACCGCGAGCCCCGCCCCGCGCGGATCGGTGGCCCACACGCAGCTTTGGGCGTTCTTCGGCAGGTACGCTGGGCACGCGATCACATTGCCGCGCCCCGGCTCCGGCGACGTCACCGGCAGCTTGCCCAACATGCCAGCCGCGAGCGACAATCCCGCGGCAATCGGAGCCGCCTCCTGGCCTGATCCGCCAGCCATGCCGTGGAACTGCCCAGCGCCCGGATTATAAAGCATCGCCACAGCCAGCAGCGGCTGCGGCGTCTTCGCTGGTGACGCGCCCAGCAGAATGCCGGTGCCGGGAGCAATCCGCCCGGTGCCGAACAGATTGCCCATGCTGGTGGCACACATCACCGCCCGCCCGTCGCGATCCACCACGCCAAAGCTGGTCGAGGCCGGCAGCGGACCAAGTGTGGCGGGCTTCAAATCAGCCGCGAGAACCTGCTCCGCCGAAACGCCGTTCTGGCGCATCGCTGCGGCCACCGCGATCGACCGCTGCTCGGCGGCGTCGGCCGGAAGTGCCGGGCTCGACAATCCGTTGGCCAGCACCTGCAACGCCGCCACCGTCGCCACACCGCCGGCCTCCGGCAGCGCCGCCAGAATATCATTGCCCGGTGCCGGCTGGCTGAACGGCTGGGCGAAACGCGGCAATGCCTGGCGCATGTCCGTGATGCTCAACCCGCCACCCACCGCCGGCATCGCTGCCTCAAGCTTGCGCGCCGTCGCACCTTGATAAAGATCGCCGAGCCCCGCCACGCGAAGCTGCGAGATGGTGGAACCCAGCTCCGGCTGCACCAGCATGGCCCCTTCCTGCAGCGGCTGGCCATTGGCGAAGAACACAGCGCGCGCGCCGGGATCAGCACCCAGCGGCCCGGCCACCACGGCCACATCACGCAGCAGCGCGCGCGACACCTTCACGCCGAATCGTGCCGCCTGCTCGGCTGGCACAATCAGCTGCTCAATCGGCAAACTGCCGTAGCGCGCCTGCATCGCATACAAACCACGCGCCAGCATCGGCACCGAGGCCGGCCTGCTCGCCGCCCCCGGATTGGCCGGAGCCACCGCGGGGAACAGCAACGCCTCCGGCGCACCACCGCCCGGGCCAGACCGTGCCGGATCATACACCAGGCACGCCCCGCCAGCACCGAGGCCAGCACGCGATGGCAGCGTCACCGCCAGCGCAAAGCCCATCGCGGCGGCGGCATCGGCGGCATTGCCACCGGCGGAGAGAACAGAACGGCCGATCAGGGCTGCTTCCGGCTCATCGGCCACCACGCCGCCCAGAAATCCCTTCACCGCCCCCGGCTTGCCCACCGGCACCGTGGGGCCAGACTGGAACAGGTCGCCCACCGTGGCGCAGCCGTTCAGCGACATGGCACCCGCCATCAGCATCGCCGTTAATGCACGCGCCTTGATGCCGCTCATCTGCCGCCCACTCCCACATCCCACCGGACTCGTGCCATAACCGCCTTCTCAGCCCCCGGCAACCGCTCGCAGGACCCATCATGCCCCGCCCCCTCGCCCGAATTCTTGCGTTTGCTGCGATTTCGATGGGTTTGCTGGTGGGCCAGCCCGCCCACGCCGAGAGTTTCACGCCGCAGCAGCGCGCCGAGATCGTCAACATCATCCGTGACGCGATGAAGAACGACCCCAGCATCCTGCGTGACGCCGTGGTGGGACTTCAGGCCGATGACGCCAAAAAACAAAGCGACGCCACCGCCGCCACACTCGCCCAACTCGCCCCGCAGCTGACCGCCAACCCAGCCGACCCCATCGCTGGCAACGCAGGCAGCAGACTGACGCTGGTGGAATTCTACGACGTTCGCTGCCCATATTGCCGCAAGATGCTGCCCACCTTGGCCGCGTTGCTGAAGGCGAACCCCGATTTGCGCCTCGTCTACAAAGACCTGCCGGTGCTCGGCCCCGCCAGCGTGCTTGGAGCGCGCGCTTTGCTCGCAGCCCAAAAGCAAGGCGGCTACCAGAAGCTGCACGACGCCATCATGGCGGGGCCGCCAGAGGTGACCGAGGACAGCCTGCACGCCATGACCAGCAAACAGGGCCTGGACTGGGCACGCCTGCAATCGGACATGAAAGCACCGGACGTGCAGACCCGAATCAACGCGAACCTGTCCATCGCCCGAAAACTCGACCTGCAAGGCACCCCTGCTTACGTCATGGGCGGCACGTTGCTTTCAGGGGCGGTGGAGTTGTCCGAGTTGCAGGAGGCGGTGGACGCGGCGCGGAAGCATGCGGGGGGGTAGTGTGAGGGCGAGCGCTGTGTGAGAGCGTTTGGCCTTGCTCCATCAGGGTCGCAAGAGGCCCCACGCGTCGGCTGAGGCCCCGATCCGTTCCAAGGATGATTGATTCTGCGCCCGCCGCTCAGCCAGCCCGAACGCCCACCACGAAGCTGTTGACCTCACCCGTCAGGTCCTGTGCCTGCTGCGACAGATCGGCGGCGGCACCCAACACCTGCCCCGCTGCGGCCCCGGTGTCGTTAGCAGCCTGGCTGACCCCGGAAATGGTGGTGGTGACCTCCAAGGTCCGCACCGCGGTCTGCTGAATGTTGCGTGCTATTTCAGCGGTGGCGCTGCCTTGCTGTTGCACCGCGGCCGCGATGTTCGATGCGATCACATTGACTTCGTCAATCGTGGTGGAGATCGCCTTGATGGCGTTCACCGCCTCTCCCGTCGCACCTTGGATCTGGGTGATCTGGGAGGCGATCTCATCCGTCGCCTTCGCGGTCTGCGTCGCCAAACTTTTCACTTCGCTGGCAACCACGGCAAAACCCTTGCCGGCATCGCCCGCTCGTGCGGCCTCAATGGTCGCGTTCAACGCCAGAAGATTGGTCTGTGCGGCAATGCCTGCGATCAGTTGCACCACATCGCCAATCTTCTGTGCGCCATCGGCCAGTGCCCGAACAATCAAGTCAGTGCGCCGTGCATCCTCAACCGCTTTGCCCGTTGCGTGCCCCGAGCGAGCCACATGGCGGCTGATCTCTTGGATCGACGTTGCCAGTTCTTCCGCCGCGGCGGCGACAATCTGCACGCCGGCACCCGCCTGTTCCGCGGCGGCAGCCACTGTCATCGCCTTCTGATTTGTTTCCATGGCCGTGGCTGACATGGACTGCGCCGTCACCTTGAGCGTGGTCGCGCCAGACGAAATCGTTGACACCAACGCGCCGACCGTGGCCTCGAACGCGTCAGCGGTCTGGCCCATGACAGCTTTCTGGGCCGCCGTGGCCTCCGTCGCCTCGTGGATGTCGGTGAGCGAACCACAGGCGCGCCTGGGCACGCCCTTTTTGCCCAAGACGACCCCGCCGGTCGCACGAAACCACCGATAGGCACCGCCATTCACTTTCAGACGGTATTTCACGTCATAGGAGACCCCGGTTTTACAGGTTGCTCCGAAGGCTGCGAACGTGGCGGGGGCATCTTCTGGATGCAGCCGATCTGACCAGGACTGAACGACGTTGGGGAATTCAGCCTCAGTTTGGTAGCCGCAGAGATGACGGAATTCAGCCGACCATGTCCATCGTGAGTCCGGATGCATGGCGTCACCCTCATGCAGCACAGCATCCCATAAGCCGATGCCACAATGTGTCGATAACGTATCCAGCCACTCAGCTTTGTCTGAAATGACTTTCAACGACGGACTCAACCGGCAAAGCACATCCAGCATGACGCATGATTCCTCGAAACGACTTCCAGCCCCAGGCTTTCCCAATGCGATTATAGTCCGCATCCGGCTGACCCTTACCAAGTGGAAGATGCCTGATTTTTGTTAACTGGCGGTAAACAGAGCGAGGAACGGCTCGAAGCGTCGAGATATTTGTGTTCATGACAGGTGCCCTTGCTTTCTTGGCAAGCGCGCTCATTGCGAATTATCCTTCCACCAGAATGTTGTGGTGCGCCGTGCATAGGCGAAATGTTCGTTGGTTCTCGTCCATTCCGTCGTCCTGAGGCGGTGCCGTACACCGAAGCACATTGGATTGGTAAGGAGGCGGTTAAATGCGCAAGATGCCCGATTTGTCTGGATCAACCAACGTCGCCGACAAAATAACCAAAACGGCGGGAGTGGCGAAGACTGCACTACTCTCGCGATATTCTGCCTTGCTGCTTCTCACCATGGTCGCTTTGACCATGATCGCGGGTCCCGCCGAAGCTTGCGGCACGAGGCATTTCTACAATCACTCGGACTGGGTGGTGACGGTGAACCTCGACAGCGGCAAAGGCAGCACGTGCTCCGGTGATTTTCCGAATTCCCCGAATGTGCCGATTTGTGAAATCCCTCCGGGCGGACACGCCGACCTGCACTATTCCGGCTGGGGCGGCACCATTATTATTACCAGCGATAGCGGCCGCATTAGCGGCCAATATAGCATTGACACATTTGGGGCTTGCGACCTCAGCCATGACGGCAATACCGGAAACCTCGTGCTCAACGACCCTGCCGACGGCGACGTGCAGACCTGTGGCCGTCGTAGCGGCGGCAATTATGACTGCAAATAGGGGTTAAGCCGAACGTTATCCGGCCCCCGTAAGATTGGTGCGGCTTTCGATACCCGTTGCTTGGCACCGCCGAATTGATGGGTTTCGCAAGCGCTGCACCCATCCTACGGGCGCTCGCGTGTTAATTTTTCTTGCGGCCACTCCTGTGTTATGTCATATGAACTGACATCACCCCAAACACAGGAACCAAGCCCCGATGACCGTCTCTCGTTCTTCCGCAACCTCTGATCCGATGGTGCTGCTGTGCCTCATTGGCGGAGCTGTGCGTGGGGCGGGGGAGCTGAATTTGCTGCTGCAGCTGATGTTTATCGCAACCTGCAGCCCGAACCTAAAACGCGTGTTGCTGTTGTGGATGATGACTGAGGAGCGTTATGCGGGTTTGGAGTTTGCCGAGGAGCCTGGGGTGATCGAGGCTGGCTGGGGTGGGCCGGATGGGTATGTTCCCGCCCGGCAGACGCCCCGGGGCCGGGTGGCGTTGTGGCGGCATGTGACGCGATTTGGCCTCGCCGTGATGATCCCGGTGGTGCTGGATCTGCCCACGCGCCCGGCCATGCCATCGGTTCCGACGCGCTGCCTGGGGGTTGTTCGCCTGTTAGGGGCGCTTTCTTTTTTCTTTGTTTTTTCGCGGGATTTGGCGTTGGGGCAGAATTGCGCCCTTAATGTTACGATATCGTTATGAATATCGCCATGGCCGGTTGCGGCTTGGCGGCTTGGCACGCGCGAAGCTGCGGGTCGTTGCTCTGGATTGCCACGGCCCGCACGCGGGCCTCGCAATGACGATACAGGGCGGGCGGTGATGGGTTTCATCCATCTTACGGCGGCACCCGGCACAGGCCTTGCTTGGCAAAAGCCGGAACAATCATCGGGAGAGCACAGCATGGCGATCGCGCGCAGGGGTTTTATCAAAGCAGGCTTGGCCACGGCATCACTCGCAGGCTCCATGGCCCGCCCCTCCATCGTGCGCGCGGAGGCGGCGACCACGCTGAAATTCATCCCCTACGCCGATCTGGCCCTGCTCGACCCCGCCGTCAGCGCGTTCATCACGCGCAATCACGCGCTGCTGGTCTATGACATGCTGTTCGGTGTCGATGAGGCCGGTGCCATTCAGCCGCAGATGCTGGAGGGCTACACCACCTCCACCGACGGGCTGACCTGGACACTGACGCTGCGCCCCGGCCTCAAATTCCATGACAACACGCCGGTGCTGGCGCGTGACTGCGTGGCGAGCATTCAGCGCTGGTGGGTGCAGGACGCGTTTGGGCAGGCGCTGGCGTTGGCCACCGCCGATCTCTCCGCCCCCGACGACAAAACCATTGTTTTCCGGCTGAAATACAAGTTCCACCTGCTGCCGGACGCGCTGGCGCATCCCACCAACACCATGGCGGTGATGATGCCGGAGCGGCTGGCGAAAACGCCGTCCAGCACGCGGCTGACGGAAATGGTCGGCTCCGGCCCGTTCCGCTATGTCGCCAATGAGCGCGTGCCGGGAGCGCGCAACGTGTATGCCAAGTTTGACGGCTACGTGCCGCGCCAGGGTGTGGCGAGCTTCACCGCAGGCCCTCGCGTGGCGCATTTCGACCGCGTGGAGTGGCTGACCACGCCGGACCCGGCCACCCAGGTTGCAGCGCTGAAGGCCGGCGAGGTCGATTGGGTGGAGCAGCCGCTGATGGACCTCGTGCCGTCGCTGAAGACCACCAAGGGCATCTCGCTGTCGGTGGCGGAGACCAAGGGGCTGATCGGGTTCCTGCGCTTCAACTTCCTGTTCCCGCCATTCGACAACGTCAAAATCCGCAGGGTCGCGTTGAAGGCGGTGAACCAGAAGGAATTCATGGAAGCCGTCGTCGGCACCGCGGCACCGTATGACGCGCAGACCGGCGTCTTCACCTCCGGCAGCCCCTCGGCCAGCAAAGCGGGGATGGAGGCCCTCAGCGGCACCCATTCCATTGCCGACCTCAAGCGCGAGCTGATCGAAGCAGGCTACAAGGGCGAAAAGGTGGTCTATCTTTCGCCCACTGACGTGCCGCGCATCAACGCCATCGCCG
This sequence comes from uncultured Rhodospirillales bacterium, assembly GCA_903823665.1. Taxonomy (GTDB): domain Bacteria; phylum Pseudomonadota; class Alphaproteobacteria; order Acetobacterales; family Acetobacteraceae; genus CAIQQQ01. Next base: position 9,107 of record CAIJTR010000040.1, read on the forward strand.
AGGTCGGCGTCGATATGCTGCGCAAAATCGGCATGAACATCGATGAGGTTTCGACGGATTGGGGCACCACCGTGCAGCGCTCCGTGAACCGCAAGCCGCCGGAATCCGGGGGCTGGAACATGTTCTGCGCCTTCTCCGGCGGCTATGATTGCGGCAACCCCGGCAGCCACCAACTGCTGCGCGGCAACGGTGATGGTGCCTATAACGGTTGGCCGAACCTGCCCAAGGTGGAGGAGCTGCGCAATCAATGGCTGGTGGCCGGTGACCCCGCCGCCGAGAAGGAACTGGCCGCCAAGCTCCAGGCTCAGGTGTTGGAGGACGTGGCCTACCTCCCGCTCGGCTCCTACTTCCAGCCCACCGCCTACAAATCCAGCCTCACCGGCATGGCCAAGGGGCTGATCCTGTTCACCGGCGTCAAGCGGGAGGCATAGAACGACCCGCCACCTTCACCCGGATCAATGCGGCCAGCAGCGACAGCGTCGGCATGGGAATGCCGAGCTTCGCTGCGAGCTGCAGCGGCACGTTGTAAAGCGCATCGACCTCCATCGGCCGCCCGGCCTGCCAATCCTGCAGGATGCTGGGCCGGTGGTTGAGGGTGGTGTTGGAGGCCACGATGCGCTCGACATCCAGGGCCACCTCACACCCCAAAGCCGCGATCAACGCCTGCGCCTCCGCCAGCACGCGGCGGGACGCATCGATCAGCGCGGGCTGCCCATGCGTGTCGCGCACCGGCGTTTCGGTCAGCACGCACATCGGCCCGGCGCTGAGATTGAAGGCGAGCTTCTCCCAGATGCGGTTGCGGATGCGCGTCTCCACCACCACGGGCAGCCCGGCCTGCTCGAACGCGGCGGCCAGTGCGGTGATGCCCGGCGTGGTGATGCCATCAGGGGAACCCAGCACCGTCGCCGTGCGCTTGGGGGACGGCACGCGGATCACCCCTGGCTCCGGCACGGAACTCGCGGGCCAGGCAATGCCGCCCACCGTGCGCGCGCCCACCGCGTTCCACAGGCCATCGCCAGGGTCGAGCAGCGGCAGCCGCGTGCCATCCAGCGCCCCGCCAGCGCCATGGAAATACCACCACGGCACGCCATTGGTCAGAAACGCCACCGGCGTGTCCGGCCCCATCAAAGGTGCCAGACTGCCCGCAATCCCAGGCAATGCGGGTGCTTTCACCGTCACCAGCACGCCATCTTGGGGGCCGAGATCAGCGGGATTGCCGCTGGCCCGCACCTTCACGGTGAATTCATCCTCGCTCGAAATCACCGTGATGCCGCCCGCCTGGATGGCCTCCAGATGCGCGCCGCGGGCCACCACCGACACATCCAGCCCGGCGCGGGCCATATAGCCGGCGATGAACCCACCGATGGCCCCGGCCCCATAGACACAAATCCGCACTCATTCACTCCGCTGCGATGGGCACCCGCCGCAGCATGGCACGAACCCGCTCCACCGCCACCCCTTGCCGCATCACCGGCAGACACGGGGCGGCATCGACGCAGACGAGCGGAGCAATGCCGGTTGAGCCGTCAAAGTCAGAGCGGTTGTCGCAATCGAGGAAACTTTCCACCGGCAGATTCTCGGCGAGGATCACGTCGTGCCCTGGCAACTCGATGTGCCAATAATCGACGCGCTCGACCTCAATCTGCCGCACGCTCTCCCCGTTCACCAAACACCACGCGGGGATCAAGACATCTTCGCGTGCCACGGCATGATCCGGCGAGACCCACAAATCCCGGCAGGGCTCATTCGGCCCGAACGCATGAGCCTCGATGAGCACGGGCCAAACCTCCCGGGGATCAACAGCGCGCGCGCATTCAACACGCCGCCGCCCGATCCAAATCACCGGAGCCCACCCGGCCTGGCGGGCCTGGACGACATCGCCCACCACGAGATCCTCCACCGCCACCTCCCCGCGCCGTGTGGCAATCCGGGTGCCGGTCACGAAACAGGGCGCGGCCAGTTCGATCACGGCGGGCGCAACTGAGCCAAATTCTGCCGCTAATAAAATCTCTTCGGCTGAATTCACGAGGAACGTCTGCCCCGAATAGTTCCCTTGCAGCACAACAGAACCTTCAGACGTTCCGTTCGTATCGTAAAATGCGAGCGTGCCACTGTTGCTGCCAGTTGACGTGTAGACGGTCTTGGTGACCGACCCCTGCACCTGGAGCTGCTGACCACTGCTGAAACCGGCAATCACAGGGCTGTTGATCTGCCCACCCATCAACTCCAGCACACTCGCGGTGCCGGTCATTTCAATCGTCTGGCCAGGCCCAACTGCCCCGGAAATTTGCAGAAACCCGCCTGACAGCACAACGCCGGTACCGCTCACCGACCCGGTGATATACATATTCTCCAACGTGGCACTGCCGATCGTGCCGTTGTTGACCACGTTGCCAGAGAAGTTGACGGTCCCCAGCGTGCCTGACACGGTGGTGGCCAGATTCTGGCCCGCATCAACCGTGATCGCCCCACGCGCGGCACCACCGGCCGTACCAATCTCGATGGCGGACATTGCGTCAACGGCGAATTGCTGGTTGGTGACGTATTGGGTCTCAAGCATCGCAACGCCGCCGAGAAGGCGCACGGTTCCTCCGCCTGCGGCGAAAAGATTGCTGCTGTTGCCGGCACCGGTGGCACCGATCTTACCCATGCTCAGGACGCCGTTGACAACGATGGAAGCCCCAGCCCCCACTGCTTCCAACGTTCCCGGGTTGATCGAGGCGCTGCCAAGCGTGAGCGTGGAGCCCGATGTGACATCCAGCCAACCGCCCAAACTTGGGGCCGTGCCCAAAGTGCCGCCGACCTGGCTGATCTGGAGCGCATTGAAATTGAACACACCCGACAGCGCGTCACCGTTGCTCTCACGGACCAATGCCGCATTGCCTGAGCCGCTGAGAACCGTGTACGAGCCACTGCTACCCAGCGTGACCGTATCGTTGCTGCCGGGTGCCAACGCAGCGGCCCAGGTTGAAGTCGCGTTCCAAGCACCGCCAGTGGCGGCTTCCGTGAAACTCTGCCCAGCGCTTGAGCCGACCGCCGCCGTGGGCGCTGCCCCTGCCTGCAACGTGCCCGCCGCAAGAACGAGTGCATTGCTGCTGCCGCCGAATGGGTTCGCCAGCAGCACCTCGGCGTTGCCGGCAAGCGAGCCGGATTGCACGATCTGCTGCACGGTGGCACCGGCGGCGTTGGTGAGCGTCAACGTCACCGTTCCGTCACTATTAGAAAGAGTCTGCACGCCAACCACAGAGTTGCTCACGTCGATCTCGTCCGTGACCACAAAGCCGCTGGCCGTCACCAACGGTGCCGTGGCCCCGCTGATGTCAAACGTGCCGTCAATGTCAATAAATTTGAGAACACTGCTGGATGCAAGGCTGCCGTTCAAATGCAAAAGGCTGGACTTGCTCACCTCCAGCAGCCCGGGCCCACTCACATTTCCGCTGATACTGTTTTGAATCGAGAAGCGACCCACGTTCGCGATCAAAGTCCCCGCGTTGACGAGATCGCCATAAAGGCGGCTTCCGGTCAGAGAAACCGTGTAGCCCCGCGCCACGTTCACTGCCCCGAGCACGGGCGTGGGAATATAGCCGATTTCAATGGCCGACAGGCCGTCCACCTCGATTGTGCCGTTATACTGATAAAGCCCGTCTGTGCTGATCACGCCACCGTCATACGCACCGATCCCATCAACGAAGCCCGCGGTGTTGCCGGTGATCAAACCAGCGATCGCGGCCGTGCCCTCCACCTGTAAATACCCATTCAGGCTGAGAAAGCTGCCCGTCAGCGACGAGCCGGAGAGCACATCCACCAAGCCTGATGTCCCCGTGACGCCGATCAAAATCGACCCGCCGGCCGGCCCTGTGAAGCCACCCGGATACATTGCGGCACTCAGTGTCCCGTTCAGAGCGATTTGACCGGTGACCGTAAGGGTGGAAGGCGTGCCGTTGCCGTTGATAATGGGAGTGAATGAGCCCGTATTGGTAATCGTGGCACTGCCGCCGATTCCAGGCACGTCAACCCCATATTGATTGACAGACGTGTTCAACCAGTTCGAGGCATTGTCCCAACTGCCGCCCGTGGTGGTGACGTTCCAGGTGTCACTCAACTGACCACCGCTGAGCGCCACAACCGGCGTGGTCGCGGCATTTGACGCCAGCTCAATCAAACCGTTGGAAATTGGTTGTTTCAGAAAAACAAAACTCTGGCTGAGATAATTGCCATCCAGCGTCAGGGTCTGTTCCACCGCAGCGCCTGCCAGCAGATTGAGCGTGGTCTGGCTGGCGCTGGCCGATGCGACGGTGATTGCCGTTATTTCGCGGGGCGTGGAGATGGAATTGCCCATCTGAAAACCGGTGATCCCAGCGGCGATGGTCCCAGTGAAAGCACCCGTTTGAGAATAAAGGGCGATATTGCCGGTGTTCGCAAGGAACACGATGCTGATGCCAGCACCGATCGAACTGTTCCGATCATCAAATGTAGTACCTGCGGCAATATCGATCGTGCCGGTGCCGGTGACCGGCGCATCGAACAAACCAAGCCCCAATGATGTGTCCAGCGTGCCCATGAGGCGCACCGCACTATAGAAACCCGCGTCTTGCACGGCCAGATTTGTATTCGCATCAATCGCAATTGTGCCCGCGGTTGCGATCGAGCCCCCACCGATTTCAACCGTGGAACTGGCATCGGCATAAAAGCTGATTGTGCCCGTGCGCGGCGTGAAATTCGTGATTGCAAGCGCGCCGCCGTTCAACGTGTAATATGAGGCCTCGTAGTTGCTTGGCTCAGACACCGTGCCTGCGACGGTGAGCGCGGCACCGGGCCCATTGATCAAGACGGTGTCGATCAGATTGGCGGTCCCCGCCGAGATGACGGCACCGGCCCCGATAAACATGGTATCCAACGGATATCTGACAGACCCGGCTGTGAGTTGGCCAAAGCTGGCACTGGCGTCGAAAGCGATGTCACCGGTCACCGCCAGCGTTGCTGCTTGCACCGGCCCCGATATCAGGAATGGTGAATAAATCGTGCCGGATGGTGCTGTGATGGTGGCGGTGTCAGAAGCGCCGGGGAATGCGTTCGCACCCGGCGAGGTGGTATCAACCCAATCCGCCGCCAAACTCCAAAGACCGGTCCGTGCATTCCAGCTGAAATTTGCCATTTTAATTCTCCAACGCGGTGCGGCGAGAATAATTTAAACGCGGAGGAGGATGCATCACCCAAATCAATGAAAAATGACAATTTCTGACAGATTTAACGCTTCCTAGAGCTTCTTCACCAACCCCTTCGCCAGCAGCCACCCAATTCCGGTGCAGACCGGAGCCGTGAGCAGCAACAGCACCCACCCGAAATTCTGGCCGGAGATGATCAAATTCATCCCCGTGAACAGCAAAATGCCGCCCACAAGGCCGCCGATGACGCTGGCGCGGATGCCGAGGACGAGGAGGTCGGGTCTGGTGATCATGATATGCAGGGCACTCTTGCTGGGGATTGTTTGACTTTGACCGAACGCGGGACTACACGCTGCCCCCTCTTGCTGGGAAAGTGGACGCGCCTTCGGGGCGTGCGCCCGCTCGTTGCTCGTTTCCACATGGTGTGGATCAGCTTTGAGACTACCGGCACACCAGCCGAAAATCCCCCTCCAAAGGGTTCGGCACAGACTGAAGGAGCACGCGCATGACCAAGCGCGCAGAGAGTAAGTATAAGATCAATCGCCGTTTGGGCGTGAATCTTTGGGGCCGTCCGAAATCCCCCATCGCCAAGCGCGATTACGGCCCCGGCCAGCACGGTCAGCGTCGCAAGGGCAAGCCCACCGATTTCGGCATTCAGCTGATGGCCAAGCAGAAGCTCAAGGGCTACTACGGCAACATCGGCGAGAAGCAGTTCCGCAAGTATTATTTCGAGGCCGTGCGCCGCAAGGGTGACACGTCTGAGAACCTGATCGAGCTGCTGGAGCGTCGCCTGGATGCGGTGATCTACCGCATGAAGCTCGCCATCACGCCGTTCGCTTCGCGCCAGTTCATCAACCACGGCCACGTGCTGGTGAACGGCAAGCGCGTCAACATTCCGAGCTATTCGGTGAAGGACAACGACACCATCGAGGTGAAGGAAAAGTCCAAGCAGCTCGCCATGGTGCTCGACGCATCGCAGACCTCTGAGCGCGAAGTGCCGGAATATGTGGAAGTTGATCACCGCGCCATGAAGGGCCGTTTCGTCCGCGCGCCGAAGCTGTCCGATGTGCCGTACCCGGTGCAGATGGAACCGAACCTGGTTGTCGAGTTCTACTCGCGCTAAAAAACGGCGCGTTCTACTCGCGCTGATTTCGGATTAACGCTACATCGTCAAAGCCCGCCGCACCCGTGTGTGGCGGGCTTTTTCTTGAGGGATGGCAAGGCATGGATCAGGTGCTGGTTGAAGTCACGCGTGGCGCTCTCGTGGAATCCCACCACTCCGGTGCCGCCGTGGTCGTCGATAGCCGGGGACGCATCGTCTTTGGTGTGGGCGACGTGGAGGCCGCGATCTTCCCGCGCTCTGCCGTCAAAGCGCTGCTGGCACTCCCACTGGTCGAAACGGGTGCCGCCGACCGCCTCGCATTGACCGACGCCGAACTGGCGCTGGCCTGCTCCTCCCATTCCGGCGAGCCGCAGCATGTTCAGACCGCGGCGGACATGCTGGCCAAGGTCGGCCGAGACGTCACCTGCCTCGAATGTGGCGTGCATTGGCCGCGTGACGTGCCCGCCCGCGCGCTTGCCGCCGCAGGTGAAACCCCGAGTGCGCTGCACAACAACTGCTCCGGCAAACATTCCGGCTTCGTCTGCCTCGCCTGCGACCAGGGTCACGATCCGACGGGCTATGTGCAGCCCGACCACCCCACCATGCGCATGGTCACGGCGGCCCTGGCCGAGACCACCGGGGTGAAGCTCGATGACAGCAACCGCGCCGTCGATGGCTGCTCCATCCCCACCTACGCCATCCCGCTGCGCGCCCTGGCACTTGCCTTCGCCCGCTTCGGCACCGGCGTGGGCTTCTCCTCCGGCCGCGTGCAGGCGGCAGCGCGGTTGCGTCGTGCGGTGGCCGCACACCCGTTCATGGTGGCCGGCACCGGACGGTTCGACACACAATTGATGTCCCTGCTCGGCGCTCGCGTGTTCAGCAAAACAGGCGCGGAGGGCGTGTATTGCGTGGCCCTGCCGGAACTCGGCCTCGGTCTCGCCGTGAAATGCGATGACGGAGCCGGGCGCGCCGCCGAGGTTGCCACCGCCGCCCTGATCGAGCGCTTCCTGAAGCCCGAGAGCGAGGATTTCGCCAAGATGGTGCGCCCAGAAATGCACAACTGGAACGGCATCAAAATCGGCGAAATCCGCCCCGCCGCCACCCTCACCGCGTAGCGCCCAAGTGGCGGGTTAACCACCCGCAACACCCTGCGCGTTCACATACAGCGAATACAGCGACCGGCTGGCCGCCATGAACAGCCGGTTGCGGTGCCGCCCGCCGAACGCCACGTTCGCACACCGCTCCGGCAGATGGATATGGCCGATCGCCTCGCCCTCCGCCGTGAACACCCGCACGCCGTCCAACTCTGGCGTGCCCATGCCCCAGCCGCACCACAAATGCCCCTCGGTATCGACGCGAAACCCGTCCGGCGTGCCGCCCGGCCCTGCGTTGATCAACGTGCGCATGTTCGCAAGCCTGCGCCCATCCACCACGTCGGCTACCAAAATCTCACGCGGATTGGCGCGGGACGCCACGATATAAAGCTTGCTTTCATCCGGTGAGAACGCGAGCCCATTCGGCCCAAGCACGTCATCGGCCACCATTTCCAGCGTGCCATCTGGATCAAGCCGATACACCGCCGGCGTCAGCTCCTGCTCCGCCTTCTCGCCCTCATAATTGCCGAGAATGCCGAACGGCGGATCGGTGAACCATATTGCCCCATCCCTCGCCACCACCACATCATTCGGCGAGTTCAGCCGCTTGCCCTGATAGCGGTCGGCAAGCACGGTGACCCCGCCATCATACTCCGTCCGCGTCACCCGCCGCGTCAGATGCTCACACGTGATAAGCCGCCCCTGCCGGTCCCGCGTGTTGCCGTTGGCGTTGTTCGACGGCTTGCGAAAGACGGAAACCTCGCCGGTCTCCTCGTCCCATTTCAGCATCCGGTTGTTCGGAATATCGCTCCACACCAGCGCCCGATGCTCGCCGAACCACACCGGCCCCTCCGACCACCGGCACCCCGTCGCCAGCCGCTCAATCCCGCCGAGGACACGGAACTTGTCAAACCGCGGGTCGAGCGACACCACATCAGCATCCGGATAACGTGACTGCGGTTCCCACATGGCGCTTTCTCCCTCGTTTCGTTGCCATTGATCCTGCAGCAAGCGCCGGGCATGGTCGAGGCCCTAAGGGAGAAGCCGGATGAGCCAGAAATACGACGTGACCGCCCTACGTGCCTTCGCGGCGCACCTGTTCCAGCATGTGGGCCTCGATGCCGACAAGGCGCGGGTGACGGCGGACATCCTTGTCGAGGGCGATCTGCTCGGCCACACCACGCACGGGCTCGCTCTCATGCCGCTCTATCTAGATGCCGCCTCGTCCGGTGCCATGCTCGGAACCGGCGAGCCGGAGGTGCTGGCACAGACGCCCGTTGTAGAAACGTGGGACGGCAAATATCTCCCCGGTCCGTGGCTGGTCATGCGCGCTGCTGAACTGGCCTCCAAGCGTGCGGCTGAATTCGGCATCTCTGCCGTCTCCATCAGGCGCTCCTGCCACATCGGCTGCCTCGCCGCCTATCTGCAGCCTTTCGCCGAGCGCGGCCAGATGCTGATTTTGGCGTCATCCGACCCATCCGTCGCCTCCGTTGCACCCTTTGGCGGCACCAAGCGCATCTACACGCCAAACCCGCTCGCCGCTGGCTGGCCCTCCCCCGGCGGCCCAGTGATGTTTGACGTCTCGATGTCGATCACCACCAACGGCATGACCGGCCGCATGCGCGCGGAGGGGCGGCAATTCGACCACCCCTATCTGCTCGACGCCGATGGCGTGCCGTCCCGCGACCCAAACGTGTTCTTCACCAACCCACCCGGCAGCCTGCAACCGCTTGGCGGCAGCGAGGCGGGACACAAGGGCTACGCACTCGGCCTATGGCTGGAGGCACTTACCTCCGGCCTTTCCGGTCACGGACGCGCCGACGCGCCGACCGCCTGGGGAGCGTCCGTGCTGGTGCAGGTGATCGACCCCGCGCGATTCGGCGGCAGCGATGCGTTCCTGCGGGAAGCTGGATGGATGGAAAGCGCGATCCACGAAAACCCACCGGGACCGTCAGGTATGCCGGTGCGACTGCCCGGCGAACGCGGCCTCGCGTTGCGTGACATTGCATTGCGCGAGGGCGTGGCCCTTCACCCATCGCTCCCCGCCATGCTCGCCGAAAGGGCCGCGAAGGCGGGCATCGCCGCCCCCATGCCGCTCGGCTGACGACTACTCCGGTTCGGGTCGTGCGCCCCCAGTGGAAAAGCCCACACTGGCCGGGATTTGAATGGTATCCAGCGCCACCTTGGCCCCGATGCCGCCTGCGATCATCACGACCACGGCCAGAAGAAACATGCGCATCGCCAAACGCTCCTATTCAGCCGGGTGCGGCGACGTGTCGCCTGATTTGGCAAGTTCCTTGGCCGCCCAAAGGCTGTGATGCTCCCGCGCCCATTTCAGATCAACGCGGCCATCCTTCATGGCGTCAAACGCGCCTTCCATACCTACCGAGCCGATGTAGATGTGCCCCAGCATCGCCGCGATCATCAGCAGTGCCACGCCGCCATGCGCCAGCTGTGCCAGCTGCATGCCGGTGATGTCGGTGACGTAGAACGGAAACATCAAGGCCAGACCAGTGACCGTCAAAGCACCGCCGCCGAGCACGACAATCCAGAACACCACTTTCTGCCCACCGTTGAACTTCTCCGATGGTGGATGTTTGTTGCCGATGAAACCGCCGCCCTGCTTGAACCACTCAACGTCAATCTTGTTGGGAATGTTGTGGCGTAGCCAGACCAAGAACATCAGCACAATGCCCGCAATGAACGGAAACGCCAGGAAGTTGTGCGAATATTTTGCCCAAGTAGAGAACAGGCTGAACGCGTCATTGCCCATCAACGGCAACAGCACCGCACGCCCCGCCACCACGTTCAGGCCGGAGATGGCAAGAATGCACCACGAGGCCGCCGTCAGCCAATGCATGAACCGCTCAAACGCACCAAACCTCAGCAGGGTTGCGGTGCCACGCCCACCGGCAATCTTGATCTCGCCCTTCACGGCGTAGAACACCAGCAGCAGCGCCAGCATCCCCAGCACGCAGGCCGCCGTGATCCACAGCAACGGCCCACGCCGATAGTCTCGCCAGCTGCGCCCATCCGGCTGCACCAGCGTCGCCGCACGCGTATCGGGAATGGTGATGAAGCCCTGCAGCTTGCGCATCTCGCCCAAAAGCTGCTGCTCATGCACCTCCACCTTGTCGGTGTTCAGCCCCGTGGCCGGTGCCGCCGGGCGACCGGCGCTGTCATCCGGCAAGGTCTGCGCAGACGCGGCATGCATGCTGAGCGCGAACACACCTGCCAGCACAATTCGTTTCACGAGAGCCAGACTAGACATTGATGCTCTCCTGATAGGCGGTCTGCCATCCCCAGCTGCCGGAGCCGTAGCCCCGCTTGAGGACACGTTCCTTGTAAATCTGCGCAATGATCTCGCCATCGCCCGCCAGCAGCGACTTCGTCGAGCACATCTCCGCACACAGCGGCAGCTTGCCCTCGGCCATCCGGTTTGCACCATACCTGGCAAATTCAGCAGGCGATCCATCCGCCCCTTCCGGCCCACCGGAGCAATAGGTGCATTTGTCCATCTTGCCGCGTGAGCCAAAATTGCCGAGCTTTGGATATTGCGGCGCGCCAAATGGGCAGGCGTAGAAGCAATAGCCGCAGCCGATGCACAGATCCTTGTTGTGCAGCACCACGGCATCGGCGGTGGTGTAGAAGCAATCCACCGGGCAGACCGCAGCGCACGGCGCATCGTTGCAATGCATGCACGCCATCGAAACGGAGCGCTCACCGGGCTTGCCGTCATTGATCGTCACAACGCGCCGCCGGTTGATGCCCCACGGCACCTCGTTGGCATTCTTGCAGGCGGTGACACAGGCGTTGCATTCGATGCAGCGATCCGCGTCGCAGAGGAATTTCATACGGGCCATCTGGATGCTCCTCCTACGCGGCCACAGTTGCGATCTGGCACAGCGTGCATTTGGTCTCTTGCATCGCCGTCACTGGATCATAACCATAGGTGGTCAACGCGTTCACACTTTCGCCGAGCACATAAGGGTCGGCCCCCTTCGGATATTTCGCGCGCTGATCCACGCCCTGGAACCAGCCGGCAAAATGGAACGGCATGAACGCCACGCCCGGCCCAACACGCTCCGTCACCTGCGCCTTCACATGCGCCCGTGAGTTATTTTCGGCACCCGTCACCCAAACCATCTGCCCGTTGGTGATCCCACGCGCTGCGGCATCGGCAGGGTTGATCTCCACGAACATGTCCTGCTGCAACTCCGCCAGCCACGGGTTGGAGCGTGTTTCCTCGCCGCCGCCCTCATATTCCACCAAGCGGCCGGAGGTGAGCACGATCGGGAAGTTCTTGGTCACACCAAGATCAACCGCGCGCTTCTGCACCGTGGCCCCAATATTGGTAAGGCGGAACGAGCGGAAATCCGGCAACGTCGGGTATTTCGCCACCAGATCAGGCCGCCCGGTATAAATCGGCTCACGATGCACCGGTATCGGATCGGGCAGATTGAACGCATTCGCGCGCGCCTTGGCGTTGCCATAGGGCACAATCCCATGCTCCAGACACACCCGTACAATGCCACCGGACAGATCGGTGGACCACGCCACCGCATCCGGCGTCTTGCCGCCAATCTTGGCGATCACCGCTGCTTCCGCCTCGGTCAGTTCGCCGTCCCAGCCAAGCTTTTTCAACACGCCCAGCGTCACTTCCGGGTAGCCGTCCTTGATCTCCGAACCGAGTGAGTAGCTGCCCTCGGCCAGCAACGTGGCCCCGTTGCGCTCCACACCAAAGCGGGCGCGGAACGTGCCGCCGCCATCCTTCACGTGCAGGCTGGTGTTGTAGAGAATATGCGTGCCCGGATGCTTCTTGTCCGGCGTGCCCCAGCACGGCCACGGCAATCCGTAGAAATCGCCGTCCACATCACCACCTTTGCCACGCAGCGTGACGAGGTTGAAGCGGTCCTGCTGCGCCATATGCGCCTTCAATCGCTCCGGTGACTGGCCTGTATATCCGGTGGACCACGAGCCACGATTGATCTCGCGCAGAATATCCTCCGGCACCGGCCGCATGTTCTCCACGGCAATGTTCTTGAACATCTTATCCGCGAAACCGAGCTTGACCGCGAGGCGATACATCACCTCGTAATCGTCCTTGCTCTCCCAGATTGGCTTCACCACCTCGCTCGACCACTGGATCGAGCGGTTGGAGGCGGTGCGGCTGCCGCTGGTCTCGAACTGTGTGCAGATCGGCAGCAGATAGGTGCCGTTCTTGCGCTCGCTCACCACAGCAAGCGTTGTCGGATGCGGATCGGCGACCACCAAAAGGTCGAGTGCTTCAAGACCTTTCACCATCTCCGGCATACGGGTGACGGTGTTGCCGCCATGGCCGAACACCATCATGGCGCGCACCGGGTTGCGCTGATCAATATCCTCTTTTTTTGCCAGCACCGCGTCGAACCAGCGGGTGGTCGGAATGCCGGATGCCTCCATCATCGTCTTGCTGTCAAAGCGTGACAGCAGATAATCATAGTCAACGTCCCAGACCCGAGCCCAATGCCGCCACGCGCCCTCGGCCAGCCCGTAATAATACGGCAGCGAGGTCACATCGAGCCCGGCATCGGTGGCACCCTGCACGTTGCAATGGCCGCGGAAAATATTGGCCCCAGTACCCGCACTTCCAACGTTGCCAGTCGCCAGCAGCAGAATGCAGTAGGCACGCACATTGGCGGTGCCGACGGTCTTTTGCGTGGCCCCCATGCACCAGATCAGCGTCGCCGGCTTCTCATGCGTCATCATGTAGGCAACGCGCTTGAGCTGTTCGCCCTCCACGCCGTTGACGCGCTGCACCTCATCGGGCGTCCACTTCGCCACTTCCTTGCGCACATCGTCCATGCCGTAGACGCGCTGGGCGATGAAGTTGGTGTCCTCCCACTTGTTCTCGAACACGTGCCAGAGAATGCCGTAAATGGTCGGAATGTCGCTGCCGGGGCGAATGCGGATATAATCCGTCGCGTGCGCCGCCGTGCGGGTGAAGCGCGGGTCAATCACCACCAGATTGGCGCGGTTGAGTTCCTTGCCGGCCAGAATGTGCTGCAACGAAACCGGATGCGCCTCAGCCGGATTGCCGCCCATGATCACCATGGTTTTGGCATTGCGAATGTCGTTGTAGCTGTTCGTCATCGCGCCATAGCCCCAGGTGTTGGCAACACCGGCAACCGTGGTGGAATGGCAAATGCGCGCCTGATGGTCGGCTGAGTTGGTGCCCCAGAACGCCGCCAGCTTGCGATAGAGATAGGCACCCTCGTTGGAGAACTTGGCACTGCCCAGCCAGAACACGCTCTCCGGCCCCTGGTCTTCGCGGATCTTCAGCAGCTTGGCTGAAATCTCGTCAATCGCCACATCCCAGCTGATACGCTGCCACTGGCCATCCACCAGCTTCATCGGTGTGCGCAAACGCCGCGTGCCCTTGACCAGCTCACGCACCGACGCACCCTTGGCACAATGGCTGCCGCGATTGATTGGGCTGTCAAACGCAGGCTCCTGGCGCACCCACACATCGTTCTGCACCTCGGCAATCACCGAACAGCCAACGGAGCAATGGGTGCAGACGGATTTGACGGTCTTGACCGCCACACCCGGCGTCAGCGCCGCCGCCTCCGCGCGCTTGACGGAGCCGAGCGGAAGATTGGCAACACCCACGGCTCCTGCCGCGAACCCCGCGCGACGCAGGAACGAACGACGGTCGAGCACGCCAGACGAAAGCTCGCCCAGTGCCGATTGCAGGCGAGATTTCTGAACTTTGGCGTCGCTACGCTTGATCAACATGGTCTGTGTCCGCCCGGCTCAGTAGCGATTGACGCGGTAATACTGCTTCACGTGCTCGCTCTCTTGGTAATGCGAGCCGCCCTTGCCGGCGGGCGGGATCACTGCCTCTGCCTGCTCCGGCTTGCCCGCCACGGCGGCGACCACGGCAGCCGCACTGCCGATACCGATCTTGGTGAAAAAACCGCGCCGCTCGACGGTTTTGCGAGGTGCCTTCTCAGTCATATCGGCAATTCCACAGCTTGGGTTTCAAGATCGACCAGCAACCGCGCAAGGGCTGCCACCGGCCGGTAAAACTGCGCCGCCTCGGCGCGTTCAATGTCGGCAAACAACCGCTCCGACCAGCCCTTGATGTGGCGGCGGAAGAAATCGGCGTCGGTCAGGGTCTCGGTTGCAGACCCACGGATCAGGGCGGCCATCACCTCGAACAGAAAGGCGATATGGTCCTCGGGCTCGAACAGCCCCTCCGTCCGCACCAAGCCCAGGGCGTGCAGATCAGCGCGAACCTCGGCCAGCGGGCGCTCATGGATAAAGCCGGTGAGGTAGTAGGACGCATAGGGCAGCAGCTCACCGCCGGAAACACCGGTGAACAGCGTGAAATGCTCACGCTCCACCTGAACTGGATCCGTCTCAGCCGCCGCCTTCGCCAACGCCCGCCGCGCCTGCGCAAGCGCGTTATCACCCGTCACGGGCGACGCGAGGCGACGCAACATCACCGCATCGGGTGGGTTCCACAGCAAATGCGCGAGCAGCGCATAAAGATCAGCCCGCGCGGCATTGATCTCGTCCAGCCCCTCGGGAGCCGCCAACTCCGACTCCGCATACAAATCCGGGCGAAGCTCGGTGCGCGGGATCCCGGTGATCTGCTCGACAACAAGAACCCGGTCCGGCGGAATACGCTTCCAGCCAGAGATTGCGGGCTGCGATACGCCGATAAGCCGCGCCAACGACGAAACCCCGCCGGCCACACTCAAAGCCCGCTCTAACCCCCGGTCGCGCATCCACCCCCCGTATGTCAGCTGAATTTGCCTACTCAGCTGTCAATTTTCTCGTTTGATAAGTACTGCTTATGGCGGAACGCACAAGGGGGCAGTCATCGGATTGTCTTATACCGGCGTTGCACGACCGCCGCGGCGGCGCATGGGCAGCGCCATGTCCTCGGCTGGCTGAGCCTCCTCAACCTCAGCAGCCAAAACGACCTCACCCGCCGGAGGAGCCTCATCCAATGCAGGCTCGCTCATCGCTGGTGCAACGACCGGCTCAGGCGGTGGCTCGGCGGCTGGCAACGGCTCACCAATGGCGCGGGCCAGCAGTTTGGCCATATCATCAGCCGCCCGCAGCGGTCCCCAGCCGGGCGCACCACCTGGCGTGTTCCAGTCCCACGCATAATCCGCCAGCCCCGCGAAGTCGCGGATCGAGGGGTCAGCCGACCACACACGGCGCAGCACCGTCTCTCGCCACCCTTCCGGCAGCTTCTTGGCGAGCCAGGGGCCGATATCCTCAAGCGCGATCGTCTCGGCCGGGGGTGGAATTTCAACCGGCTCCTCCACCAGCATAGGCACCGGCTCCGGCACCACCACCGGCGCTGCGGGAGCCTCACGCTTCAGGCGTGACCAGCGACGAACAAAACCTTCCTGCTCGTCAGGCATAATCATCCGGCTCCACCGCC
>CAIJTR010000041.1 GCA_903823665.1 uncultured Rhodospirillales bacterium
ATATTTTATTTTTTTCAGTAACATTTTTCAGTGCAAGATATGCAAATTTGAGCGATTTTTCGGCATTTGATACCTCTCGGACGGCAATCTCTTGCTGCGTTTCTGCATTTATTATTTTCTCTTTGTAACTGTATGCCAAATATATTAATCCCTCGATAGTCGGATTTGAGCTTTGAATCTTGTGCGCTAAATTTCGTTCCGTTTCATAAATTTGATTATGTCCATTCAGTAAGTTTTTTGAAATTAAAAGTGCATCTTGTCTGGCGACATTATTAATTAGAGAGATATTCATTTCTAGGCGCCGAAGACGCATAACAGACAATATAATATTACGCTCCATCGCAGTTATCCTCCAATATCGGCAGCACATCTTTCAATGCCGCAAAACTTTCGGCGATGTCGCTTCGTTCTAGGTGATGTTGCGTTAAAAGTTGCTCAATGGATTTTGTGATGCGAATGGCGCTATCAACGCTTGGATCCGCGCCGATCCGATAGGCACCCATTTTGATGAGATCACTCATGTCGGCATGAAGTGCCATTGCCGCCCTCGCTTGGCGTGTCAGGGCATTCTCGATATCGCTATTACATCCTGGGACTGATCGGGAGAGCGACCTCAAAATATCGATGGCTGGATAGCGGCCGGCTTCACCAATTCGTCTGTCAAGCACGACATGGCCGTCTAGTATGCCACGGACTGCGTCTGAGACCGGCTCATTGTGGTCGTCACCCTCCACTAGAACGGTAAATATACCGGTGATGTAACCAGTCTTGCCGTTCGCCGGAATGCCAGGACCAGCACGCTCCAAGAGTTGTGGAAGTTCGGCAAAAACGCTTGGGGTATAGCCGCGGCTCGCGGGAGGCTCGCCCGCGAGCAGGCCGATCTCACGAAGGGCCAGACAAAACCGCGTCACGCTATCCATTAGCAGCATTACACTTTTGCCCTCATCGCGGAAATGTTCCGCAATCGTCATCGCGGCATATGCCGCTTCCCGGCGCATCAGTGGTGGTTGGTCAGAGGTTGCGACGACAATAATGGTTCGAGATAAGCCGTCTCGACCTAGGCAGTCCTCAACGAATTCCCTAACCTCGCGTCCGCGTTCTCCAACGAGAGCAACAACTGAAATGTCACATGCAGTGTTGCGCGCCAGCATTGCCAGAAGAGTGGATTTCCCAACGCCCGATCCAGCGAAGAGGCCCAAGCGCTGGCCTTTCCGGCAGGTTGCAAACAGGTTGATGGCGCGAACGCCCACGTCCAGTCGTTCGCCCAGCCTCGCCCGAAGCGTTGGATTCGGTGGGCTTCCCCGTACCGCCTTTCGCCTCAAACCTAAAGATAGGGAACCTCTCTGGTCTATTGGTATGCCAAGTGGGTCAATAATTCGGCCGATCCACGATTCGCAAACAGCTAGGCCACCTGTACGCGCCTCTTCGATATAGCCCTTTGAGGATGCTGACCGCGGAGCGATTAACACGGCAAGATTTCCGGGCCCAACGCCGCTTGTAGAAGAAAATGACATCGCGTGCGCGATTGTGTCTTTAAAACCTACTATTTCAGCCTCAGTTTTTGCATCATCTCTCGCTCTTATGGTCAGGCGATCACCGACAGCAGCATGGCGTGACAAGCCGCTAATCTCTATCAACGAACCGGATAGGGACCCTGAGCGACCTTGCAGTGAGTTAGCCACTGTCTTTTGGATTAACGCAGCTGCGTTCTTGCAAGTCTCTGACGTAATTTGCGATTTCATTGCCCACCCGGCGGTTAATTGCTCACTCGGACCAAATTTATGAGCGTTAATTGAAAAATATCGTGCAAACGTAAAAAATTTATTGAGTTGTGCCACGGGGGCTGCGATACTACCTGGAGTAGTAGAAGGTCCAACGTCATGCGTGTGCTCCTTGTGGAAGACGACATCTCGGCATCCCGCGGAATCGCCCTGACTTTGAAGTCGGGGGGAATTGTCGTGGACGAAGTAGATAATGGAAAAGAGGCATTAGAGTTTCTACGACACTATGATTATGATATTGTATTATTGGATTTATTGCTCCCTGACATTGAGGGGTATGAAGTTGTAAAGAGAATGAGACATGTTCGAATCGATGTGCCCGTATTAGTGATCTCTGGACTATCGCGTCCTCAGGCTAAAATTAAGGCGCTCACAGTAGGTGCAGATGACTTCATATCGAAGCCGTTTGATAAAGGTGAGTTAATTGCTCGAATTCAAGCAATTATTAGAAGAAGCAAGGGGTTTAGTCATTCCATAATTCATGTAGGTCACCTAGCAATAAATATAGATTGCAAGGAAGTTTCTGTATGTGGTTTGCCAATTAAACTTACTGGTAAAGAATATTCAATATTAGAATTGCTTGTATTGCGAAAAGGATTGGTCCTTGCAAGGAAGCATTTTTAAATCATCTATATGGAGGGATGGACGAGCCAGAGATAAAAATTATCGATGTGTTTGTTTGTAAGTTGCGTAAGAAGCTTCAAATGGCTAATGCTGATAACCTTATCGTGACCGTCTGGGGCCGCGGATACATGTTGCGAGATCCTGCGCTTGCGCGAATTTCGGACAAAGGCGAATATGGCAGCTTGGTAAAGATAGATCAAAATCGTGCGGAACTAATGACTGCATAATTATATTTGAGTTCTTATTTTTATTATTATTTCTATCTTTATTTTTATTTAACGCCTGAGAGTCTGACTCAAAACTGATCATTGCGTGTCAGGCTCGTGCCAGGCGGCGGGTGAGCAGGCGGATGTGCGCGATGAGCATCCGGGCGGTGGCGCTCGAGGTGGTGGTTTCGAAGTCCTTGGCGAGCCTGCGGCAGCGGCCGAGCCAAGCGAAGGTGCGTTCCACGACCCAGCGTCGGGGCAGAACCTCGAAGCCCGAGGCGCTGTCGGAGCGCTTGATGATCTCGATGGTCCATCGGCCCATTCCGGCCAACTCGCCCCGCAGTTTATCACCCGCGTAGCCGCCATCGGCGAAGATGTGCCGCAGCCAAGGATAAAGGCGTTGGATCGTCGCGAGCGTCTTGGCGGCGCCGTCGCGGTCCTGAACGTCGGCAGGATGCACCAGCCAGCCCACCAGATTGCCCAGCGTGTCGGTGACGATGTGGCGCTTGCGCCCCTTGATCTTCTCGCCGGCATCATAGCCCCGCGGGCCGCCGGCCTCGGTGGTCTTGACAGACTGGCTGTCGATCACGCCAGCGGTCGGACTGGCCTCGCGGCCCGCCGCCTCACGCGCGGCCATGACCAGCGCATGGTTGATCCGCGACAGCGTGCCGTCCTCGGCCCAGCGGTAGAAATAGCCCTGCACCGTAGAATACGGCGAAAAGTCCCTCGGTAACTGCCGCCATTGGCAGCCCGTGGACGCCATATACAGCAGCGCGTCCACAACGTTGCGCAGATCGGTCGTGCGCGGACGGCCGAGCCGCGACGGCTCGGGCATGAAAGGGGCAAGCGGTTCCCATTCCTCGTCGGTCAGGTCGCTTGCATAGCGTCGCGCCGCCCGCAGATACTGCGAGCGAGTGATTTCAGTCCAGGGCATCCGTGGCTCCGTCGTGTCTCGCAAACCTACGGAATCACAACCCGCTGAAATCACTCAACCTCTTTTTCGGTCAGGCTCTGAGAGGCTGCCTGAGAACGCTCTCGCAACGAGAGTTGGTTGACCATGGTCTTGTGTGATTCCAAAAGGGGTGTCGAAGCCTTTTTCGAATACCACAATGTGGACTGTGGCCACCCGCGCGCAGGATAAGCGCGAAGGATGGCGTGTCGCCGGTGACTTGACGGCAGCGGAGTGGGCATTGCTGGGACAGCTGTTACCGCCGCGCCGCAAATTCGCCAGGCCTCAAGCGAGGCCGATGCGGGAGATCGCCAACGCCATGTTCCACATGCAGCGTGGCGGTGTACCTTTGGCGGATGCTGCCGCCCTGCTTTCCACCGCACCAGACGGTCTACGACTGGTTCGCCGTGCTGCGCAGTGGTGGAGTTTGGCAGAACATCAACCACCTGGTGATGCTCGACCGGGAACGGGCGTGGCGCGAAGCGGGTAATCCCCGCATTTTTGCACGCCTAGCAGGGTCCTGAAAATCATGGCGCTTTCACCCGTCTCGTGATTCCCTCCGCCCGTTAACGTGGGGTGGACATGCGCGGAAGTGATGCGGTGGCTGGATCACTGTTCAGCTACGTGGATTTGGAGAAGCGGGTTCGGGCCGACCACCCTTTGCGGGTGATCCGGACCATTGTGAACGACGCCCTGCTGGCGATGTCGCCCGATTTCGACGCGCTGTATGCACAGCTTGGCCGGGAGTCGATCCCGCCGGAGCGCCTGCTTCGGGCATTGCTGTTGCAGGCGCTGTATTCAATCCGCTCGGAACGCCAGATGGTCGAACGGATCGAGTTCGACCTGTTGTTGCGCTGGTTTGTGGGCCTCGGCGTTGACGATCCTGTGTGGAATGCGACGACCTTCACCAAGAACCGCGACCGGCTGCTGGCGGGCGATATCGCGTCCAAATTCTTGGCCAGCGTGTTGGCGCAACCTAAGGTCAGGCGCTTGCTGTCGAACGAGCATTTCTCGGTCGATGGCACACTGCTGGAGGCCTGGGCAAGCACCAAGAGCTTCCGTCCCAAGGACGGCTCCGGCGCTGCGCCCGATGCCGGGCGCAATGGAGAAAAGGATTTCCATGGCGAAAAGCGGTAATCGACGCGGGAGCGGCACAGTTGACGTGGGTTTAGCGGATCAGTTCTGCTGATGAGCGGGCTACGCGGCCTTGGTTGCGATCGCGAGTGCTGAGCTTGGCGCCCAGTTCCACGGC
>CAIJTR010000042.1 GCA_903823665.1 uncultured Rhodospirillales bacterium
CGCCATTGACCTTCTGGCCGTCAGCACCAGCCAGCTGAGCGCCATTGACCTTCTGAGCATCGGCACCGGCGAGCTGAGCGCCGTTCACCTTCTGGCCATCAGCGCCAGCCAGCTGAGCGCAGGCAACGGTGGTCTGAGCGAAAGCGGGAACCGAGGCGGCCAGGGCGACGGCGAGCATGGCAGCGAATTTTGTGTTCAACATGGCAATGTTCCTTTTCAGCGCGATTGTTAGGTGTCGAAGAAGTTAGGAGAGAAGCAACCCGATGAACCTCCCCTTTTGTCCGGGCTTAGCGTTTCGTTCAACTCAGTGACCTGATTGGATGACACCCCAGCGGTTCGAGCGTTACATTGGCGCTTACAATTCAATCCTGCGCCCGCCTCTACGGCTTACCATTTGTCCACAGACCTTCCTTCATTACTACGATGGCAGGGCATCAGCTATGGTTCAAGCAAGGCTTGCCGCAGCGCGTCCCAGCTTGGTCTGTCCGGAACGCATATCAGTCCACCGTCGAAGATCGTGGGCTTATAAGGTGACCCATCAAACCGGGCCGAATAACCACCAGCCTCCTGATGCAACAGCCACCCAGGCGCATGATCCCAGGGCAGCAACCGGCCATATAGCAAGTAGTGACACTGCCCGGCGGCCAGAAGTCGGTATTCATGCCCGGCGCAGCGATAGCCGAAACTTGCCGCCACACGCGTCAGATTCGCGGCAACGCGCGCACCCAACGTACCCGGCAGATAGCGCCACGAAGCACCACCGGCCATCTTGTCCACCGCAACCGGTGCCGCCACCCGCAGATCGACATGCCGTCCGTCCGGATACGACGTCCACGCGCCCTCGCCACGTAAAGCCATAGCGCAATCGTTACCAACGGGGTCATGGATCACGCTGCCGACAACCTCACCGCGAACAATCACCGCCGCCATGCAGGCAAACAGCGGCAATCCCCAGGCAAAGTTGCTGGTGCCGTCCACCGGATCGACCACAAAAGCAAGATCAGCCCCGTCTAGTCTGCCAAGCAGAGGCGGATCGGCAGCACACGCCTCCTCGCCCACCACCACACACCCCGGAAAGGCCCGCAGCAACGCCGCCGTGATCTGCCGCTCCGCCGCCTCGTCAGCCTCTGTCACAAGATCAAGCGGTCCGTCCTTGGCGCGAATATCGCCAACGGCGAGCTTGCGGAACCGCGGCATCACTTCACTCGCGGCAGCTGCCCGCAAAATCTCCGCCAAAACCTCAAGTTGCGATCGGCTGAAGCTCATATCTGCTCGAACATCTGCTCGAATCGCGCACGATCTGAAGGCGTCAGCCGCACCTGCAACTGAATTTCCTCTTCGGCGTCACTCCGCCCAAGCACCTCGCCATGCTCATAAAGCCAGGCCAGCCGAGCGCCATCCGAAGGCTGCAACAGGTAATCAATCACCTCCATGGAGGCTGCAATCCGCGCATCGATCATCCCCGCCAGCACCGGCAGCCCCTCGCCACTGATCGCCGAGACCGCCACAGTGCCGCTTTTGGCCATCACGCCCGCCACGCCACCCAGCAAATCAGCCTTGTTCAGCACCTCAATGCTGCGCTGCTTCCATTCCGGGTCGAGCGTTCCGTCATGCACCAGACCCTGCAGCACCGCCTCCACATCCGCCTTCTGAGCATCCGTGTCGGGATGCGACGCATCGCGCACATGAAGAATAATGTCGGCCTCCGACACCTCCTCCAACGTCGCCCGAAACGCGGCCACCAGTTCAGTCGGCAGTTCGGAGATGAAGCCCACCGTGTCCGACAATATCGCCCGCCGCCCAGATGGCAGGGTCAAGCCGCGCATTGTCGGGTCAAGCGTTGCAAACAACTGATCGCGCGCCACCACCTCCGCCCCAGTGAGAGCGTTGAACAGCGTCGATTTCCCGGCGTTGGTGTAGCCCACCAGCGCCACCGTCGGGAAAGGCGTGCGCTTGCGCGCCGTCCGGTGCAGCCCGCGTGTCCGCCGAACCTGCTCCAATTCCCGCTTCAGCCGCACCATCCGGTCATCGATCAAGCGCCTGTCGGCCTCGATCTGCGTCTCACCGGGGCCGCCGAGGAACCCGAAACCACCGCGCTGGCGTTCCAAATGGGTCCAGGACCGCACAAGCCGCGAGCGCTGATAATCCAGATGCGCCAGCTCCACCTGCAACGAGCCTTCCCGCGTCGTCGCGCGCTCGCCAAAAATATCGAGAATGAGCCCAGTGCGGTCAATCACCTTGCAGCCCCAGGATTTCTCCAGATTGCGCTGCTGCACCGGCGACAGCTGGCTGTCCACGACAACGACGGCCACATTCTGCTCGCTGATCGCCGCCCCCTGCGTCTCCACCTGCCCGCTGCCGAGCAAACTGGAGGATCGCTTTGAACGCAAAGGCACAATCGCCGTATGCACCACCACCAGCCCGATGGACGCAGCAAGCCCAACGGCTTCCGCAAGCCGAGCCTCACTGGCCCGCCCGCTATCCAGCCGGTCCGGCTTCTCCCAGGGGAGAATAACACCGGCGCGCGTCGGGCCGGCCAAACCCAGCCCCGCCGTCACATGATCACTCAGACTCAATCTCCCGCTTGGCGATGCTCAACGTGTTGCCGGACGGATTGGCCGGCGTCGCCCCAGTCATACCAGTCCCGGCCACCGGCACCACCGTATCGGTTTTGGCCCCCTCAAAAAGCTGAATGGGCGCGCCCGGCATCACCGTGCTGATCGCATGCTTATAGACAAGCTGCGTATGCCCATCACGGCGCAACAAAACCGAGAAGTTGTCAAACCACGTGATGATGCCCTGCAGCTTCACGCCGTTGACGAGAAACACCGTCACGGCGGTTTTGTTTTTGCGCAAGTGATTCAGGAAAACTTCCTGAACATTCTGCGACTTGTCAGTGGCCAAGGGAGTGATCCTTTTTTGTTGGTCTTGGAAACCGCACGGCATGAGATCATGCTGCAGTGCAGCATCGTCACGCAGATCGCTTCGTGGCGCAAGCTCTGTATGATTAGCTTGACGCAGCCCCGCAGTCGACACATTCCAGCTAGGCGCCACGCCAAGGTCCGCGCGCCCGCCATCGGAGAACAGAGTGCAGCAACCGACTGAAACCGATCTGCTGCCAGAGGAGCCGACCCAGGCCCGCAGGTTCGGCCACGCCCGCACCGCGCAATCCACAGCCCTTCTGGAAGACTATGCCGAACTGATCGGAGATCTGCTGGCCAGCGGCGGTGAAGCCCGGCCCACAGACATCGCGCGCCGTCTCGGCGTCAGCCACGCCACCGCCATCAAAACCATTGCCCGGCTGAAGCGCGAAGGCATTGCAACGTCCCGCCCCTATCGCGGTGTGTTCCTCACGCAAGAAGGTGAGGCACTGGCCGCCCGCGTCAAATCCCGCCATCGTCTCGTGGTCGATCTGCTCCGCGCCGTGGGTGTTCCCGCCGAAGCCGCCGAGCAGGACGCCGAGGGCATTGAACACCACGTCTCCGCTGCGACACTGGATGCATTCGAACTGTTCCTGAAGGGTTTGCGCGCAAAATGAACGGCCATCTCGGGCGGCGTCTGCTGCAAGTCATCCCAACGCTGCTTCTCGTCAGCATCCTGGTGTTCTGCCTGCAACAGCTCATGCCCGGCGACCCCGCACTTCTCCTCGCTGGTGAAGACCGCAGCCCCACCGTCATCGCCGCCATCCGCGCCGAGCTTTGGCTCGACCGTCCCATCCCGCTGCAATATGTGCATTGGATGTGGGGGGTGATCCACGGCGACCTCGGCTTCTCCTGGCGCATCCGCCAGCCAGTGCTTGAACTTGTCCAGACCAAGCTGCCTGTCACGCTTCAGCTGGGCCTGATGGCGTTCATCATCGCCGTCGGCATCGGCGTGCCCGCCGGCGTCATCTCCGCCGTCAACCGCAACGGAAAATGGGACTATATCGCCAACCTCATCGGCCTCGCCGGGCTGTCCACGCCCAATTTCTGGCTCGGCATCATGCTGATCCTGCTGGTCAGCGTGAACCTTGGCTGGCTGCCGCCCTCCGGCTACGTGCCGCTGACAGAGGATTGGCGACAATCACTCTCCACCACCATCATGCCCGCCTTCGTCCTCGGCAACGCCATCGCCGCCATTCTGATGCGCCACACCCGCTCCGCGATGTTGACAGCACTCGATCAGGATTACGTCCGCACCGCACGCGCCAAGGGCCTCGGTGAAACCCGAGTCGTCATCCGTCACGCCCTGCGCAACGCCCTGGTGCCGGTGATCACGCTGGGAGCCCTCGAACTCGGAACCCTGCTCTCCGGCGCAGTGCTCACCGAACAGGTGTTCTCCATCCCCGGCTTCGGCAAACTCATCGTCGATGCCGTGTTCAACCGTGACTACCCGGTCGTGCAAGGCGTGGTGCTCGTCACCGCCACGCTTTACGTGCTGCTGAACCTTGCCGCCGATATTTTGTATGTGGTCGTCAACCCGAGGATGCGCGGCGCATGAGTGCAACGATCGCCCAACGCCCGGCTGAACTGGCCATGCGTCCGCAAAGCCCCGCACGGATCGCCTTCCGCCGCTTCTGCCGCAGGCCCGCCGCCGTCATCGGCCTCGTCATCGTCATCCTTTTCATCATCACCGCCGTCTTCGCCCCCTGGATCGCGCCTTACGATCCGATCAAAACCAGCTGGACCGCCATCCGAAAAGCGCCCTCTGCCCTCTATTGGATGGGCACCGACGAAAACGGCCGTGACGTGTT
Source organism: uncultured Rhodospirillales bacterium (assembly GCA_903823665.1). GTDB lineage: Bacteria > Pseudomonadota > Alphaproteobacteria > Acetobacterales > Acetobacteraceae > CAIQQQ01. The sequence continues at coordinate 4,733 of CAIJTR010000042.1, forward strand.
CAGCCGAATTGTCTGGGGTGCTCGCGCCTCCATGCTGGCCGGTGTCGTCTCGGTCGCCATCGCCGCCGGAATCGGCGTGCCCGCCGGCCTCATCGCTGGCTTCATTGGCGGCAGGACAGACATGGTGCTCAGCCGCATCGTCGACACCATGCTGGCGGTGCCCAACCTGATCCTGGCCATCGCGCTGGCGGCCTTCCTCGGACCATCCCTGCAAAACGCCATGATCGCCATCGGCGTCACCGCGGCACCCGTCTTCATGCGAGTCTCGCGCGGGGCCACGATGGACATCATCACCAATGATTACGTCGAGGCCGCCCGCGCTCTCGGCAACCCGGCATGGCGTGTGGCCCTGCGCCACGTTCTGCCCAACAGCTTCCCGCCCGTGTTGGTGCAATCCACACTCGCCATCGCCGCCGCAATCATCGCCGAAGCCGCACTCTCATTCCTCGGCCTCGGCCAGCAACCCCCACAACCAAGCTGGGGCTCCATGCTGAACTCCGCCCAACGCTTCCTCAGCCAAGCCCCATGGCTCGCCATCTTCCCAGGTGCCGCGATCTTCCTCTGCGTGGTCAGCTTCAACCTCGTAGGCGACGGTCTCAGAGACGCGCTCGACCCAAGGGGACGCTAACCCTCACATAATATTCTGTCATTGCGAGGAGCGCTTGCGACAAAGCAACCCAGAGCCACGGGACGCCGCTCTGGGTTGCCACGCCGCCAAGCAGCGGCTCGCAATGACATGATTTAAAAGTTGCCCGACCTACTCCGGTTGCCCTGCCTTGTGCGCCAGCAATGCCATCAATCGCCGATCCCGCCACTCCTGCCGCGCAGGCTGGTCATCGAGCGACAGATGGCTGCGCATCGCGTGGTCCACATCCGCCACCAGCTCCGGCGTGAGCGCAATCGGCGTCTGCTCGGCCTGCACCTCGCTGTAAAGCCCACCATACCGAGCGCAATAATCCGCAACCCCGCCCGGCGCATTCAGGTCAATCGTCTCGAACGGCCCCATGAACGCCCAGCGCAGCCCCAGCCCGTGCTTGATCGTGGCATCGCAATCCTCGGGGGACACCACGCCGTCCGCCACCAGCCGGAACGCCTCTGCCACCAACGCAACCTGCAGCCGGTTCAGCACAAACCCAGCCACCTCCCGCTTGATCGTGGCCGGCACCATTTTCGCCCGCGTCATCAACTCCCGCGTCCGTGCCACCGTGTCAGCACTCGTCCAAGGAGCCGGACACAGCTCCACCACTGGCACGAGGTAAGGCGGGTTGACCGGATGCGCCACAATGCAGCGCGCCCGCCCACGCAGTTGCTCGGTGAACGAGCTCGCCGTGATGCCGCTGGTCGAACTCGCCAGAATCGTCGATTTGGGGGCGATCTCGTCCATCTTGGCAAACAACGCGATCTTGGCCTCCACCCGCTCCGGCCCGTTCTCCTGCACGTAGATCGCCCCATCGAGCGCCGCCTCCAGCGTAGGGGCCAGGCTGATGCGAGACATCACCCCGTCCGGCGTATCGGCCAACAATCCGGCGTCACGCAATTCGGGCAGCCGCGCCGCGATGAAACCCAGCGCGTTGGACGCCGCTTCCTGCGACTGGTCGAACAGCGACACGCTGAAGCCCGCCCGCGCGAACACAATCGACCACGCCCGGCCAATCAGTCCGCCACCGACCACCGCAATTTTTTCCATGCCGCATCTCTCCCGTTTCGACAATCACACCACCACACGCACGCCTGGGCAACCTTGCATCATCCGCCCGCCCGACGCAGGCTAAGCCAAACGGGAGCAACACCATGAAGCGCATCGCCGTGCTCGATGACTGGCAGAACGCCGCCGAGCGATTGACTGATTGGCAGGCGGTCAAGGCTCTGGCCAAATTGGTGTTTTTCCGCGATGCCTTCGCCAACGAAGACGCCGCAGCCCACACCCTCGCCGACTTCGACGGCGTTGTCGCCATGCGCGAACGCACGCCCTTCCCCGCCAGCCTGATCGCCCGCCTGCCCCGCCTCAAGCTGCTCAGCTACACCGGCCACCGCAACGCCGCCGTCGATGGCGCCGCCTGCGCCAAAGCTGGCATCACCGTCTGCAACACCACCGGCCTGCCGCTCACCTACGGCACCGCCGAACTCGCCCTCGCGTTGATGCTCGCCGCCGCGCGGCAAATCCCGATGGGGGACGCCGAAATCCGCGCCGGCCGATTCCAGGAGAATCTGGATCCCGGCATCGAACTTTACGGCAAGACCATCGGCCTGTTGGGCCTCGGCAAACTCGGCAGCCGCATGGCCCGCTATGCCCAGGCGCTGGAGATGGAGGTGCTGGCCTGGAGCCCCAATCTCACCGGCGAAAAAGCCGCCGCTGCCGGTGCCACCCACGCCTCCAAGGCGGCCCTGCTCGCGCATTCAGACGTCATCAGCCTGCACCTCGTCCTGTCCGACCGCTCTCGCAACACGGTCAGCGCCGAGGACATCGCCGCCCTCAAACACGGCTGCATTGTCGTCAACACCTCCCGCGCCGGCCTGATCGACCAGCCCGCCCTTCTCGCCGCCGCCAATGCCGGCCGCATCCGCGTGGCGCTCGACGTGTTCACCCACGAGCCGCTGCCTGCCAACGACCCATGGCGCAAAGCCGCCAACACCGTGCTGTCGCCACATCTCGGCTACGTCACCCACGGCAACATGGCCGCCCTCTACCAAGAGAGCTGCGAAAACGTCGCCGCCTGGCTTGCAGGCACGCCGATCCGCGTCGTCTGAACCACACGAAATCAACCGGAGAAACCACCATGCGCGCCTGGGCCGTTGTCAAAAACCGAGCACCACTCGAAGAGATTGAACTGCCAACGCCCGAGCCCACCGGCACGCAAGTGCTGCTGGAAACCACGCATTGCGGCGTCTGCCATTCCGACCTGCACATCTGGGAAGGCGAATACGATCTCGGCGGCGGTAAAAAGCTCAACATGAAGGATCGCGGCCTCACACTGCCCATCGCCATGGGCCACGAGATCGTCGGTCGAGTCGTCAAACTCGGCCCCGACGCCACCGGCGTCAAAGTCGGTGACATCCGCATCGTCTTCCCCTGGCTCGGTTGCGGCACCTGCAAGGCGTGTTTGGCGGAGGAGGACAATATGTGCCTCGTCAGTCGCAGCCTCGGCGTGTTCCAGAACGGCGGCTACGGCACGCACGTGGTCGCCCCGCACCCGCGCCACCTGATCGACCCCGGCCTCGTCCCGCTCCCCGTCGCCGCCACCTACGCCTGCTCCGGCATCACGGTTTATTCCGCCGCCAAGAAGCTGATGCCGATGGCACCGGATGAGCCCATCGTCGTCGTCGGTGCCGGCGGCCTCGGCCTCAACGCCATCGCGGTGCTGAAAGCCATGGGCCACGCCCACATCATCGTCGTCGATATCAGCGAAGAAAAGCGCGCCGCAGCCGCGGCCGCCGGAGCCACCAAAGTCGTCGACGGCTCCGGCGAAGGCGTGGCCAGCCGCATCGTCGAAGCAGCCGGCGGCCAGGTCGCCGGGATCATCGACCTCGTCAACGGCACCGCCACCGCCCGCTTCAGCTTCGACGCGCTGCGCAAGGGCGGCAAGCTCGTGCAGGTCGGCCTGTTCGGCGGCGAGCTGTCCCTCCCCCTGCCCCTGATGGCCATGCGCGCGCTGACCGTGCAGGGCAGCTATGTCGGCAACCCGAAAGAATTGCGCGAGCTGGTGGCATTGGCGCAGACCGGCAAGCTAGAGGCCCTGCCGGTGACCACCGTCCCGCAATCCACCGCCGACGCCGCCCTCATGCGGCTGCGCGACGGCAAGGTCACGGGCCGCTTGGTGCTGGTCGCAGACGCCGCCTGACCCGATACAAACGGAACCCAGAACATGACCAACACAAGCCGCTCCGTCACCCTCAAAACCCGCCCAACCGGCATGCCCTCCGCGGCCAACTTCGAGATCATCACAGACGAAGTGCCTGCTCCCGCCCCCGGCGAAGTCGTCACCCGCACGCTCTACCTCTCCATAGACCCCTACATGCGCGGCCGCCTGTCCGACCGCAAAAGCTACGCCGCACCCGTCCAGATCGGCGAAGTGATGACCGGCGAGACGGTCGGTGAAGTGGTTGCATCCGCCGACCCCGCCTTCGCAGTCGGTGACATCACGGTCGGTGCCCGCGGCTGGGCGAGCCATATCGTCTCCAAGGCCAAAGCACTTACCAAGATCGAGCCCGGTCACGCCCCACTTTCCACCTATCTCGGCGTGCTCGGCATGCCCGGCGTCACCGCCTACACCGGCATGACCGACATCGGCCGCGTCAAAGCCGGTGAAACCGTGCTGATTTCAGCCGCGTCCGGGGCCGTCGGCTCCGTCGCAGGCCAACTCGCCAAACGCGCCGGAGCCCGCGTCGTCGGCATCGCAGGTGGTCCCGACAAGTGCCTCTACGTGCAGGAACAGCTCGGCTTTGACGCCTGCGTCGATCACCGCGCCATGAACCTCGCCGCTGACATCGCGGACACCTGCCCGAACGGCGTGGACGTCTATTTCGAGAACGTCGGCGGAGCCGTCCAACGCGCCGCCTTTGCCGCCCTCAACGTCTTCGCCCGCGTCATCATGTGCGGCATGGTGGCACAGTATAACGACGCCGAGTTCTCAGACGGCCCCAATCTCGGCTTCACCGTCGCCAAGCGCGTGACGATCCAAGGCATGCTCGTCTCCGACAAACCCGCCCGCTTCGCCGAATGGCGCGCCCTCGCGGCCCCCTGGATCGCCGACGGCTCCTTCGTCTACCGCGAGACGATCGTGGACGGCCTGGAGAATGCCCCAGACGCACTGGCTGGCATTCTGGCGGGCGATAATTTCGGCAAAATGATCGTCAAGGTCGCTTAACGCCTAAGTCTATACGACAAGCCGGACGCCTAATCCTCGTCCGGCTTGTCCGAAGCCGCCCGCCCGCGCGCCTGCTCCTTGCGCTTGCGCAGATTTTCCCGCAGCGCCGCCGCCACACGTTCAGCCCGCGCCTGTCGTTCGGCCAGTTGCTGAGCCTTGCCCCGCGGCAGCTCAGGCTTCGCGTTGTCGTCATCAGGGTCTTGCATGGCGCCTAGCTCTCAAACCCCGCTTCGCCGGTCAAGCCGCCACAGGTCCAATCCGCCTGTTCTCCATCACGTAATCGAACAAGTTCGGCACGCCACCCGTCACCGTCACCTCCAGCCCCCGATCCCGCCTGCCCCGATTGCGAGACCACCCGTCACTCGTCTTAGAGCACGTTTCGACCAGATGGAATCATCTGGTCGAAAGTTCGTGCTCTAGAAACATATGACCCTAGAGCAACTTAGCGCCGACCAGATTGCACCGGAACGGTTCAATC
>CAIJTR010000043.1 GCA_903823665.1 uncultured Rhodospirillales bacterium
CCTTCAGGTGGCTTGATTTTGTGTATGTCTTCTTGCATGTTTCATAGGTGCAAGTGTGGATGGTCACTTTCTTCCTACCCCAACGTCTTCTACCCCTTTTCTTCAATGGCACCACAGGGCTTGGGTCTGGTACAGCAAATCCATCTCCTTGATAATGATGATGCATATGAGTAGGATGGGGAGCATGTAACATGCTGCTTTGGTGTCTTGAAGGCAGACTTCCATAGGGTGAGTTATGTCCTCCAGAATTGACTAGGGATTGAGATGAGAAAAGGTTGGCCAAGTGTGGAGAGGTGGGTGGGGTCATCACATTGACATTGACACTGAAACTGTGGTGGTGGTGGGTTGTGCTGCCAAAGCCTCCTCCTGGGTGTCTTGGGTACTGGTGGTTATGCTGACCCAGTTGATGGGCTTGAGGTGGATAACGTTGCTGGTGTTGTGCTGGGTACTGAGGTTGGAACAGATCACCAGATTCACTGCCTTGTATGTGATACTGTCCATCCTGGGTAAACCCTGGGTGATATGTTAGAGGGGCCAGTGTTCGGTCAGGAGAAGGTGGAGGTAATGCGACGGGCTCGCTGCAAGCTGATGCCCACAAACTATATCGAACCCTTCGGATTTTCCGGCATTGAGGCGCAGCTGTGCGGAGTGCCGCTCATCAGCACAAGCTTCGGGGCATTTCAAGAGACCATTATTGAGGGTGTTACCGGCTACCGCTGTCATACGCTGGCTGATTGGGTCGCAGCGATCCAGCTGAGTTGGTCACTTGATCGTCGCGCGATTGCCGAACTAGCGCGCAGCAGATATTCAAAAGAGGCCGTCGGTCGGCAGTATGATTGGATCTTCCAACAACTTGCAGACCTGTCAGGACGTGGTTGGTACGGCGAAGTCTCGCGTAAGTTTAGTGAGGCCAAGATATTGGACACAACTCTGCAGAAAGGCCGAATTTGGATCTACATTCCCTATTTCGGTCAACTCCCTAACTTTTTCCAACTATATCTAGATTCGCTAGGCCGAAATTCTGACATATTGACAGTCATTTTTCTGACTGACATCGATTTAGCGCAGTTTAACTTGCCAGAAAATCTGATTGTGGTTCTAATAACATTGGATGATATTAGGCACCGCGCCGCACATTTGATGATGGAGTCCTTTGATGTCGTCATCAAACCAGAGGATATAATAAAGATACCTCATAAGTTATGTGATTTCAAGATCACCTATCCTGAAATGTTCAGCGATATCGGTGGCCGTTACGATATAAAAGAGACTGACTTTGTCGGTTGGGGTGATTGTGACTTGATCTATGGTCGGATATCCGAGTTTCTTTCTAATGAGGAGGATTATGCGGTAATTGGAGGACTTCACGGTCATTTTACCGCTTTGCGTAATTCTGATCGGTTTAGGAAATTATTTAAGGCAGTCGAAGGTTTGCCGAAGTTGTTGACCGAAGATTGGATATTTGCAACCGACGAAATTGGCTTCCGTAAACCGCTACTGGAGGTTCTCGACAAGTGCAAATTGCAGATGTTCTATGCCGACCGGCATTTTTGTGATGTAGTTCCTGAACTTTTTATCGGGGAATTCCGTAAGGATCATCTGCAACGCCAGAAGAATTTTTTTGACGTATATAATCCTGATAGAGAGATCGATTGCATTCGTTGTGATGCGGATGGCCAGCTCACCGTATTTTACGAAGATAAAAGTTCGCGTAAGGCGATATATTGCCATCTGCAGAAGCGGAAGATGGTGTTAGAGATCGATCTGATAGAGAATGGATACGATATCCGTGAGAACGCCTTTACCGTGTCTACCTCAAAAACAGCGGATGGAAGCCAAGAATTTATCTGCAGGGTTGCATGATATGGTCAGCGATTACCTAAAAAGAACCCTGGATGCAAACTGCGTCGCTGTATTATCTCAGGCCAATCAACCAATATACTGTGTTGTGATTGCGGAAATATTTAACATATGAGCCATTGCGAACCGACGTGGAGGATGGGTCGATATTTTCAATGTGTCTGTGTTGCCAAAACTGCCGACGTGAGGAACAAAAGTGACTATCTATATATCGATTCGAAAATGGGGGCGCTTAGGAAATCATCTTATTCAATACATGGGTGCATTGAGCCTTGTTGAGAAGATTGGCGATGCCAAAATCTGCAATTTTGATATACCGGAATTTGGAATCTATACCGAGACCTTGCAGCAATACCCATCAGAAGCCATCACTATTCGTCAACATGAAGATATTGACTTAAATTTTTTATGTAAAATGGCAACTAATGGCCCTGATGTTATTGTAAATATTGACTGGCACATGCAACGTATGGAGTATTTGCGGAGTCCCGATTATTATGCAAAACAGTTTCCAATTTTACATGATGATGTTCCATCTTACTCAAGAGAATTTATCGTAATAAATGTTAGGGCAGAAGACATTCGGGATGGTTTTGCGTCGTGGTACCCGCTAATGCCCATCGAGTTCTACCGTGACATTGTGGCTAAGACGTCTTGCGTCCCGGTATTTATGGGGCAACTAGAAGATTGCGAGTATGTGAGAGCGCTTCGGGGAGCGTTTCCAGACGCGCTGTTTGTCGAGAAAAGCAATGCGGGCCGTGATTTTGATCTTATACGAAAAGCAAAAAATATTGTTGTCAGTGTGAGTACTTTCTCGTGGGTGGCGGCTTGGTTATCGGAGGCAACAAATATTTATTTACCCTTAAATGGGTGGTTAAATCCCGCTCATATGCGGCATACGGATCTCGTTCCTGATAATGATATGCGTTACCGGTTTTTTCTGTTTCCAATGAATTTTGCTATGCCGGAAAAAAAAGCACTTTTGCTTCATAATAAAATGGAGGGAATGTGGCGCGAAATTTCGCCCTCGCACGCACGTTTCCTGCGCACTACCTCCCCCATTCTTCCCCGGCTCCGGCCCTCGTGCTGGGTCAATGAGCGTTGGTATTTTCACAACTACCTTGATGCTGCGATGGATGTTAGCTTGGGCTTATACGAGGATGCAGCGCATCACTACGCTGATGTTGGTCGACTGAGAGGTTATTCTGCAACGCCGCGGTTAAAACGGCAGATTTCCCCAAGACAACCACTGGTTTCCAAAAAAAAGAAGGCTTGGCAGAGTACACTCTCGGCGTGGTCCTTAGGGAAAACTATTGCGTCGGATGCATCTGGCGCGGTGGATGGACATATCGATAAAGAATACGGATTTCACACCGCAAAAGAGATAAATCCGTGGTGGGTCGTCGATTTGGGTGAGAAATTTCGAATTAGTGCCGTAGTAATCTATAATCGCAATGGGTCTTCAGAGATCGAGGCTAGAGCGTTCCCATTAAGCGTCGAATATTCGATTGATTCGGAGTTGTGGACTGTTCTTTATGAGACTGATCCGGACGAGCAGTTTGGTACGGATGATGGACCTCTTTGCTGTAGATGCCGTTCTCCTGTAGTCGCTAGGTTCGTGAGAGTTGTAGCACCTGGTGAAAATAGAATACTGCACTTGGCGCAGGTCGAGGTCCACGGAGAGCGAATTTGAACGTGAATGGGGCGAGTGTTGGTAAATCCCCCTGGAATCTTAGGGGGTTATCGCTTTCTCATTTTTTTTACTGCGGTCAGGAAGTCTTGGCGGAAATTGACGTGAACCCCTGATCTTCCGCCAGGAATGAGTAGAGTCCGCCTGAGCAGGAGGCGAACGAATGAAGCGTTCGAGGTTTACGGAGGAACAGATCATCGGCGTGCTGCGGGAGCAGGAGGCCGGGTCGGCAACTGCGGATGTTTGCCGCAAGCACGGGATCAGCCCGGCGACGTTCTACCAGTGGAAGGCCAAGTTCGGCGGGCTTGAGGTATCCGAGGCGCGTCGACTGCGGACGCTGGAGGCGGAGAATGCACGGCTGAAGAAGCTGCTGGCCGAGGCGATGCTGGACAAGACGTCCGCCGCGCGGCGAGAGGCCGCGGCGCACCTGCGTGAGCATCACGCGGTGAATGGGCGTCGGGCGTTCCGGGTGCTGGGGGGTGATCGAACGGCGGTGCGGTATCGGTCGATCCGACCGGACGATGCTGCGACACGTGCCCGGCTGTGGGCTTTGGCGGGAGAGCGTCGGCGGTTCGGGTATCGCCGTCTGGGGCTGCTGCTGTCGCGGGAGGGCTTGGTGATGAACCACAAGAAGTTGCGCCGCCTTTATGCCGAGGAGCGGCTGCAAGGCCGGCGTCGTGGCGGGCGCAAACGGGCCTTGGGCAGCCGGGCGCCGATCACGGTGCCGGACGGGCCGAACCAGCGATGGTCACTGGATTTCGTGTCGGACAGCCTGTCGGACGGGCGGCGGTTTCGGATGCTGTGCGTTGTCGATGACTGCACACGGGAATGCCTGGGCCTGGTGGCGGAAACGTCGCTGTCGGGGCTGCGGGTGGTGCGCGAGCTGGACGCGATTGCGGCGATACGCGGGCTGCCGCTGACGGTGGTGAGCGACAACGGAACGGAGCTGACGAGCACGGCGATCCTGCAATGGTCGCAAGACCGCGGCGTGGGATGGCATTACATCGCGCCGGGCAAGCCGCAGCAGAACGCGTTCGTGGAAAGCTTCAACGGCCGGCTGCGGGACGAATGCCTGAACGAGACAGTGTTTACCTCGCTGCGGCAAGCGCGTGCGGTGCTGGCGGCCTGGCGCGAGGACTACAACCACGTTCGGCCACACTCGGCGCTGGGGGGCCGGGCACCCGGCTGGCTCAGCGTGCCGCCGTGCTCGCCTGCGTCAAGGCCGCTGCGCGTCGCCTGCGGCGATTGCCTTCGGCCAGCCTTGACCCAGGCTGCGCGCGAAAGCTTGGGAGAGGATGGCCGGGACGGAGAAACGGCGCTCGACCGAACAGAGAAATACCGACACGATGGGCGTGGCGGCAACCGCGGGCTCTACTTTTGAGTGGAGGGAAGAGGGGGCTCACGTCAAAATCCAAAATACACTCCTTTTGAGAACTCCCAGCTGGAACGGCAACTCCATCAAACCACACTCATCCCCATCTCCTCACTAAACCCCAGCCGCGCCACGATATCGCCCTCCAAACAGCACATCAAGTTCACAAACCGAACCCCCACCTTGCGGGTGTCGGCCCCTTTGGTGAGTTCGCTGAGGTCGAGCACCTGGTCGACCAGCAGGCGGATGGTGTGGTGCAAGGTGGCGGGCAGGCTGAGGCGGAACACTCGGTTTGTGTCGCGCGCCAGGGCGAAGCTTTTGCGGTTGCGGCCGTTGGTGGAGATGCTGATACCGGTGTCCTCCAGCCCGCCGAGCACGGCGAGGTAGAGATAGCGCGGCTCGGCGGTTGCCACCGAGAATTTCAGCTCGGTCACCGGCCCCGCCGTCCAGGTGAACGCTGCCTCCAGATGATGCCAGCCGGGGCCATGGCGGAAGGCGCCCGCCGAGCGCTCATAATACTGTTTGGCGGTGCTGATGCGGAAATCATAGATCACACCATCCGCCATCAGGGGCATCGACGCCTGCAGCTGCGCCCGCCGCTCGCCGCTGGCCGCCGCCAGAATATCACCGGCAATCGCTGCCCAATCCCGCAGTTGAGCCTGCTCCCGGCTGGCCGTGGTGGCCTGCGCCAGGAATGCATCATCGTGCAAAAGCCGCGTAATCATGTCGAGCCAGGCGGCCTGGTCGTGGGGATCCAGCAGAATATCCCCACGTGACGCCGCCTCCGGGATCGATGACGTGTTCGACGCCACTGTGAGCTTGCCGTATGACACTGCCTCCGTCACCGGCAAGCCCCAGCCCTCATAGAAGCTGGGATACACGGCGAACTGGCAGTTCTGATAAACCTCCGCCAATTCCTGATCCGACAGATTGCTCAGGATCAGCACATGCGCCGCGAGCCCGGCGTTGCGCGCCAGCAACGCCTCCGCCGCCTCAAACATCCAGCCCTTCTTGCCGACGAGCACCAGCTTGGGGACATCAGCGCCGTCGAACCGGCGGGACAATTCATTCCAGACGTTCAACAGCAACAGATGGTTCTTGCGAATTTCCAGCGTGCCGACGCACAGAACATAGCGGTCAATGTCGAGATTGTGCTTTTGCAGAATATGCGACCGCGTTGCCTTCGCTGTCCGCGAGAAGGCGGCGTTCAACGGCGCCACCGACACGGGTGGGCAATCACCGGTCAATTGCTTGGCCCAGACCGTTACATCATTGGCACTGCTCTGCGAGTTGACGATGATGTGGTCGGCAATCTCAACCGCTCCACGGAACCACATGCGGAACTCGTCCACGAGGTCGGCCGCGCAATATTCCGGCGTGGAGAGCGGGATGGTATCGTGGATGAACGGCACATAACGCACGCCATGCGTTCGCCGCAGGAGATTGATTTTATACAAATAATCCGGAATCCACCAGGAAGACCCGAGATTGATCAGAACATCTTCTGCTGTGGGAATATAACTTGTTGTCGTGCTAAATAACGTACTGAGCTGCGATTTCCATGAAATAAGGTCAGCGTCGGACGCATTGGCAGCGCGAACTTGTTGCAAAAATAATTGCTCGTCGAGCAGGAACCAATCTGACGACCTCACATCATAGTATATAAGGACGCACGACCAATTGGTAGAGCTTTTTATCGTTGCGTCTGATATAAGAGACCGAATAACCTCAATCTGAACGCGCTGAATGCCTGTTGGGTATATGTTGCTGCGCCAAAATTGAATGAGATCACTAATATCGCATACGTAGCGATTGCCGTTTTCGACGATACCTCGGTGCTTTTTTATATCGTCCGGGCGCACGGTATTTGTTGGCGATGAGTGTTGTTTCATCTGACAGTTTGTGTCTTCAATGAGAGTTGCATTAATTTGAGCTTCTGGTGAACGGGGTTTTACATCCATACTGCAGGGTGGTTTGCCCCCGGCGTCGCAAAACCAGAATTTGCCTTCATACAAAAAATCCACCTGAACGCAGAATTCTGGCAGATCAATTGCCTCAACGTGAACTCTAAACTGGACTTTTTCGCCAGGATGAAGCTCCTCTTTTGCAAGCTGCGCGCGGCTTTCAAAAATATAGGTCTGTCCGCCGTCTGCCGTTATGCGACAGCCGAGCTTTAAAGAGCCTTTCGCGTTCTCGTTGACGGACACCGGGTGGGTGTCCAGAAGGCGAATAAAGCCTTCCAATACAAATGGGTGTCCAGCCAAGTTGGAGACGGGAAGTTCATCCAATTCAATATCAAAAGGCAGTATCCTATGAAAATCAGAATGGTATTCGTTCATTGTTGTTTCACCTGGGCGACTTTAAATTTTAAACGTGCTGGTTAGCCACTGCCTTGCGCGATCACGCGCTGGTCTGAGACCGGCACGATTGCCCGCATAAACGGAAATTTGAAGACTTCGCGCGCCGGTCAACCATATTCCTTGGGAATCAAATCGTGTTATGCGCAGCATATTTTTGACCGCGTTCACCGCTATTAGAGGTTATAGAAGCAGCCTCTCGAGGTCCAGCATCGAACGCCGGAATACGATTTCTGAGTGCCGTGGCAGAGGCCCGCCAGACGAAGCGCTGCATGGTTCGCCGTATAGCGCAAGATCATCCATTAAGTCGGGCGCTGAGGGATGACGCAGGCCTGGAAGAGTTGCACGCCGAAGCGTCAGGGCAAACCGATCCATCCAGCTTCAGAGATCGCCACAAAAAAAGCCTCAGCATCCTGCCGGCGCTCTTTTTATTTTCGGGCTCCGTCGAAACTCCGGGAACGCATCGCGAACCAGTGTGTCAGGATTGTGCCAATCGTATTGGTACGTTCTCGCCGCGTTCTGGCACAAACGCCGAATAGACTTCCGGGCGTTCCCGGAAGTCTTTGTAAAAACCCCTGATTTTCCAAGGAAAAATGGTGCTGCTGGAGGGGATTGAACTCTCGACCTCTCCCTTACCAAGGGAGTGCTCTACCACTGAGCTACAGCAGCCGCGTATTGCGGAGGAGCGTTTCCTAGCCTTCCGTTTCACATGGTGCAAGTGTTGATCGGTGCATGGCGGCGCTGTCCTGCCAATCATGGTGGGAGGACTGGTTGAGGTGACGCCGGATGAGCCGGCCACGCGGCATCCGTGGCTTTTTCATATGACGCTGCCTTCGGCGTTGGAGAGCATCCGCAAGCATGGGGTGTTGCCGCCCTCCGTGCCGCGCCGGTTGGCAAGCAATGCCCGACCAGATTGAACCGTTCCGGTGCAATCTGGTCGGCGCTAAGTTGCTC
>CAIJTR010000044.1 GCA_903823665.1 uncultured Rhodospirillales bacterium
AGCAACGTCCCCGGCAGCACCGAAACCGTATGCCCCGCCTCATGCCGAGGGTTCGGCTGCTCATGCTGCAATGCGTTCTCGATGCTGTCCGGAATGTGCTGAATGAGCGTCCCGCCGAGCACCACCGCCAGCAACTGCTCGCCGCCGCAAATGCCCAGCACCGGCTTGCCCCGTGAAAGCGCGCCGCGCACAAGCGCCAATTCCGCCGCCGTCCGCCCCGCCTTCAGCGAGACCGTCGCGTGCGTCTCCCCCTCGCCATACATCGCCGGGTCCACGTCGAACGCGCCGCCTGTGACAACAAGCGCCGAGATACGATCAAGATACGCCTCCGCACTGTCATTGTGCGGCAGCGCCACCGGCAGGCCACCGGCCGCCGTGATTGCATCGGCATAGTTTTGCCGCAGCGCATACCAGGGATATTTCGAGTAGCCGCCCGGCTGCTCCGCATCCAGGGTGACGCCGATGAGGGGGAATGTCATGGTCATGTGCCTTGCTAGCCCTGCATCCCGGTTTCAGGCAAGGAATGCGCATGGACATGATGCGAATAGCGCTGAATGAGGCCCGTTCCGCCGCAAACCGGGGCGAGGTGCCCGTCGGTGCCGTGCTGCTCGCCGCCGATGGAACCGTGCTCGCCCAAGCCGGCAACCAAACCGAAGCCGATCACGATGCCAGCGCCCACGCCGAAATGCTGGTCCTGCGCGAAGCCGGCAAACTCCGCCGCTCCCCCCGCCTGCCGGACTGCGACCTCGTGGTCACCCTCGAACCCTGCCCCATGTGCGCCGCCGCCATCGCAGCCTTCCGCATCCGCCGCGTTATCTTCGGAGCGTACGATTCCAAAGGCGGCGGCATCGAACACGGCCCCCGGCTCTACCAATCCCCGGGCAGCCACCACCGCCCCGAAGTGATCGGCGGCGTGCGAGAAGCTGAATGCGCCGAGTTATTGCGAGATTTCTTCAGGGACCGCCGCTAAATCCACGTAGGATGGGGTGCCCTCTCGCACCCTCCCGCCACCCTCGCACCTGTCAGGAAAATCCAATGTCCCTCGACCCGAACCGTCTCATCCTGACCGGCGAGAACCCTTTCATCCGCCTCGCCGAAACCGAGGGCGGCCCCACCCTCACCAATGCCAGCTTCTGGCGCATCATCATCTCGCCGTTTGGGGCCGGACACGTGCTCTACCTCAAAAGCGAGCTCACCCAGGACCGTTGGAAGATCTACTCCGACAACATCGCCATGACGCGCTGGCTGCAAAAAACCGTCCAGGGCATGCTCAACGAGGAACTGGCAGACACCTCAATTCCAGTGACCGACGCCGTGTTCGACACATCCGGTGACGCCCGAGATTTCTGGACCGAGCACGCCGTCTCCCACGATGAGGAGGTTGCGTTGACCTGGTATGACATTGGCGAGCCACTGCTCATCCACACCCAACCCGGCGGCCCCACCGCCCGCAAATACGGTGTTTGCACCGTCTTGATCCCGGCACTCGGCGCACGCGTGACGGTCAATGGCGTGCAAGCCAAGGGCCGCCCGCTGCCCACCGAACGCGACGGCCGACCCTTCAGCACCTGCGCCCTGGCCTTCTCCGAAAGCTGGACCGAAGCCCGTTAACAGCCACCATCACCCCGGCCCGTGCCGGATGGGTGAAACCCATCAATCTTCCGATGTGACGCAACGACACGAAGCGGTTTGAACAAAAATGTGCCGTGGCCACGCATCCTGCCGCAGCAGGGATCGATGGATTTCACATCCTACGGGGTGCGTCAATTTTTCTTGCATTTTGGTGATGGTTGTGTCATATAAAATAACTCATTCTCTGACATAGGAACCACATCCCGATGACCGCCACTCGCTCTCCCGCAACGCCTGATCCGTTGGTGCTGCTTTGCATCATGGGTCGGGCTGTGCGTGGGGCGGAGGGGTTGGCGGTGTTGATGCAATTGATGGTGATCTGCACGCTGTGTCCGATGCTGCGGCACACCATGCTGGCGTGGCTGCTGACCGAGGAGCGTTATGCGCATCTGGAGTTTGAGCAGGACGACAGCCTTGTCACGGATGATCGGGGCGGGCTGGATGGGCTTTATCGCGGGTTCATGACGCCGAAGGGCCGCGTGGTGCTGTGGCGTCATGTGACGCGGTTTGGGCTGGCGGTGATGATCCCGGTGGTGACGGGGCAGTATGTTCGCCCGGCGGCACCGGTGGTGGCGGCTCGCGCATGGAGCGTTGTTCGCCTGTTCGTGGGCGTTTCGTTTTTTCAAAATTTTCGCCCGGTTTGGACGCTGGGGAGAATTGCGCGCTAATTGTTCCGGTATCGTAACAAGTGGCGCGGCTCTTGGTGGGCCGAAGCCCACCCTCACGCCTGTCTCAAACCGTGGTGCATTTGTCTGAGTTTCAAACCACCAGCCGCCCGCCCACCAGCACCAGCGTCGCCGCCAAAATCGGCCGCAGCACCCGGTCCGGCACCCGCGCGGAGAAATAGCTGCCGATGACAATCCCAGGGATTGACCCGCTCAGCAGCGAGGCCAGCATCATCCAATCGACCGACCCCAGCCACCAATGCCCGGCCCCGGCAATCAGCGTCAGCGGCACGGCGTGGGCGATGTCGGTGCCGACAATCATCGCCATCGGCAGGTTCGGATACAGCATCAGCAACGCCGCCCCGCCCAAGGCACCCGCGCCCACCGATGAGATTGTCACCAGCACGCCGAGTGCCGCACCCACAGCCACCGTCAGCCGCACCGTCATCTGCTCCGGCAGCCGCGCCATCGCCGCGCCGAACTGGCCGAGAAACCAGCGCCGGAACACCAGGGACAGCGCCGTCAGCAGCAGCATCAGCCCCAGCACCAGCGAGATGACATGGTTGATCATCGGCCCCGTCAGATCGACCTGCGAGATCAGCAACAATGTGAGCAACGTCGCCGGCACGCTGCCATAAGCCAACCTGCGCACCATGCGCCAATCAATCGTATGGTTCATGCCATGCACCAGCGTGCCCGCCGTTTTCGTCACGGCCGCATACAGCAGATCGGTGCCCACGGCGGTCGCCGGATGAACATGAAAGAACAACACCAGAATAGGTGTCATCAGGGACCCGCCGCCCATGCCGGTCTGGCCCACCAGCATTCCGACAAAAAACCCCGACAGCGAATAAAGAGGATCCATCTGCGTCATCATCACGCATCTCCCCGTTGTTCCGACCATCTTTATGCCACAATTCAACGGGGAGCGGAAACAACTCCAGATGACCGGGCACTCTCCAGCAACAGCGCCTCCAGCCGGCGTGATTGCACCTTCGCGTTGAACTCCGCCGCCACCAGCGCCCGCGCCGCCTCGCCCATCGCCGCAGCCCGCGCCGGGTCTGCCAGCATCGAAGCCATCGCATCGGCCAGGGCGGCAGCATCGCGAGACGGGAACATCATCCCGTTCACGCCGTCCACCACCAGCCCCTCCACACTCGCATCGGTGGACGCGATCACCGGAACCCCCACGCCCATCGCCTCCATCGCCACACTCGGCAGCCCCTCCGTCTCGCCAGAGCGCGCCACCACGCTGGGCAAACACAGCGCGACTGCCCCGGCCAGCGCGTCTTGCACCTGAGAGGGCGTCTGCCAACCGCGCAACTCCACGCCTTCAACGCCCACCAGCGCGGCCTCCACCTGCGCCCGGTCCGGCCCATCGCCGATCAGCGTCACGCGGTCCATAACGCCCCGCGCCCGCAACAGCCGCACCGCCTCAACCAGCACCGGCACACCCTTCATCTCCACAAACCGGCCGATGAACAGCAGCCCGGTGCCGGAATGCCGGGCAGGGGGCTGCGCCGCGATCTCCACCCCAATCGGCAACAGCACCAGCTTGCTCTCAGGAAACCCCCGCCCCATCGCCCGCTGCCGCACCCCTTCGGACACGCAAACAAACGCCGACGCATACGCACACAGCCGCGCCATCCGCAGGCCAAGCAGGGCAGGGACGGGGAAGCGCCGGTAATGCGAGGCTTTCGAAACATCGCCGCCATGCAGCGTCACCACCAGCGGCAATCCGAGGCGTTCAGCCATCGGCAAAGCCAGCGCCCCGCCACGGCCAAACTGCGCGTGCACGCAAACAGCGCCCAGGGCGCGCAACGCCGCCATCTGCGGCACCACCGCCCCGAGCTTGAACGCAACGCCGCCCGCCCCCGTGAACACCTGCCCAAGCGGAAACACATTTTGATCGAGAGATGGCTCAACGCGCCGCCCCAGCCAAACCGGGTTCAGGCTCTGAAAGCCCAAATACTGCCGCCGCATAAACTCGGTTTCGGATTTCGGCAGCAACACGTCGCGGTAGACGATCACGGCGGTCATCGCGTTCCTCGCCAGACCATGGACATGCCCATGATCTAAGCGAGCAAGCCGTTTCGGGCAAAGCCTAGTGTCAGACCGTAAACAACCCCTGCCGCAGCCCGCGCGTCACCGCCTCGGCCCGGCTGCGCGCGCCCAGCTTCGCGAACACCGCCTCCAGGTGATACTTCACCGTATGGGCAGAAATCCCCAGCTTGCGGGCGATGGTCTTGTTGCTCATGCCTTCACCGACAAGGCCCAGCACCTCCAGCTCGCGCGGCGTCAGCGATACCCGTCCTTGCGCTGGTTCTGGGAAACTCTCCTCCGCACCCCGCACCCGCACCGTCAGCCCCTCGGCCAACGCCAGCACGGCCGCACTGATCTGGCGCGAGGCCGCAGCAGAAGGCAGCACGCCACGCAGCGTCTTGTCAGCCATCACGCTGGGGTCGTCGGACAGCACGAGGATCGCACCATCGAAATTGCTCGCCTCCGCCGGAAGCGCCTCGCCCTGCGGCAGATGCACTACCATCACCTCAGATTCAGCCTCGCCCTTGGCAAAGCAGCGCAAATCGCGCTCCAGCCGCTTGCGGCGCAGCTCATCGCTGGCGTGCAGGACGATGCTCGGCCCGGCGCTGCAACGCGACGGGAAACCCGGCTTGGCAAAGGCTGGGGCAGCGGACGGCATAGCAGCGATCATGGCGGAATCCCCTCATTGTACCAAAAGATATGGGTCACACAGAGCGTGATTGCATCGGGCGTATGGCGGGGGGCGTTGTGTTCCGTGCAACACAGCCCGCTGTGGCGGGATTATGTCGTGCGCCCTCTCTCGCCGCCAGCGTCGCGTCCCGGTTGGCAAGCCCGGCTGCGCGGGCTAGAACCCGCCCAAGGGTGCATCACAGACGTATGTGGCGGACACTCGATTTTACCACGGATGTCACGGGGTTTGTTCGGGTTGCTGCAGGATCGCAAATCCAATTTGGCGGAAGGCGAGGCCATGATGACGCCAGTGTCCACTGAATATCAGGGCGGTGGCAGCAGGGCCGGAGGGGTTGGTGCGGATCTGCGCGCGGCCCGTGAACGTCTGGGCTGGACGCTCCCGACCGTCGCCGCGCATCTGCGCATTCGGCTGCCCTATCTCGAAGCGATTGAGGCCGCGCGCCTCGACGAGTTACCCGGCAATGCTTATGCGGTCGGATTCTTGCGCGCCTACGCCAAGGCCGTGGGACTCGACCCCGACGAAATCGCCCGCCGTTTCCGCGCCGAAACAGCCGATCTCAACCGCCAGACCAAGCTCTCCTTTCCGGCCCCAGTGCCGGAGCGCGGTATCCCCGCCGGTGCCGTCGTCCTCGTCGGCATGCTGATCGTGGTGATCGCCTACGTCGGCTGGTATCGCTTCTCCGGAAACCGCACTCCGGCAGTTGAAGTGGTGCAAGCTGTGCCCGAACGCCTCGTTCCGCTTGATGGCATGGCGGCGGACGGCAAGCCCAAGCCCATCATCGTGCCAGCCCCGCCCACGCCAGTTCTTGTTCCGACGGGATCTCAGGCGGCAACGGTTGCAACAGCTCCCAATCCGCCGCCTGTCCCTCTTGTGCCTCCGGCACCCGACGGAGGGCGCATGGTGCTGCGCGCCAAAGCTGAGGCCTGGGTGCAGGTGCGTGAGAAATCTGGCCCCGTCATCTTCAACCGCACCATGCGCGCGAACGAAACCTGGGCCGTGCCGAACAAACCCAACCTCCTCCTTACAGTCGGCAACGCCGGCGGCACAGAGGTTCTGGTCGATGGCGTGGCCGCGGGCTCATTCGGCAACGAGGGTGCCGTCCGGCGTGACCTGCCGCTGGATCTCGAGCAGGTGCAGTCCGGCAAGATCATCGTCGCCAGCGCCGCCTCCGGTACCACGTCCGCCGTCCCGATGCCTCCGTCACCCGCCGGCGCGTCAAACATCAGCAAGCCAGCCCCGCCCAAGCAGCCTTAGCGACGCGGCTCCAATTTTGTTATCATCTGGTCCCCTTCCGAGGAGCCGACTGCCATGAGCAGCTATCGTCCGTATCAGCACATCGAACGCCGCAAATCCCGTCAGATCCACGTAGGCCCTGTGCCCGTCGGCGGAGACGCGCCTATCACCGTGCAGACCATGACCAACACGCTGACCACCGACATCGAAGGCACCATTGCGCAGATCAAGCGCGCGGAGAAAGCCGGTGTGGACATCGTCCGCGTGTCCTGCCCGGATGAGGAAAGCACGGCCGCGCTGAAGCACATCATCGCCGGTGTGAACGTGCCGATCGTGGCCGACATCCATTTCCACTACAAACGCGCCATCGAAGCCGCCGAGGCCGGTGCCGCCTGCCTGCGCATCAACCCCGGCAACATCGGCAGTGCTGAACGTGTGCGCGAAGTCATCAAGGCCGCCCGCGACCATAACTGCTCCATGCGCATCGGCGTCAACGCAGGCTCCCTCGAACGCCACCTCCTCGAAAAATACGGCGAGCCGAACCCGGAAGCCCTGGTCGAGAGCGCCCTCGAACACGCCGCCATCCTGCAGGACAACGACTTCCACGAGTTCAAAATCTCGGTGAAGGCGTCCGACGTGTTCATGGCCGTCGCCGCCTACACCCAGCTCGCCGAAGTGTGCGACCACCCGCTGCACATCGGCATCACCGAGGCCGGATCGAAGCGCGCCGGCACGGTGAAATCCTCCATCGGCCTCGGCAACCTGCTCTGGGCCGGCATCGGTGACACCATGCGCGTCTCGCTCTCCGCCGAGCCGGAAGAGGAAGTGCTGGTCGGCTGGGACATTCTGAAGTCGCTGGGCATCCGCCATCGCGGCATCAAAATCATCTCCTGCCCATCCTGCGCGCGGCAGGGCTACAACGTCATCGAGACGGTGCAGACGCTGGAAGACCGCCTCGCCCACATCGAAACCCCGCTCACCCTGTCCATCATTGGCTGCGTGGTGAACGGCCCCGGTGAGGCGCTGATGACCGATCTCGGCGTCACCGGCGGCGGCAACGGCAAGCACATGGTCTATGCGGCCGGCAAGACCGATCATACCGTCGATGGCGAAGGCATGATCGAACACATCGTCGGCCTCGTCGAAACCAAGGTCGCCCAGATCGAAGCCGAAAAAGCCGCAGCCAAACTCGCCGCCGAGTAACGCCGCCCAAATTTCGTCATTGCGAGGCCCCGCTTGGGGCCGTGGCAATCCAGAGCATCACGGCGTGACCCCTGGATTGCCGCGGGGCCAAGTGGCCCCTCGCAATGACGGTGTGAACAAGGACGCCTCATTGAACGACCTGCAACCCGTCCGCGGCACGCGCGATCTCATCGGTGATGATTTCCGCAGGCACGCCCACGTCATCGACACCGCCCGCCGGGTCGCCGCCACCTACGGCTTCGACGAATGGGCCACCCCCATATTCGAAGACACCCGCGTCTTCTCCCGCACGCTGGGCGACACGTCGGACGTCGTCACCAAGGAAATGTACAGCTTCGAAGACCGAGGCGGCGACTCAATCACCCTCCGCCCAGAAGGCACCGCAGGCGTCTGCCGCGCCCTCGTCACCGGCGGCCTCACGCAATCCCTGCCGCAGAAAGTCTTCTACGCCGGCCCCATGTTCCGCTACGAGCGCCCACAAAAAGGCCGCTACCGCCAGTTTCACCAGATCGGCTGCGAACTCATTGGCCCGTCTGAGCCGCTCGCCGACGCCGAAGTCATCGCCTGCGGCTGGGACATTCTCGTCGCCCTCGGCATCTCCGGCGACACCGTCCTCGAACTCAACACGCTGGGTGACGCCGAAAGCAAACTCGCCTACCGCGCGGGCCTCATCGCCTACTTCACCGAGCACAAGGCCCAGCTTTCCGAGGAAAGCCTCTCCCGGCTGGAGCGCAACCCCATGCGCATCCTCGACAGCAAAGACGCCGGTGACAAAGCCATCGTCGCCCACGCCCCCGTCATCAAGCCCTTCCTCACCGAGCACGCCGCCAGCTTCTACGCCAAGCTGCAGGAGCATCTCGCGCGCATGGGCGTGCCCTACCGCGAAAACCCCCGCATCGTCCGCGGTCTCGACTATTACAGCCACACCGCCTTCGAATTCGTGACGGACGCCCTTGGAGCCCAAGGCACCGTCATGGGTGGTGGCCGCTATGACGGCCTCGTCGAAGAAATGGGCGGCCCGCCCACCCCCGCCGTCGGCTGGGCCGCAGGTATCGAGCGGCTGTCGATGCTGCTCGCCATCTTCCCCGAGACGGAATCACCCGTCACCGTCATCCCAACCGGAGCCGATGCTGAGCCCGTGGCCATCGACGCCGTGCAACTCCTCCGCCGCGCTGGCATCCGTGCCGAGATCGGCTATCGCGGCAACCTCAAGCGCCGCATGGAACGCGCCAACAAGCAGAATGCCCGCGCCGCCATCATCATCGGCAGTGACGAAGCCGCCCGTGGCGTCGCACAAGTCAAGAACCTCGCCACCGGCGAGCAGCATGAGGTGGCACTCTCGGACCTCGCCACGCATCTGGCATGAGCGGCTCCGGTAAGGGGCTTGCCCTCAAACTCGACCGCCTGACCGACCGCGCCGCCGAACTCAACGCACTCCTCGGCGAAGGCCAAATCACCGGCGATGCCTATGTCAAAGCCTCCCGCGAACTGAACGAGCTTGAGCCCATCGTAGCTCGCGTCGCCGAATTGCGCGCCGCCGAAAAGCAGGCCGCCGAGGCCGAAGCGATGTTCGACGACCCTGACATGCGCGACATGGCGGAAGAAGAACTACGCGAACTGAAAGACAAAATCCCAGCCCTCGAACGCGCCATCCGCATCGCGCTGCTGCCGAAGGACGAAGCCGACGACCGCTCCGGCATCCTCGAAATTCGCCCCGCCGCCGGGGGTGACGAAGCCGGCCTGTTCGCCGCCGAGCTGTTCCAGATGTACCAGAAATACGCGGCAACCCAGGGCTGGCGCTTTGAGGTGATGGATTTCGACGAAAGCGAACTCGGCGGCATCCGCAACGCCAGCGCCGAAATCACCGGCAAATCCGTCTTCGCCCGCCTCAAATACGAATCAGGCGTCCACCGCGTCCAGCGCGTTCCTGCCACCGAAAGCCAGGGGCGCATCCACACCTCCACCGTCACCGTCGCCGTCCTGCCCGAGGCGGAGGAGGCGGACGTGCAAATTGACGAATCGCGTGACCTGCGAATCGACGTCTATCGCGCCCAGGGTGCGGGCGGCCAGCACGTGAACAAAACCGAATCAGCCGTGCGCGTCACCCATCTCCCCACCGGCCTCGCGGTGGCGATGCAGGAGGAAAAGAGCCAGCACAAGAACAAGGCCAAGGCGATGAAGCTGCTCCGCGCCCGCCTGTATGAACTCCAACGCGCCGCCCTGCACGCCACCCGCTCGGCTGACCGCAAATCCCAGGTCGGCACCGGTGACCGCTCCGAACGCATCCGCACTTACAACTTCCCGCAAGGCCGCGTGAGCGACCACCGCATCAACCTCACGCTGTATAAGATCGACAAGGTGATGGGCGGCGACATCGACGAGTTCATCGACACCCTCACCGCCGAAGACCAGGCCGCAAGGTTGGCCGCCGAGGAGTGACCACCGGCGAACTCCTGCGCGCCGCCACCGCCCAACTCACCAAAGCCGGCATCGACTCCCCCCAACTCGAAGCCCGCCTCCTCCTCGCCCACGCCCTCGGTACCGACCGCAACACCCCCATCGACCGAGCACGCGAAATCGACCCCACCGCCTTCAACACCCTCCTGGCCCGCCGCCTCACTCACGAACCCCTCGCCTTCATCATCGGCACGCAAGGCTTCTGGACGCTCGACCTCGCCGTCTCCCCAGCCACCCTGATTCCCCGCGCCGACTCGGAGACATTGATTCAAGCCGCCCTCGAACACGCGAATCCAGCCTCGATTCTCGACCTCGGCACCGGCACTGGCTGCCTCCTGCTCGCAGCCCTGTGCGAATTCCCCGCAGCCTCCGGCATCGGCATCGACCTATCCCCAGCCGCCGCAGCGCTCGCCGCCCGCAACGCACAAACCTGCAACCTCGCCACCCGCTCAGCCTTCCTGGCCGGCAATTGGAGCCACGCCATCAACGCCCGATTCGACCTCATCCTCTCCAACCCGCCCTATATCCCAGCCGCTGACATCCCCGCCCTCATGCCCGAAGTGGCGCGATTCGAGCCCGCCCGAGCACTCGATGGTGGCGAAGACGGCCTCACCGCCTATCGCGCACTGGCCAACATCCTCCCGCATCTGCTGACCGAAACCAGCCACGCCATTCTCGAAATCGGCCAGCACCAGGGGCCAGACATCACCGCCATCATGGCCGCACACGGGCTGCGCACCGTCACCATCAAACCCGATCTTGGCGGCATTCCGCGCGCGATGGTGCTGGTGCTCGAAAAAACATTTGGCAGGACAGCCGGTTCTCGCTAGGTTCACATCGCCCGACGACGATGCAACATTGCGCATCGATCGGTGTTCCCGCTCTCATGGTAATCGTCTCGACATATTCATGACCAATGAAAGCGCGGACAGAGAGGGCAGCGGCCCAAAGACTGATTGTTGAACCAACTTGTCCCTGAAGCTGGCAGGGGCAACGGACCACACGGCCAAGTTCCGTGGTTGGTTCGTCAAGCGAACCGGACCAACCGATCCCGTCGCATCCAGAGACACAGGAAAGCGCTATGGCACTCGCATGAATATGAAACGTATGCGCGGACGCAATCACCGCGGCGGCAATGGCAGTGGTGGCGGTGGTGGTGGCGGCGGTGGCGGTGGTCCGCAAATTCGCCCGCAAGGCGGCCAAACGCCGCTCAATCGCAACCATGTCTTTGACAGCTCCGGGCCAGATCTGCGCATTCGCGGCACCGCCCAGCAATTGTTCGAGAAATATCTGCAGCTCGGCCGCGATGCCAGCAGCAGTGGTGACCGGGTAATGGCCGAGAGCTATTTCCAATACGCCGAACACTATTTCCGCATTCTGAACGCCATGACGCAGGCCGCTCAGCAAGGCCAGCCAAACGGCCAGCAGCACCAGCAGCGTCCGCCCCGGCAGGAAAACAACGGCCCAGAAATCATGGGCAGCCATGAAGGCGAGAGCAACGATCCCGAGCAGGCCGAAGCGAGTGCCGCTCAGATCATTCACGCTCCTGGCCTTGGCGATCAGCCCAACGGCGAAGCCCGCGAAATCCCAATCGCAGCCGCTCCGCCCGAGGAATAACCCGTTTGCGCGACGGGATGGCGGCCTAAACCGCCATCCCCAGCCGCTGAAACAAATCGATCAGCACCAAATTCACGTTGAATTTGAACGCATCGCTGTCGCGCACCGCCTCGTACGCGCGCTCAACCGGCCAAAGTTCGAAGCTCTCCACCTCGCCATCCGCCGCCACCGGCGTAAAATCCTCCGGCAGGTCGAGATCATAGCAATGCAAAATGTCCCGCCGTAGCCCCTCTGGCCGCATCATGGCGTAGGACACCTCTGCCCGCTTCACCGCCCGCGACGCCAGTGCCTCTGGAATAGACGCCTCCTCAGCACTCTCCTTGATCAGCGTCTCCCAGGCATCCATCCCCGCCGAAACCCCGCCGGCGGCGAGATGATCAAGCTTGCCAGGGTCCAGCGCCTTGTTCGCTGCCCGCCGCGCCACCCAAAGGTGCAGCCCATCCGCCCGCCGCACCAACCCGTTCAAATGCATCCCCACCGCCTGAATGCCGAACGCCGGCAGCGCGCCCCGGTCAATCGTCGATAGCACCGGCCCATCCGGCACCGCCCGCACATCAAACAACTCACCCCGATGGCGAAACCGGCCGCGTGACGAAAGCGCAAACGCAATCCCAGGCAGCGCCTGCGGGTCCAGCAAATTCACAGTCTCATCCAGCACTGAAACCGATGAAAACCCGCGCAGATCGTCCACAATCCCGGCTGTCAGCCACCCGGCAAGCTGGCCCGAGATATGCAATGCCAACCGGCCCGATGGCGGCACGAAAGTGTGGCAGGCGTCGAAATGGCGCTGAAATTCCGGGGTCATCCTCCCGCGTTAGCCCACCCCAGCCCGAATGAATAGCCGGGTCGCGGCCTCATCGCTTTGCAAACCCGCCTTGGAGTGCCACATGCGAGGAATGAAACCAGCCGCCTCCACCGAACCACACCCGCTCGACCGTCCGGCCTGGCGCACAATCATCTCCCTGCTGCCTTATCTGTGGCCGAAAGGTGAAACCTCCGCGCGCATCCGAGTGGTGCTGGCCACCGCCTGCCTCGTGGCCGCAAAAATCGCCACCGTCATCGTCCCACAGGTCTACAGCCGCGCCGTCGATGCCCTCGCCCCCGGCCAGGCGATGCTTGTCATCCCCATGGGGCTAATCGGTGCCTACGGCCTCCTGCGCATCGCCAGCTCTGGTTTTGCCGAGCTACGCGACGCCATTTTCGCCGCCGTCCAACAGAGCGTGATGCGCAAAGCGGGCATGCAGAGCTTCGAGCATATGCACCGCCTCTCGCTCCGCTTCCATCTCGACCGTCAAACCGGCGGCCTCTCGCGCAGCATCGAGCGTGGCACCACCGGCATCGAAACCGTGCTCCGCCTCGCCGTGTTCAACATCGTGCCCACCTTGTTCGAGGTGCTGCTCGTCACCGCCATTTTGTGGGAGATGTTCGACTGGCGTTTCGCCGCCGTCACCTTCTCCGCCGTGTTCGCCTATCTCGCCTTCACCACGCTGTTCGCCAACTGGCGCGTCAAATTCCGCCGCACCATGAACGAGACCGACAGCGACGCCCGCACCAAGGCCGTCGACAGCCTGCTGAACTACGAAACCGTCAAATATTTCGGCAATGAACGCCATGAGGCCGACCGCTACGACCGGGCGCTCAAACGCTATGAGAAGGCCGCGGTGAAAAGCCAGGTCACGCTCAACGTGCTCAACATCGGCCAGGCCACCATCATCGCCGTCGGCCTCGCCCTCGTCATGCTGATGGCAGCGCAGGGCGTGAAAGACGGCACCATGTCTGTCGGCAAGTTCGTGCTGGTCAACACCTATCTCATGCAGCTCTACCAGCCGCTGAACTTCATGGGCTTCGTCTATATCCAGATCAAACAGGGCCTCGTGGATATGGAGCAGATGTTCCGCCTCCTCGGCACCGACGCCGAAATCAAAGACCGCACAAACGCCAAGCCGCTGCCCGCAGCGCGTCAGGCATCCGAGCTGCGGTTTGATGATGTCGTGTTCGGCTACCGCCCAGATCGAACCATCCTGCACGGCATCAGTTTCGTGGTCCCGCCCGGCCGCTCCCTCGCCGTCGTCGGCCCCACCGGTGCCGGCAAATCCACCATCAGCCGCCTGCTGTTCCGCTTCTACGATGTGAACTCCGGTGACATCCGCATCGACGGCACTGACATCCGCGACTTCACCCAAGACAGCCTGCGGGCCGCCATCGGCGTGGTGCCGCAAGACACCGTGCTGTTCAACGACACCATACGTTACAACATCGCCTATGGCCGCCCGGGCGCCTCAGAAGACGAGATCATCGAAGCCGCCAAACTCGCCCAGGTGCATGATTTCGTGCTCCGCCTGCCCGACGGCTATGACACGAAGGTCGGCGAGCGCGGCCTCAAACTCTCCGGCGGCGAAAAGCAGCGTGTCGCCATCGCCCGTACCATCCTCAAAAACCCGCGCATCCTCATCCTCGACGAAGCCACCAGCGCGCTTGACACGCAAACCGAGCAGGATATCCAAACTGCCCTGCGCAGCCTCTCGCGTGACCGCACCACGCTGACCATCGCCCACCGCCTCTCCACGGTGGTGGACGCCGACCAGATCATCGTCCTCGACCAAGGTGTGGTCGTCGAACGCGGCACGCACCAGGCTTTGCTCGCACAAGATGGCGTCTACGCCCGCATGTGGGCGCTGCAAGCCGAACAACAGGCGCTCCCGGAAGCCGCCGAATAACCAAGGAATTGTGAAGATGTCTGACCACACCCATGACGGCATGGACGCCGCCCCCGCCGATCTCAGCCACGCCGGCGCGGTGGTGGACAAAGCCATCGAGTTCATGACGAGCCAAAACATCAGCTCCATCGCCGTCGCCTCCGCCCTCCTCGGCGGCGCACTCGGAATGCTCACCCGCTCGCTAGACGACGCCTCCATCGTCCGCGTCCTCGAAAACGCCATCGAGAGCGTGCGGGCCGGGGAGTTTCGCACCAATGAGGATGAGGCGCAGGAGCATTGACCCGAACGTAGGGTGGGCTTCAGCCCACCATCACCCGTAAGGACACGTTCGCAGGGCGCGCTGGAAGCTTACTTCGGGGGGAAATTTAAACTAAGTTCCATGAACCAAGCCCCAAGGGCGCACCCCATGCAAACCGTCAACATCCACGAAGCCAAAACCCATCTCTCGCGCCTGATCGAGGCAGGCGTGCGCGGTGAGCCGTTCATTATCGCCAAGGCTGGCACCCCTTTGGTTGTGGTGACCGCCATCGCGCCGCCTGCGACAAGCCCGCGCATTGGGTTTTTGGTCGGGCAAGGTTCGGCACCTGGTGATTTTGACACGATGTGCCAGGTGGAAATCGAGGAGATGTTTTACGGTGATCACTCGCCGACATGAGGCTGCTGCTTGATACACATCTGCTGATCTGGTCGGCGTTCCACCCTGAGCGGGATCCCCGGCCGCTCGGGCGCTGATTGAGAACCCGGCAAACGACCTGATGTTCTCTGCCGTCTCGATCTGGGAAAGCGCCATCAAACGAAATCTGTGGCGCAAAGATTTGCTGTTCGACCCTCGGGTGCTGGCGAATGGACTATTGCAGTCTGGCTGCATAGAACTGCCTGTCACCAGCGCACACGCAGTCACGCGCGACCTGATCCCCGCCCTCAATACCGCTTATACGGCAGGAACTTCCCTGACATCGTCATCTTCACCCGGTCGCCCTTCTGGTCCGGCTGGCGCTCCAACGTCATGTCGAAGTCGATGGCACTCATAATCCCGTCGCCGAATTCCTCGTGGATCATCTCCTTCCACGTCGTGCCATACACCTGGATCAATTCGTAAAAGCGATAGATCAGCGGGTCAGTTGGAACCGCAGTCGGCAGCGAGCCACGATAAGGGGCCTCTGCCAGCACCTCCGCTTCCTCAACTGACAAACCGAACAGCGCCGCCGCTTTGGCCGCCGTCTCCGGCGTCATCGACATCTGGCCCAGGCAGGCTGCGGTCGTCCAAACCGGCGCGTGGCCGAGTTTTGCCGCGATCTCAGCCCAGGTCCAGCCATTCTGCTTCTTGATCTTGAGCAGCTTTTTGCCGAGCGCGGTTTTCTCATCGTTCATGTAGGCACCATCTCCATTGCTTCTGCCGACGCGGCAGCCGCCATCGCAATGCAATCACCGGGCCAATGTGGTCCTTTGTTCTGGATCCGCGCAAAAGCTACCCGCCCACCAGCACCACATCCGCCGAAACACTCGCCTCAATCGACACCGGCTCGCTGGCAGCCTGTGGCGGGGCAGGGGCTGGTGCTGCCATCGCACTGCTCATCATCATCGCCCGCGGCATCACCGGCTGGAACGGTGGCTGGCCACCCAGCGTGACATCCTTGAAGCTGCCGAATTTCAGGCCCAGAATTCCCGCCGCTTCCTCCGCCCGGTGCCGCAACTGGCCGAGTGCGAGCTTGCTTGCCTCATCGCGGGCATGGCGTGCTGTGTCCGCCGAAACCCGCCAGCCCAGCTGGTTCACCGCCGCACCGTCGCCCTGCAACGTGCCAATCAGCTTGAGCAGCGTCGTGCCATCATTGCTGTGCAGATTGATCATCTGCTCGCCGTGCCAAATCGCCGTTTTCTGCGGGGCCTGAGTGTTGTAGACCTGATAAAATCCGGTCGTCACCACCACGCCTACCGTCGCCTTCGCCTTTGCAAGCGCGTCCGCCATGGCCGTGTTCACATGCCCCTGAACGCCCGCCGCATCCGGCCCGTCCGAGCTGATGCGCAAAGTGGCGGCTAACTCGTCAGGGCTCACCATCACCTGCGCCTGCTCGGACAGATGCAGCAACGTCTCGGCAACGGCGGGAACAGGGGCTGCGAGGGCAAGGGCAAGAAGGGCTGCGCGGTTCATAAAATCATCTCCTGCATCATCATGCCCGCCCATAATGCGCTGATCCGGCCAAAGCTTCCATCTTGGCGCGCATTGACCAATGACAACACACCATTAGCGTGACCGGCATGATCGAGCCCTGGATTCCCGTCACCGTCATCGCAGCCCTCGTCCAATCATGGCGCACCGCCTTGCAGCAGCGCCTGCGCGGCACGCTGAGCGTGAATGCCACAGGCTTCGTGCGCTACGTTTATGCCCTCCCGCTCGGCATCGTGTTCCTGTTCGTGGCCGCCGGCCTCATATCATCGCCGATCCCCACGCCGGACGTTGGGTTCATCGTCCTCTGCGCACTCGGCGGATTGCTGCAAATCGTCGGCACCACGCTGCTTATCCGCGCCTTCGGCTACCGCAACTTCGCCGTCGGCACCGCCTATTCCAAAACCGAGTCTGTCCAAGGAGCCATCATCGGCTGGATCTTGCTGGGAGAAGCACTCCACGGCCTCGCCTGGATCGGCATTCTCGTCGGCGTGATCGGGGTGCTCGTCCTCTCCCTCGCCGGCCGGGGTCTGGCAGGATGGGACTTGCTGCGCGCCACCATCCAACCAGCGGCCTTGTGTGGTCTAGGGGCGGGGTTCTGCTTCACCACCACGGGCCTCGCCATCCGCATCGCCACGCATCGCATTGGCGGTGACGTTGTGCTGGCCTCGCTCCTCGCCCTGGTTCTCACCAACGCCCTGCAAACGATCATGCAAGGCACATGGCTCTATCTGCGAGAGCCAATCCAATTCCGCCTCGCATTCACCACATGGCGCACCTCATCCTGGGTCGGCATCCTGTCCGCCTGCGGCTCAGCCTGCTGGTTCTACGGTTTCGCCTCCGCCCCAGTCGCCCTCGTGCGCGCCCTGGGGCAGATCGAGATGGTGTTCACCCTTAGCTTCAGCCGCTTCTACCTGCACGAGACACTGCGACGTGCTGATGTCGCAGGCCTCGTGCTGGTCGTCATCGGCGTGTTGCTGGTGGTGGTTGGGAGATGACTACGCGCGCACCCTGAAGTCAGACGCCTTCAGCACCCGGTAAAACGCCAGATCATCCACCCCAGCCACCGCCTGCGGCAGACGATCTTCTGCCGCACCGTTCTGGTTCAGCTGCTCCAAATGCCCATTCTGCGCCACCGTCGGGAACGGGATGTGCGTCATAATGGCGTCATCGAACAACGCCGCCACCGCGTTCTCGCCAGTGTCGAACCCACCGCCGACATACACCGTCTTGGTGTCCACATTGTTCTGGAAGTCATTGGTGTAGCCGTTATAGCGCGGGCTGGACGGATGGTTGAGCCCATGCCCCTGCAACGCCAACTCCTCCAGCAACGGATTGCCCTGCAGCGTCCGTTCCAGTGCCAGATACGACTTGGTGGTGAAAGCCGCATTCATCGAAATCCCCAGCACGTGCTGGTTGATCTGAGCCGCCATATTGATCGCATCGAACTCACGCTGAGCGTCCTCGCGGTCGCGTGCCTGCACATCGGCCGAGAGCTTGGACAAGCCGGTGTTCTCGAAGATGATCTCGGCATTGCCCTCCTGCCGCTGCTCGAACGTCAGCGTACTGGCGCCACCTGCCTGCATGATCTTCATATAGCCCTGCCATTCCGCTTTCAGATTGGCAGGCGATCCCAGCGAGCCATTGCTGGTCAGGTCATACGCATGAAACAGCCCGGTGGCATCGGCCACCCAATGATGCGGGCTATCAATCCCGAAGCCATCGGCCAGCGTGATGGTGGAGAAGTTGTTCGTCACGTTATAGCCGTAGAACGTCTTGATATCCCCGGCGGGCGGAGCCGCGTGCTCAACCTTGTCGTAGGCCGCATCGTCCGGCGAGACATATTTGTTGTTCGCCGTTGATGTGGTCTGGCTGAAATCGGCCTTGGTGTAGAGCCGGTCATACATCGAGTCATTCGCCGCCAACACGTCCGTCTCCAGCCGGTCCTCCGGATTGCCGTTCTGGTTCAGCTGCTCCAGATGCCCGTTCTGCGGCACCACCGGGAACGGCAAATGCGTGATGATGCTGTCGTCGGCCAAGTTCCGCAGCGCGTTCTGGTTGTTATCAAGCCCGCCGCCGATGAACAGCGTGGTCTTGTCCACGTTGTTCTGGAAGTCGTTGGTATAGCCGTTATAGCGCGGGTTCGAGGGGCTGTTCAGCCCGTGGCCCTGAATGGCCAGTTCCTCCAGCTGGGCGTTGTCCTGCAACACCTGGCCCACACCGAGATAGCTGATCTGGTCGAACGGTTTGGAAGGATCATAGCCCGGCGTGATTTCTGCATAGATATTCTGAGCGGCCGAGATGGCGTCGAACTCGCGCTGCATGTCCTCCATATCGCGCAGCTGCACCGTCGCAGACAGCGTGTGCAAAGCGGTGTTCTGGAACAGCACCAGCGCATTGGCCTCGCTGTGCTGGAAAACGTTGCCACCACCGGCGGCCACAATGTCGAAGGAAGCCTGCCACTCCGCCATCAAATCATTGTATTCGTTGCCGGTGGCGTTGACGATCGAGCTGTCCACAATGTGAAACAGCCCGTCTGTCCCGGCCAGCCAGGTGTGCGGCAGGCTCGCCGTCACCGCAGCCGCCTGCGTGGCCGACGGGTCGATGCCGGTGGTCACGGTGCGGAACTCGTTGGCAATTTGATCGCCAGTCAGGGTGGTTTCAAACCCGGCCACCGTCACCGGCTTCGAATTGTAGAAATCCGTGCTGTGCAGCGTCAGCTGGAACGCACTCTCATTCAGCCCGGCAACGGCCGTGCCGATCCGCTGTTCTGAATTGCCGTTCTGGTTGAGCTGCTCCAGATGGCCGTTCTGCGCCACGGTCGGGAACGGCACGTGCGTCAGCGCCACGTCATCGAAGAAATCAGCAATCGCCTTCTGCCCGTCATCCGGCCCGCCGCCCACGTAAAGCGTGGTGTTGTCGACGTTGTTCTGGAAGTCGTTGGTGTAGCCGGCATAGCGGCTGCTCGAAGGGTTGTTCAGCCCATGGCCCTGAATCGCCAGTTCCTTCAACGAGGCGTTGGCCTGCAGCGTGCGCTCCAGCGCCAGATAGCTTGATTGTGTGAACTGTGCCGACGCTGAAATCCCCAGCGTCTCGGCATTGATCTTCATCGCAGCGCCAATCGCGTCGAACTCGCGTTGTGCGTCCAGCCGGTCGATGTTCTGCTGGGCCGCGCTGAGCTTTGACAGGCCGGTGTTCTCAAACACCGCCTCGGCATTGCCCTCCATCCGCTGCTCGGCGGTCAGCGACGCACCGTTACCGGCCAGCATCGTGGCGTAATCGGCCTGCCACTCGGCAGCGAGGTTGATGGTCTGGCCCTTGCTGTCCACCGCCTCGAACAGGCCCTGGCTGTTTGCCACCCAATTATGGTCCAACTGTACCGTCGCAGTCCCTGGCACGGCTACCGAGGAAAGCGTGCTTGAGATCACATCGCCAAAGAACGTGACAATCTGGCCAGCACCAGCCGTCTTAATGTCGGCTGCATACATCTTCGCATCCGGCGAGACGTATTTGTCATTCACAGCCGATGTGTTCTGGCTGAAATCAGCGCTGGTATAAAGCCGGTCATACATCGCGTCGTCCGCCGCCAGCACGTCCGCTTTCAGTT
This sequence comes from uncultured Rhodospirillales bacterium, assembly GCA_903823665.1. GTDB lineage: Bacteria > Pseudomonadota > Alphaproteobacteria > Acetobacterales > Acetobacteraceae > CAIQQQ01. The sequence continues at coordinate 20,030 of CAIJTR010000044.1, forward strand.
GATCTTCCGGATTGCCGTTCTGGTTCAGCTGCTCCAGATGTCCGTTCTGCGCCACGGTTGGGAAGGTGATGTGAGTCAGAATGCTGTCATCAGCGAGGTTGGTCAGCGCGTTCTGATTGTTGTCGAGTCCACCGCCGATGAACACCGTTTTGGTGTCAACATTGTTCTGAAAGTCGTTGGTGTAGCCGTCATAGCGCGCGGCCGAGGGGGAGTTCAGGCCATGCCCCTGGATCGCCAACTCCAGCAGCTGCGCGTTGTCCTGCAAGGCCGTTTCCACGCCCAGATAGCTCGCCTGATCGAACGGCTTGCCCGGGTCATATCCAGGCACCTGAGTCTGATAGACCTTTTGCGCCGCTGCAATCGCATCAAACTCGCGCTGCATGTCCTCCATGTCGCGGGTCTGCGTGGCGGCAGAAAGCGTGTGCAGCGTGGTGTTCTGAAACAGCACCTCTGCATTCGCTTCACTGTGCTGCAGTGACGTCATGGGGCCGCCAGCCAGCGCCGCCTTCAGCGAGTTCATCCATTCAGTGGCCAGATCGGTTAGCTGGCCGGTGGTGGTATCGTAGGGATGAAACAACCCATCCGCCCCGGCCTTCCAAACATGGGCGAGATCGATCGTCGTGCCGTTCGGGGCAACCACGTTGCTGAAGCTGCTCGGGATCGATGCTCCGAAGAATGTTGTCTGGGTTGGGATCGTTGCTGCAAGCAAATTGTTGCTGGTGTCGGTCACGGCGATTTCCCCTGATTGCGTGCCAGGGGTTTATGGGGCAGCAAATGTTTCTAAAAATGAAAATCGCGTGATGAAGCATTTCATCACGCGATTTTCTTGTGGCAGACAAAATATTTATTTTAATAAAACGTTATACGACGTCATTATTTGTAAATTATTGATACTAAGTTAATTTAAGGTCCAGACCGAACGCCCTTTGATTGCGCTTCCGCAACCAGACGCTCCGCATCAGCCGGAAGCAGCATCCGCTTCGCCTGCAGCGCGTCTGCAGCCTTGCGAACCGCCGCCACATATGCGTCCTTCGTCGGATACCGCTCTTCCAAGGACGGCCGCGGATCATGTGCCGCCTCGCGGTCGGCGCGGGTTGCAGCGAACGGAATGAAGCTGCCCTGGAAGTTACAAAACCCGCCATCGAACAGCTCAGGCCGGAACGCGTTCCAGCTGGTATAGGTGCCAATTGGGGCCCCGAGATACACATCGCGCACGCCGGCCACGTCGATCCCGTCCGCATCCACTTGCGGCACCAGCACGCCATAGCTTGCAGCCCCCGGCACCGGCGGTTCCTTCGTGATCACGCCGGAACTGTCACCTGCGCGCCAGCCGGGGCCGTAATCCAGCACATGCAGCGTGCTCACCGCGCCCGTAAACCGAGGCTCCGGCCGCTCCACACCATAATTCGTCGCCGGAATAACCGGAAACCGCACCCGGTCCGGTGCCACCAAAGTCCCATCGGCCACCCGAGGCTTCTCCGATGGGGGAGGGGCCTGATCATCCCGCACCCACCCGGTCAAAGCGGCCAGCAGTGCCCGCATCGTCCAGGTATGCGGATTGGGGTTTGATTGCTGCTGACAGAACCCAAAATTCGGCCCCGCCGGCAGTGGCAGCGCGGCCGGGCCATGCTGCGTGCTCGCCATGATAAAGGTGCGAACATTCGCCGGCTCCACCGCATCACGCAGGCCCAGCGGATCGGTCAACCCCAGCGACTGCCGCCCCTCCCAAATCTCCAGCGCCGTCGCCGCATGGAAGATGCGTGGGCAGGTCTTGGTCGCCTCACACCGGTCCAGCAGCCCCTGTGTCCGCCCGGTCAGCGGATCGCTCTCCCGCGCATAAGTGAACGGGAAATCATAGGCCGGGAAATCATGATCTACCTGCTGGCCCCAGGCACGCCCGGCCGGTGCGAAACGCAAATTCAGCGGCATCAGCCCGCCACCAATATGCGGCATGGCCCCGTCGTACACCCGCTTGCCGTCCTCGCCGCGGTTGAACCCCAGCGCGATCATGCTGCGGATGAACCGCCCGCTCTGCGATGTGCCCATCACGATGGACTTCACCGCAGCCCCATGCACCACCGGATTGGCGTGCCCCGCACTGTCCTTGTCGGCATGCTGCAGGAACGCACCGATATCGCGCGCCACCGCAAAGCCCAGGCCCATCACCAGCGGATCGCGGGCACGATAAACCAGTTGATACAGCCGCCCCGGCTGAAACCCAGCGGGCAGGCAAATTTGCGTGTTGTTCGGAGTATCACAGCCACCGAAATGCCACTGACTGTTCGGGATCACCTCACCCGGCCCACCCGCGCGCATCTGCATCGTCAGCGTCGGCAGAAACCCGCCTTCCAGCTTCACCGTATTGTCTGTGTTCTCCGCAGGATAGCTCGCATGGGTCATCCCGGTGAACCAGCCACTCGCCAGATTGAGCGTGTTGACCGGCTTCTGCGTCACCAACTCACTGCGCATCACGCCCGTGAGAGTGCCGCCACCCGGCTTATGCGCCACCGGCACATGAAACAGCATCCGCCCATCACCAGGCAGCACGTCCGCTTGCCAGCCGAACCAGATGGTGGTGTAGCCCTCACGCTGCATCCAGCCATCGCCCGCCGTCGTCACGTTGTTGTTGGTGGCAACAGCGCCCGGCATGTCAGCATTGAACAGCGGCGTCGCACCCTTGTTGCCGCGATTGAGAATATTGAACAACAGAACGCGATTGGATTTTGTGGGATCGGCGGGGCGGACGATGTCGATATCGGTCGAATACTCCACCATCCCGCGCGCATTGCGAGGTGCCAGCTCAATATCCTGAATAATCTTGTCGCCCGGCGCTTTGGGGTCCACCTCCCCGTACGCCACCCCAATCACCCGCTCATACGTCCCAGCCGCGCCGAACGTGGCACCGCCATAAGCAGGCTCGGTCTTGGTAATCTCAATTTTTGTGATTTTCGCCAGTGCTGGTGCGGCTGCAAGGCTCATAACAGCCACGGCGAATACGCCCAGGCTTCGTTTTTTCATCGTCACTCTCCCATCTTTTTCCGCAACCTTGCCCGCTCCCCAGGGAGCGGGCAAGTGCGAGACGGGCGTAAAGATCAGTCGTCCGACTGCAGCACCTTTGAAACAACACCAGCCAGCACCGCACCCACAATCGGAGCCACGATGAACAGCCAGAGCTGGCCGATGTAATCACCACCAGCGAACAGAGCAGGCCCAATCGAGCGCGCCGGGTTTACAGACGTGTTGGTCACTGGAATGGTGATCAGATGGATCAGGGTCAGGCCCAAGCCAATCGCGATCGGCGCAAACCCACCCGGAGCGCGCGGCGAAGTGCTGCCCAGAATGATCAGCAGGAAAAAGAACGTTGCCAGCACTTCGGTGATCAAGCAGGCGATCATCGAGTACTTGCCCGGGCTCAGATCACCATAGCCGTTCGAAGCAAAGCCACCCACGGTGAATCCTGCCTTGCCGCTTGCGATCACATAAAGCACGCCGGCCGCTACAATCGCGCCCAGCACCTGAGCAATCCAGTAAGGAACGATATCAGCGGTCTTGAAGCGGCCCGAAGCCCAGAGGCCAGCGGTCACGGCCGGGTTGAAATGACCGCCCGAGATGTGGCCAACGGTGTAGGCCATGGTCAGTACGGTCAGACCGAAGGCGAACGCCACGCCCACGAAACCAATGCCGAGGAAGGGGCCACCCACGGCCGCCGGAAATGCAGCGGCCAGCACGGCGCTGCCGCAGCCACCAAATGTCAGCCAGAAAGTACCGAGAAATTCGGCGCCAGCGCGTTTTGCGATAGACATGCTGTTACCTCCGTTGAAGAAACGATCAGCGGTGCGGTCTATCAAACATGATTATGGCGATCAAACGACGAAATGATGATGTTCTAAATGAGGATCACATCGTTGCACCCAGCACCCAGGGTGCGAACTCTGCCCCACCAAAGTCAAATTCCTCAGACTTTGTGCGCTCTCCCGAGGCGGTGCGGAGAAGCTGGTCGAAGATCCGTTTGCCGCATTCCTGGACGGTTTCCGCACCATCCAGGACGGTCCCGCAATTAATATCCATGTCATCTTCCATGCGGGTGTACATGGCGGTGTTGGTGGCAAGCTTGATCGAAGGCGAGGGCTTGCAGCCAAACACACTGCCGCGTCCGGTGGTGAAGCACACAAGATTCGCACCGCCTGCCACCTGACCGGTCGCCGCCACCGGGTCGTAGCCCGGCGTGTCCATAAACACGAAGCCCTTCTTGGTCACCGCCTCGGCATATCCCACCACATCCACAAGGTTCGTGCTGCCAGCCTTCGCCATCGCTCCCAGCGACTTTTCCAATATGGTCGTAAGCCCGCCCGCCTTGTTGCCGGGCGACGGATTGCTGTCCATCTCAGCCCCTTGGCTCTTGGTGTAATTCTCCCACCAGCGCATCAGCCCCACCAGCTTCTCGCCCACCTCGGGCGAAACCGCACGACGCGTCAGCAGATGCTCCGCCCCGTAGGTCTCAGGCGTCTCCGACAAAATCACCGTGCCGCCATTGCGGACCAGCAAATCACTGGCAACGCCGAGTGCCGGGTTCGCAGAAACACCCGAATACCCATCCGAGCCACCGCATTGCAGCGCCAGCGTGATCTCACTCGCCGGAACCTGCACGCGCGTTACCTTGTTCGCGTCCTCCAGCGCCTCACGCACAAAGTCGATCCCGGCCATCACCGTCTTGCGGCTGCCGCCCATCTCCTGAATGTCCATCGCCCGCAGCCGTCCGGCCAGCCGCTGCTCGGTCATCAGCGAGCCGATCTGGTTCACCTCGCAGCCCAGGCCCAACATGATCACCGAGTGGAAATTCACGTGCCGCGCAAACCCGCCGAGCGTGCGGCGCAGCAGTGCCAACGGCTCATGCTGCGTCATGCCACAGCCGGTCTTGTGGGTGAGTGCGACCACACCATCCACATTCGGATAATCCGCCAGTGGATCATGCCCGGTGATCGGATTGCGCTTGAACGCGTCAGCCACCAGGCTCGCCACGTTCGCCGAGCAGTTCACACTGGTCAGAATGCCGATGTAATTCCGCGTCGCCACCCGCCCATCCGGCCTGCGAATGCCCATGAACGTCGCGGGCGCATCCACATAAGCCGTCGGCGTCATTGCCTCGCTATAGGCATAGTCCTTGGCGAAATCGCCCATGCCACAATTCTGCACATGCACGTGCTCACCCGGCGTGATCGGCTGGGTGGCAAAGCCGATGATCTGGCCATAGCGAATGATCGCATCCCCCGGCTGGAAGGCACGAATAGCGGCCTTGTGCCCAGCCGGAATGCGCATGGTGGCCACACAATTCTCACCAAGCGACGTGCCTGGAAGCAGTGTTGCGCGTGCGATCACCACCCCGTCATCGGGGTGCAGGCGGATGACGGGGGTGCTCATCGTATCGTGTCCTTAAACGTGACCGGCCGCGTTCTCATGAACATGCTTCACAGCCGCTTTCGCCGCCATCTGCATCAGGCCGCTATCGTTGGCGATGGTCACCATCTTGAAGCCCATCTTGATGGCGCGAGCAGCATAGGCAGCCGAGCCGCAATGAATGCCGGCAAACAGGCCGCGCTTGGCGGTGGCATCCAGAATCTTCTGATAAATCGCCAAAATCTCCGGCTCCTCACGGTCCAGCACCGGGATCAGGCCATACGAGAAGCCGAGGTCAGACGGTCCGATATACACGGCCGAAATGCCGGGAACGTCGAGAATAGCGTCGAGGTTCTCCACCGCCTGCTTGGTCTCGATCATCGGCATGATGATGATCTCATCATTGGCGGTCTTCTGATATCCGGTCGCCTCGCCATACATCGCAGCGCGGATCGGCCCGTTGGAGCGTGCGCCATGCGGCGGATACTTGGCATAGGACACCAGCGCCTCCGCCTCAGCCTTGCTGTTGATCATCGGGCAGATCACGCCATAAGCACCGGCATCCAGAACCTTGCCCACAATGCCCGGCTCGTTCCACGGCACGCGAACCATCGGCAGCACCGGATGCGCCTGCATCGCCTGGAAGCACTGCACCATCGACAGGTAATCCTGCACGCCGTGCTGCATATCAACAGTCACGGAATCAAACCCGCATTGTGCCATGCACTCAGCGGAGAAGCCGGACGGTATGGCCAGCCAGCCATTGACGGTGGCTTTGCCTGCGGCCCAGGCGTTCTTGATCTTGTTCTGCATCACATATCTCCCCTTGCTTTGTTATCGCTAACGCTAGGCCGGGGTTCGGCATGAGGCAAGACACTGCAAGCCTTCTCGATCACCCCGCCTGCGTGTGTCCGCACAGATCAGCCTTGCGCAACTCGCCGAGCAGACCAGGGCCCACCGCATCAAATCCCTGCCCCGCGCAGACGGGACCCGCCAACTTGAACGCCTCTGGCGTGCGCCCCTCCTGATGCAGCAGCAGCGCGTAGACGGCGCGGATCGACGCATCGAGAGTGGGGTACGCGATGGCCACCATGCCCTTGTCGAGCTTGATCCCGGCGCGCAAATCCTCTTCGGCACCCTGGTAGTCCCCCTTGGCCGTCTTCACTTGCGCAGACATCATGCGCAGCAGCGGATCATTTGGATACTTCGCCGAGAGCTGCCGCGCCTTGGCCATCATATCTTTCGTCGTGTGTGGGATTTGCGCGACAGGCAACAACTGCCCAGCCAACGGCGCATATTGCGGATAATTCTGCACCACGGCGTAGCCGGTACTTGCAAAGCCGATCACGCCTGCAACAGCAAGTGCCGCCGCTTCCAGCCGGAACGGCGGCAAGGTCTCAGAATCTCGCCAGCCGGCCAGCAGCAGAATGCCCACCACCAGGCCAAATGCCGCCCCGCCGACATGCGCGCCGTAATCCACATGGCCACCGCCACCACTGAACAGCGGGTAGGTGTCGAGCACCAGCAGCACCAACGTCACCCATTGGCTGCGCATCTTCGCCCGGCTGTTTGGTATCCGAAACGTCACCAGGAAGCGCGCTGCCATCATCGCCATGATCCCGCCCGAGGCCCCCACGCCCACACTGCCCGGCGTCAGACACACCGACAGCACCGACCCCGCCAAGCCGCCGGCCGCGAAAATGCAAAAGAACCACGCCCGTCCAACCTGGCGCTCCAGGCTGTAGCCGAGCAGCATGAACGCAATGCCGTTAGAGACCAGATGCTCCCGGCTGCCGTGCAAAAACGGGGCGGCCAGCATCCGGTAGAGCTCACCATCACGCACCAACGACCAGTTCAGCCCACCAAACGACAACAAGCTGATCACGCCCGGCGTCTCACCGGGTCCCGCAGGCTGCAATCCGTATTGCAGCTCAAGTGCAAACACGGTGCTAAAAATCGCCATCAGCAAAAATGTCAGCCACGGAACGACATATCGACGCGTCACGCGATACACCTTTCGTCTTGAATACCTGAATGGTGTTAGACACGAATTTCCATCAAGATAACCGTCATGTTTTGTCGATTGGATAACCGAATGATCGCAGCCCACCGCCATGCTTTGACGGCATCTCCGCTGTCGATCGCCACCGTCTCGCTCAGCGGTTCGCTGCAAGAGCGTCTGGAGGCTGCGGCCAATATTGGCTTCGACGGTGTGGAAATGTTCGAGAACGACCTGCTCACCTTCGACGGCACCCCCGCCGAGGTGCGCCGCATGGCGGAAGACCTTGGCCTCGTCATCACCATCTTCCAGCCGTTCCGCGATTTCGAGGCGATGCCGGAAGCCCAGCGCCAGCGCAACATGGACCGTGCAGAGCGCAAGTTTGACGTCATGCAGGCCCTCGGCACCGACCTCATCCTCGTCTGCAGCGCCGTCTCCCCGCAGGCCCTGGGTGACGCCTCCCGCGCCGCTGCCGATCTGCGTGAAATGGCCGAACGTGCCGCCAAACGTGGCCTTCGCGTCGGCTACGAGGCCCTTGCCTGGGGCAAGCACGTCAATCGCTGGCAACAGGCATGGGACATCGTCACCGCTGCCGATCACCCCAATCTCGGCCTTATCGTGGACAGCTTCCACACCCTCTGCCTCGATGACGACCCGTCCGGCATCGCCTACGTCCCCGCCGAAAAACTGTTCTTCGTCCAACTCGCGGACGCCCCGCGCCTGTCGATGGACGTCCTCTCCTGGAGCCGCCACTTCCGCAACTTCCCAGGCCAGGGCCAGCTCGATGTCGGCCGCTTCCTCCGCCCCGTCCTCGCCACCGGCTATAAGGGCCCGCTCTCGCTCGAAATTTTCAACGACGATTTCCGCGCCACCCCCGCCCGCCTGACCGCACGCGACGGCCTGCGCTCCCTGGTTCTGGTGCAGGACGAAGTGGGAGCCCTCCAACTGCCCAAGCCGCCGGTGTTTGACGGCGTGGAATTCATCGAATTTGCCGTCGATGACGCAGCACGCAATGAACTTGCTGGCTTCCTCACCTCACTCGGCTTCCGCGAAGCCGGCCAGCACCGCTCCAAGGCCGTCTCCCTCTACCGCCAGGGCCGCATCAATCTGGTGCTGAATGCCGAGCAGGATTCCGCCGCGTCCGAGCACTTCCTCCTGCACGGCCCCTCCGTCTGCGCCATCGCCCTTCGCGTTGATGATGCCAAACGCGCCCTCACCCGCGCCCGCGCGTTGCTCTGCCCAGACTGGCAGGAACGCATCGGGGCAGGGGAGCGCCAAATCCCCGCCGTCCGCGCGCCAGACGGCACACTCATCTACCTCGTCGAGCCATCCCCCACCGGCCGCAGCATCTTCGAGGACGACTTCATCCTCACCGACGCAGGCCAGGACCAAGACCACCTCGCCGAAACCGACCACATCGCCCAAGCGCTGCCCACCGGAAGGCTCGACAGCTACGTGCTGTTCTACCACGCCGTGTTCGGCTTCGAGGCGCAGGCCACGTTCGAACTGCCCGACCCCTACGGCCTCATCCGCAGCCGCGCGATGGTCTCAGCCGATGGCAGCGTGCGCCTGCCGCTCAACATCTCCGAAAGCCGAGAGACGGCAACCGGGCGCTTCGTCTCTGCCTTCGCAGGGGCCGGCGTGCAGCACATCGCCTTCTCCACCCACGATATCTTTGCAGCCGCGTTGGCCTTGGAAGGGAAGGGGCTGCAGATGCTCCCGATCCCACCGAATTACTACGACGACCTCACCGCACGCCACGGCCTCGAAGATGCGTTCCTCGAACAGCTCCAGGCGCACAACTTGCTCTACGACCGGGACGACCAGGGCGACTTCATCCACGGCTTCACCGAAACCTTCGATGACCGCTTTTTCTTCGAAATCGTCCAACGTCGCGGCTACCAGCAGTTCGGCGCGCCCAACGCCACCGTGCGAATGGCCGTTCAGGCCCAACGGCGCGAGGCGCTACGTATCGGCCATCGTCTCGTGCTTTGAGTCCGCGTGGTAGCCGAGCAAGCCTAGAATGGCATCACCAAATATCCGCTTGTGCCGCTGCTTCACGCCAGCTTCCTGTAGGTCGAGATCGAACAGCGTGCCGAAAGTGTGCCGGTTGGACACGCGATAAAAGCACATCGACGTGATCAACAGGTGCAGATCAAGTACGTTGTAATTCGTGGTGAACACGCCCAACCGCTTGCCACGCTCGATAACGCCGCTCATCACCTCCAACACCGTCACGTTCAGCCCACGAATGGTGTCGGACCCCTTCAAATACCGGCCGTGGTGAATGTTTTCGATGCTGATCAGCCGCCCAAAATCTGGCGTTGAATCATGAAAGTCGAAGGTCGCATCAATCAGCTTTCGTATCGCCTGATCCGGCGGCAGGGTCGATAGCTCCAGAGTATTTTCCGCATCACGAACCTGCTTATACGCCCCCTCCAGCACTTCGAGGTAAAGCCCCTCTTTGCTGCCGAAGTAGTAATAGATCATCCGCTTCGTCGTCTGCGTCTTGGCAGCAATCGCGTCCACGCGCGCACCGCTCAAGCCATGCTCGGCAAACTCCTGGCGTGCCACACGCAGAATGTCGAGGCGGGTGCGCTCCGCATCCGGTTTGCGCACCGCCATCAGTTCACCTGCGGCGCGTTGTCACCACTCGCCTTCGGCTCAATGCTGCCACCAAGGAACAACGCCGCCACCCGCGGATCGTTCAGCACCGCCTCGGCAGTGTCCATAATGCGCGTCTGGCCCAGCTCCAGCACGATGCCAAAGTCAGACATCGCCAACGCCGACTTCGCATTCTGCTCAATCATCAGAATGGCCACGCCCTTGTTGCGCAGCTCGGTCAGGATCGCGAACGTCTCCTGCACCATCAACGGAGAAAGCCCAATCGACGGCTCATCGATCAGCACCAGCTTGGGGTCCAGCAGCAGCCCACGCACAATCTCAAGCTGCTTCTGCTCACCGCCGGAAAGTGTGGAAGCCTGCCGGTCCGCCTTCTTGCGCAACACCGGAAACCGGTCGAGCGCCGCCTCAATCCGCGCGGGCATATCCGTCAGCCCACGACCCGCCGCCACCGCACCCAGTTCGATGTTATGGCGCACCGAAAGCTGCGGGAAAATGTTGCGCCCCTGCGGCACATAACAAATCCCAGCCTCGATCAACGCGCGCGGCGACAGATTGGTTATATCCCGGCCCTGAAACCTGATCGTGCCAGTACGCGCCTTCAACAATCCAAAGATCGTCTTGAACACCGTGGACTTGCCCGCCCCGTTCGGGCCGATCACCGTTGTGATGGAGGACGCCGGCACCTTAAACGTGGTGCCGTTCAAAATCGTCATCTGGCCGTAGCCCGCGACAACGCCGTCTAGCTCAAGGGCTGCTTCAGTGGCCAAGATACGCCTCCACAACTTCAGGGTTGGCGCGCACTTCCGCAGGCGTGCCCATCGCCAGCACACGGCCCTCGGCCAGCACCAGCACACGGGTGCACAGCGACATCACAAATTCCATGTTGTGCTCAATCACCACAAAGGTTGCCCCCTGTTCAGCATTGATCGCCCGCAGACGCTCCTTAAGGCTTTCCAACATGGTGAGGTTCACGCCACCCGCCGGCTCATCGAGCAACACCAGACGCGGCCCCGCCATAAACGCCATCGCCGCATCCAGCAGCTTCTGCTGGCCATAACTCAGCCCACCCGCCTTCTCGCCCGCAAGATGCCCAAGGTTGAAAAAGCCGATCATCTTGTCTGCTTCAGCACCCAGCCCCGCATCCCGCCGTCCGAACAGACGGCCGGCCATACTTCCCTGATGCTCCTGGCCCGACAGGATCAGATTCTCCCGCACCGTCAGTTGCGGAAACACCTGCAACAGCTGGAACGTCCGGCTGACCCCGAGCCTGTTGAGGTCACAGGGCCGCATGCCCGTCACGTCCCGCCCATCCAGCTTCACGCTGCCCTCATTCGGCATCAACTGGCCAAGGATGCAGTTGAACAAAGTGGACTTGCCACATCCATTCGGTCCGATGATGCCAAGGATCTCGCCCTCGAACACATCAAACGAAACGCCGCCCACAGCCGTGATGCCACCAAACCGCTTGGTAACACCGCTCACTTGCAGCACCTTCTTCATGACTGTGCTCCAAAAGTGGCCGTGGCCGAAGCCCGCGCGGCCGAGGCCTTCTTGGTGCTCCGTGCAGTCAGGTATTTATCCAGAATGCCGAGCAGCCCAGTCGGCGAGTAGATCAGCAACCCCATCACAAACACCGCATAGATCAGCAGATAATACCCCTCGGTGAACCGCAACCATTCCGGCAGCAGCACCGAAATCGCCGCCCCCAGAAACGGCCCAGCGAAGAAACCTGCACCGCCCACAATCACCATCATCAGCAAGTTCAGCGACAGGCCCAGCGTGAACGGCGTGGGGTCAATGAACTCCACCAACGGCGCATACAGCGCGCCACACACGCCCCCCAAGGCGGAGCCAATCGCAAACGCCATCAGCGTGTAGCGTCGCGTATCAATCCCCAGCGACAGCGCCCGGATCGGGTTCTCCCGCAGCGCCACAAACGCCCGGCCCCACGGCGAACGGATCAACCAGCCAACAAGAAGGGTCACAATCCCCAGTGACGCCAAACACAGGAAGTAAAACCGCAACGGTGACTGCATCTTAAAGCCCAGTAGCACCGGGCGTGGCACATCGCTGATGCCGTAAATCCCCTTCGTCAGCCACTCCTCGTTGCGAAACACCAGATACGCCAGTGTCGAAAATGCGAGAGTGACAAAGGCTAGATAGTGATGCTGCACGCGCAGGGCCGGATATCCAAGGATCCACCCCACCGCAAAGCAAAGCGCAATCGCCACCAGCACCGCCACACTCATCGGCCAGTGATTGGTCGTCAGAATCGCCGCACTATATGCGCCAATCCCCACAAACGCGCCCTGCGCCAGTGACACCTGACCGGCATACCCGAGCGTGAGATTTAACCCAATCGCCCCAATCGCCATCACCGCCCACATGCTGAGGATATAGAGCCCGTAACGGCCCAACTGGAACGGCAGCACAATCAGCACCGCCGTGGCAACAAACAGGCTCACCAGGAGAATGATACGATCAAGGTTCATACCGTGCGCTCCTCAGCCGAGCCGAGCAGTCCCTGCGGACGGAACAAAATCACCGCAATCAGCAGCATCAACGGTACCGCCGCGCGATATTGGGTCGAAATGTAGGTCGCCGCCAGATTGTCCACGACGCCGAGCAACAAGCCGCCCACAATCGCCCCGCGCACCTGATTGAACCCGCCCACAATTGCCGCAATGAACGCAGCCAGCCCCAGCGTCTCGCCACTGGTGAATTTCGCCAGATACAAAGGTGTGACCAGCACCGAGGCAATCGCCACAAGCCCTGCATTGATCAAGAACGAATACATAATCATCCGTTCAACCGGAATACCCAAAATGCGTGCCGTCGTTGGGTTCTGCGCCGTCGCCTGCATCTGATGACCCACGGATGTGCGCGTCAGCAGAAACTGCAACGCCACCACCGCACCAATGCCCACCGCCAGCACACCCAGGCTCTGCGTGGAAACCACCGCGCCCAAAACATGCAGATCAATACTGGGAATGAGCGAAGGGAAGGGTTGTGCCTCCGCACTATAGAACTGCTTCACGCTCTCCTTCATCGCCAGCGACAGCGCCATCGTGGCAATCGCCAGCGGCAGTACGCCATGCTTCAGCATTGGGTCCACCAGCATCCGCTTGAACGCCACACCCAAAATCAGCATCGAGAGCGCCATGCCGATCAGAATGGCCGCCCAGAACGGAAACCCGGCATTCATCGCCGCCAGCATGAAAAACGCCGGCAGCATCACGAACTCGCCTTGCGCGAAGTTGATCGTCTGCGATGTCTGCCACAGCAGCGTGAAACCGATGGCCACAAGCGCGTAGATCGACCCGGTGGCAAGGCCGGAAATGATAAGATTGATCAGCGTGGACATGGCTTCCCCCCGAAAGACCCCTGGCTGGTGTTGATCACCATGCCGGCCACAGGTCACTGCCATTTTACAAAATGGACATTTTCTTGTTCGAACTTGGATATCAAGGTTATGAACTAACTGGTTAATTCGCGTCAAGGTCAAAGCAGAGGGTGAAACAATCGCCTCAGCGCCCGTCGATCAGCCGCACCCGCCCGCGCAGCATCGCGCGCTCCAGCCGCCGCACCAGCGCATCGGCGGCCAAGCCCAGCAGCGCATAGACTAGCAGCCCCACCAGAATCACATCCGTGCGCAGAAAATCCCGCGCATCGTTGATCAAAAAACCAATGCCCGCCGTCGTGTTGATCTGCTCCGCCACCACCAGGCTCAACAGCGCCACGCCCATCGCATAGCGCAGGCCGGTGAGGGCGGAGGGCAGAGCAGACGGTAGAGTAATCTGACTGATCAACCCCACGCGGCTCAACCCACACACGCGCCCTAGCTCCATCAGCTTCGGGTCTGTCCCCCGGATGCCAGCGAACATATTGAGGTAAATCGGAAACATCGTGCCGAGGGCGATCAGTGCGATCTTCGGGGCCTCACCGATGCCAAACCACAGAATGAACAGCGGCACCAACCCCACAAACGGCAAGGCGCGTACCATCTGCACCGGCGCATCCACCACATCCTCCCCCACCCGGCTGAGCCCCGCCACCAACGCCAATCCGGTGCCAATCGAGCCCCCAATCGCGAGGCCCGCAGCCATCCGGAGCAGAGAGATGAGAAGATGATACGGCAGCGCTCCGCTCACCGTGAGATGCCAGGCGGCGGCGAGGATTGCACTCGGAGTCGCTAGAAAACGTGGCGATATCACGCCAGCCATTGACGCCGCCTGCCAAACCATCAGGATTAGCAACGGCGAAAGAAGGCGACGGAGCTGCATGGCACTATCATAGGGCGGGCGAGGCACGCGCGAAACCTATCAGGCCCGCCTGCCGACGCGGTCCGCAAACGTCACACACATTAATCCGGCGCGAGCTGTGCGCCGGATCAAGCACGTCATCTCACGCAATATGCAACTTCACGTCCACATTCCCACGCGTCGCGTTCGAATACGGGCACACCTGATGCGCGTCATGCACCAGCTTCTCGGCGTCGGCATGGGACAGGCCGGGCAGGGTAATGGTCAGTTCCACCGTGATGCCAAAGCCACCCTCAGACCGCGGGCCGATGCCGATCTCAGCCTTCACCGACGCATCGGCCGGAACCTTTGTGCCACCCTGGGAGGCGACGAACTTCATCGCACCCAGGAAGCAGGCGGAATAGCCGGCGGCGAAAAGCTGCTCGGGGTTGTTGCCGGGGCCGCCAGCACCGCCGAGTTCCTTTGGCGTCGACAGCGTCACCTCCAGCGTGCCGTCAGCGGTTTTGGCGTGGCCGTCGCGGCCGCCGGTGGCGGTGGCGGAGGTGTGATAGAGAACATTTACGGACATGATGCGATCCTTTTCAGCGAGGCTTTGAATGTGTGGCCTGGAACTCGGGTATGGCACAAGATCGGCCGGGCCGCTGAGAATTCCAGCCCCGCATACCGGCTTTCTACGCTCCCAGGCCTGATCGCGCCGTCACACAAACGTGTGTCCTGCGGCGGGGCGCTCCACCCCTTCCGAAGGGGGCGGAAACAACGCAGTATTGGGCAGCGGCTGGCTGACTGGCTGGCTGCAATGCGATGACAAAAACGCATCACAAAAAGGGACGACACAATGCGGCCAATCAAAACACTCATTGCGGCCTTTGCCGCCATCGCCTTGGGGCTGGCCACGCCCGCCTTCGCGCAGAGCAAGGGCACGGTCGGCATCGCCATGCCCACCAAATCCTCCGCCCGCTGGATCTTGGATGGTGAAAATATCGTCAAGGTGCTGAAGGCGCGCGGCTACACCACCGATCTGCAGTACGCCGATGACGATGTGCCCAACCAGCTCTCGCAGATCGAGAACATGCTGACCAAGGGGGCCAAGGTGCTGGTGATCGCAGCGATCGATGGCTCCACCCTGTCGGACGTTCTGGCCCAGGCCGCCAAAGCCGGCACCAAGGTCATCGCGTATGACCGCCTCATCCGCAACTCGCCCAACGTCGATTACTACGCCACTTTCGACAACTTCCAGGTCGGCGTGCTGCAGGCGAAGTCACTGACGGACGCACTCGGCCTGCCCGCCGCCGCCGGTCCGTTCAACATCGAGCTGTTCGGCGGCTCGCCGGACGACAACAACGCCTTCTTCTTCTATGACGGTGCCATGTCCGTGCTCGACCCGCTGATCAAGTCGGGCAAGCTGGTCGTGGGCTCCGGCCAGACCGGCATGACCAAGGTTTCCACCCTACGCTGGGATGGTGCCACCGCCCAGGCGCGTATGGATAATTTGCTGAGCGCCTATTATAGCAAGAGTCATGTCGATGCCGTGCTGTCCCCTTATGACGGCATTTCCATCGGTATTCTGTCCTCGCTGAAGGGCGTCGGCTACGGCAGCGGCAAAACCAAGCAGGCCATCGTCAGCGGTCAGGATTGCGAAATCCCGTCGATCAAGTCGATCATCGCCGGTGAGCAGACCGCCTCCATCTACAAGGACACCCGCGAACTCGCGAAGGTCACGGCGGACATGGTCGATGCCGTGCTGACCGGCAAAGAGGTCGTGGTGAATGACACCAAAACCTACAACAATGGCGTGAAGGTCGTGCCGTCCTACCTGCTGAAGCCGGTTGTGGTCGACAAGAGCAACTGGGAAGCAGTTCTGGTCGGTGGCGGCTACTACACGCTGGCGCAAATCAAGTAACTGGGGCGTCCGGGGCGGCTCAGTCTGGGTCGCCCCACTTCCGGAGTGTTTCATGCCTCCCATTTTGACCATGCGTGGCATTTCCAAGAGCTTTGGCAATGTGCAGGCGCTGAGTGATGTCAGCTTCACCGTCGAGCCCGGCGAAATCCATGCCTTGGTGGGCGAAAACGGGGCCGGCAAATCCACGCTGATGAAGGTGCTGAGCGGCGTCTATCCCACCGGGCGCTATGGCGGCGATATCGAGTTCGACGGTGCCATCCGCCAGTTTCGCGGCATCAATGACAGCGAGGCGCTGGGCATCATCATCATCCACCAGGAACTCGCCCTCATCCCGCTGATGTCGATAGCCGAGAACATCTTCCTCGCCAACCCGCCCTCCCGCTTCGGCGTCATCGACCGTGCCGCCGTCTATACCCGCACGCTCGAACTGCTGAAGAAAGTGGGGCTCGACGAAGCGCCAGACACGCTGATCACCAATCTCGGCGTCGGCAAACAGCAACTGGTGGAGATCGCCAAGGCGCTCTCGAAAAAAGTGCGTCTGCTGATCCTCGACGAGCCCACCGCCAGTTTGAACGAAAGCGACTCCCAGGCCTTGCTCGACTTGCTCGTGGGCTTCCGCGCCCAGGGCATCTCGTCGATCCTAATCTCGCACAAGCTCAATGAAATCTCCAAGGTCGCGGATAAAATCACGGTCCTACGCGATGGCCGTGCTGTCGAGACGATGGATTGTGCGGACGGCCCGGTGCAGGAGGAGCGCATCATCCGCCGCATGGTAGACCGAGACCTCGAAAGCCGCTTCCCCCACCGCACGCCTGAGATCGGCGAGCAGATCTTCGCCGTCGAGAACTGGACGGCCCATCACCCGCAACACGCCGAACGGCAAATGGTCAAGCGCGTGAACTTTCACGTCCGCAAAGGTGAGATCGTCGGCATCGCGGGCCTGATGGGGGCAGGGCGCACCGAATTTGCCATGAGCATTTTCGGAAAATCCTACGGCCAGAACATCACCGGCCGTGCCACGATGTCAGGCCAGGAGATCGACGTCTCTACCGTGCCGCGTGCCATCGCAGCTGGGCTCGCCTACGTCACCGAAGACCGCAAACAGCTCGGCCTGCTGCTGGCCGAGGACATCCGCAAGAACATCTCACTGGCCAATCTTAATGACGTCTCCAGCCATCTCGTACTCGATGACATTCGCGAGCTGCAGGTCGCCAACGGCTACCGCGACCGCATGCGCATTCGCAGCCAGAACGTCTATCAGGAAACCGGCACTCTCTCCGGCGGTAACCAGCAAAAGGTGATCCTGTCGAAATGGCTGCACACCAATCCGCGCGTGCTCATTCTCGATGAACCGACACGCGGTATCGACGTGGGGGCGAAATATGAGATCTATCAGATCATCAACGAACTGGCGCAGCAGGGCCGAGGCGTGATTATGATCTCGTCTGAAATGCCCGAACTGCTCGGCATGTGCGACCGCATCTGCGTGATGAACGAGGGCTCGTTTGTGGCCGAGTTCTCTCGCGAAGACGCCAGCCAGGAGAACATCATGCGCAGTATTGTGCGCCGTGGAGAACAAGCTGCATGAGCGAGATCGCCGCCGCCCCGCCGCCGCCCGGCCTGTCCGCCGGCGGCTTCCTTAAGAACAATCTGCGTCAATACGGTATGCTGCTGTCGCTGGTGGTGATCATGATCTTCTTCCAGATCACCACTGACGGCACGCTGATGCGCCCACTCAACCTTACCAATCTGGTCCTCCAGAACAGCTACGTCGTCATCATGGCGCTCGGTATGCTGATGGTGATCGTCACCGGCCATATCGACTTGTCCGTAGGCTCCGTCTCAGGCTTTGTTGGCGCGCTCGCGGCCGTGATGATGGTGCAATACCACGTGCCAATCGGGCTCGCCGCCATCGCCTGCCTCGCTGTTGGTGGGCTGATCGGGGCAGCGCAGGGCTATTGGGTCGCGTATTTCAAAATCCCCTCGTTCATCGTCACACTCGCGGGAATGCTGGTATTCAAGGGCATGATGCTGGCAGTGCTCGGTGGTCAGTCTGTTGGCCCATTTCCGGTGATCTTCCAGCGCCTGTCATCAGGGTTCCTGCCGGAGTTCATTCTTGGCCAAGATGATTTCCACCTTTCGTCGCTGCTGCTCGGCATCGCCGTGGCGCTGGCGCTGGTCTATTTCAACGTGCGCGGCCGGGCGCGGACGCAAAGCCACGGCATCGCGGTCGAACCAGCCAGTCTGTTCTGGGCCAAGAACGCTATTCTCTTTGGTGCGATCTCGGGCTTCACCTACCTCATCGTCTCCCATCGCGGCCTGCCCAACGTGCTGGTGATCATGCTCGTGTTAATTGCGCTTTATGCCTTCATCACCAATCGCACCATCATCGGCCGGCAGATCTACGCGGTCGGTGGCAACGTGAAGGCGGCCAAGCTGTCAGGCATTCGCACGGAGCGGCTGACCTTTTTCACCTTCGTGAATATGGGCGTGCTGGCGGGCCTTGCAGGTTTGGTGTTCGCTGCCCGTCTGAACACCGCCACCCCAAAAGCAGGCCTTGGGTTTGAACTCGATGTCATCGCCGCCTGCTTCATCGGCGGTGCCTCCGCCTATGGTGGAGTGGGGCAGGTGACGGGTGCCGTGATCGGAGCCTTCATCATCGGCGTGATGAACAACGGCATGTCTATCCTTGGTGTCGGTATCGATTATCAGCAGGTTATCAAGGGCCTCGTGCTGCTGGGTGCTGTATGTGTGGATGTCTACAACCAAAGGCGCTGACGGCAGCTTCAGTCAGACGGGTGTCTGACTGAAGCTTGCATGATTTGTGCGTTCCACCGAAGGCGTCAGGCTCGCGCCATGTGGCCAGGTGCCGGAACCGTCCACCGCACGCTACCACTGCGCTTCTCGATGCCCCGGCTGGTCACGAGCAGCAGCACGCCGCCGTCATAGAGCGGCACAATGTTTTCGATCAGACCCTCAGCCTCCAACTCTCGAAGCGCATCGGTCATCTGTGCTTGATCGGCCTGCAGGCCGCTGCGGTTCATCGCGGCCGACAGATCGGCCTGCCGCCGCTTGCTGCGCACTGCCATGGTCGCCAGCGCATTCAGCAGCTTGTCGGTAAAGCTCGGCAGACCCATATCTGTGCCAGTTTGTGCGTTCGCTTCGTTCTGGCAGACTCCGCTGATCCCATTCGCCAATGCGGCCGAATAGCCCGGCGTCGCCTCAGTGAGAGCTTCGATTCCCATCCCGTCGTGTGGCATCGCGCATCCCTTCTATCTTGGCATTAACTGTTACAACGAACTGATCTAACGACGGGTTGGCGGTCCTCTCCAGTCAGGAAAGATACCTAACGCACGCTTAATGCAGGAAACGCCGAGCTCTTGGCGAAATAATGGACGGTTTGCAGTGCCTCATTTCGCTGCACCTCCCGACACGCATGCCGAGCGGCATCATGAGGTTCGAAACCCCGCCGTGATTGCGATCCGCACCGCCTCGGCCAAGCTCCGACAGGCGAGCTTCTCCATCATATTGGCGCGGTGAATCTCCACCGTGCGGGGGCTGATGCCGAGTTCATGAGCAATCACCTTGTTGGGCCGCCCCTCTACCAGCCTTCCCAACACATCACGCTCTCGCGGTGTGAGATTAACGATCCGTGCCTGGGCCGCTTCGGCGGATGCGGTGCTCTGTTGAGTATTCGCCAAACGCTCAAGTGCGTGGTTCACGGCGCGCAGCACGTCCTCCTCAGAATACGGCTTCTCGATGAAATCGACCGCCCCGGCCTTCATTGCGCGAACTGCCAGACCAACATCGGCGTGGCCGGTTACGATCACCACGGGCAGTGCGCATTGTCTGCGGGTGAGTTCGGCTTGAAGTGCCAACCCATCCATGCCCGGCATGCGGATATCGACGATCAGGCAGCCCGGCCGCAGCGTGTCCAGCCGCTCCAGCAGTGCCTCCGCAGACGCATGCATTTCGGCCAGTACGCCATGCGAGGAAAGCAGCAACGCCAGCGAGCGTCGCACCGCATCGTCATCGTCAATAACGTGAACCGTCAGCGAGGTGGAGGTTGGTGACGCGATCAGCGTTTGATCGATGGGAAGGGCATCTACGGCGATCGACACATCGGCTAGAATGTTCATGTGTGTTCTCCGTGCGGATGCAGGTCGGGAAGTGTGATTCGGAATAGCATGCCACCGAGCAATGTTGTCTCGTTGGTCAGCGTTCCGCCGTGGCCCTCAACAATGGTCTGGCAGATTGCCAGACCGATCCCCATGCCGGTGCTTTTGCTGCTCACGAAGGGCTGATACAGGCGGTCGGCAATACCAGGTGCAAGGCCAGGGCCGTTGTCGCTCACCTCGATACAAACCCCTTTGTTCCGCTCGCCAACTGCAATGGCGCTCACCAGGATGTCGCCGGGTCTGTCCTGTACGCCGCTGCTAATGGCCTCAGCGGCGTTGCGGATCAGGTTGAGCAGCACCTGCTGAATCTGCGTCCGGTCCACCATCACTTGGCCTTCGCAGGCCCCAAGCCGCAGCTCGATCCCAGTGAGGCTTGCATCGTTGCGTGCGAGATCACAGGCCTCGCTTAGCATTTCAGCTAAATTCTGGGGCTGTAGCTCTACCTCGCCGCGTTCCACGAAGTCTCGCAACCGCCGCACGATTGCGCCCGCCCGCAACATCTGCCGTGCACCCTCTGCCACCGCCTCTCGCGCTGATGCGAGGGCCCGCATGTCGCCTTCGGACGCGCGTTCCAGCAGCCGGTGGCCAGCATTAAGAAAATTTGTCGCCGCAGCCAGCGGCTGGTTCAACTCGTGTGCAAGCCCGCTGCCCATCGCGCCCATCGCCGTCAGCCTCGTGGTACGCAGCAGATCTGCCTGTAGTCCACGCAGCCGCACCTCTGCCTGCCTACTTTCCGTGATGTCGCGTCCGACTGTCACAACGCCCACAACCCGACCTTCGGCATCCTGCCAGGGCGTTGTGGTCATGGAAAGCCAGTGCTGCTGTCCTGTGTACGGATCGACATAACTTTGCTCAATGCGGGTCAGTTGCCCCGTGGCCAACACGGTGCGATCCGCCGCCTCGATCCGCCGGGCCAGCGACGGTGGGAACAGTTCTGCAGTGTCCCGCCCCAGAACCTGCCACTCCGCCTGGGGTTTCGTCCCACTGAGCAGAGCGGCGCGGTTTACCAGCACGTAGCGGAGATCAAGATCTTTCACATAGATCGACTCCGTCGTTCCGTTTAGCACCGAGACGAGCAATTCCTGTTGGGTTCGTGCCTCGCGAAGCGCCATCCGCTCCGCGGCTCCCCGCCGCCTGAGGACTGCATCGGCGCGCAGCAATGCCAGACGAACCGTCTCCAACTCGGCCACAGCCGAGGCTGCCGAGGGCAGCAGTTTCGAGTCATTGCCCATTGCCACGTTGCGCGCTAACTCCGCCAACAGTTGCAGGGGCTTGCTCAATTGGCCGCCCAACGCCGTAACCAGGCCCAGGCTGAGTGCGGTCGCCACAATGACGGCAAGCACGCTATAAGCCATTGAATTGCGCTCTGAAAAAACCAGTGGGTTGTCACGGCCGACGCGGCTTATGACGCGCCAACCCGGTGCCTTGCGCAACATCTCGGCAGTTTGATTAAAAGCCTCTCCACTCGCTAAGGCCTCGCTGGGTCCCGTTTGTCCATTATGCACAATCTCGCCAACCAGCTGTGCCCCATCGCCGGTTGCTGCGGCGATGCGGCCGGTGGGGTCCACCAGGGCAGCCACATCGCCTTCGGAAAGTTCGACGCGGCGCAGGGCCGCTCCCATCGTGGCGCAGGGCAGCAAAACCTCTATCGTGGTGATGCCTTCGGGCCGCTGAATAGGCATCACAATCGCGACCATTACTGGTATGCCGCCGCCCTGGATGATCACATTGCTGATCACGGATCGCCCACTCTCGCGTGCCTTAAGCACGGCACGCAGCAATTCCGCCTGCCGTGGCATCGACACGGCCTCGCCGTCCCGTTGAACAACGGGGGCACCCAACATATCGCTCAGCAGTTTGCGCTGCGCTTCGAACGTAGGCCCGTCTGAGGTGGTGCGTGCCAACAATGCGAGGTCGAACAGATCGTTTGCCAGTTCTTGATCAATCGCTGCCGCCAGATCCCGCGTCAGCCGCTCCAGCGTGGCCGTGCTGGCTGATTTAACTTTACCAACGGCCTCCGCGGTGATGAACAACGCGACGATTATCACTGGCAGGATCGCCGCCACCACGGCCATCACCAACAAGGCACGCAGGCCGAACGCCGCATCATGGCTCCGCTTGCCAATGTGCCTCCATAAACGCGTCAACGCGCCGCTAAAAGCGAATGGGTGGGAGTCACGCAGCGATATGAGGCTAGGCCAGGCGATAGCGGCCTCCGTGACAATGCTATCAACAATGGTAGCCTATCACCGGGGATGAACCGATAAGGGTTTCTCCCTAATGCCTCCGAATACTAGGTGGGCGCGGGAATAATGTGTGAAACACGGTAAGAGGCGGCATTAAACCTTTAGATCGAGCAACGAACCGCGTGGCAAAATCTGCCCAGGCAAAGGCTGCGGTCGAGGCTGAGTTGTTCCGGTGCCTGCTTGGCCGGGCAAAGTTGACTGTGCCCGCGCAGTCTGAAAACCGCTTGCCTGGGGTGGCGGCGTTGCTCGTGCCGCAGCAACCGACCCGGCGGATACGGCACCATTGGTTGCGCTGGCAGAAAACGCGGAAAGAGAGCTTGGTGAGATCATGCGTCGTATCATGATCCCAACCAGTAAACACTTCCTTAATAGGGCAAAAGATAATTAATGAGAAAAATCGTGATTAAATGATAATTTTCTCAAGTGCTGCAACGCCAGGCAACGTCTTGCCTTCCATCCACTCCAAGAACGCGCCGCCCGCCGACGACACGTAGGTGAGCTTGGCAGCAACGCCCGCGTGACGTAATGCGGAGACCGTGTCACCGCCACCTGCCACCGAAATCAACACACCTGATTCCGTCGCCGCCGCCACAGCATGCGCAAGAGCCACAGTGCCCGCATCGAACGGATGGGTCTCAAATGCCCCTAGCGGTCCGTTCCACACCAAAGTCTTCACATGGCCCAGACGTGCGACCAAATCGGCCACCGTCGCAGGGCCCACATCCAGCATCATCGTGTCAGCCGGAATGTTTGCAATCGCCACCGTCTCAGTCGGCGGATCAGCACGGAATTCGCGAGACACCACGGCATCCACCGGCAATACGATCTCGCAACCCGAAGCCTTCGCCAGCGCCACAATATCAAGTGCGGTCGCGTGCATCTCAGCTTCCTGCAGCGACTTGCCAACGCTCACGCCCTGCGCCGCTAGGAACGTGTTGGCCATCGCACCGCCGATCACCAGCAAATCCACCTTGGTCACCAGATTTCCGAGCAGGTCGAGCTTGGTCGAAACCTTTGAGCCACCAACAACGGACATCACTGGCCGCGTCGGCGTGCCCAACGCCTTCTGTAGTGCCTGAAGCTCCGCCTGCATCAGCCGACCGGCATAAGCAGGCAGCAGATGTGCCACTCCTTCGGTGCTCGCATGCGCACGATGGGCCGCCGAAAACGCGTCGTTGACAAAAATGTCGGCCAGCTCAGCCAACTCCGCCGACATTGTCAGGTCATTGTTTTCCTCGCCAGCGTGAAAGCGGGTGTTTTCTAGCACAGCGACGTCCCCGGCCGCCAGTCTTTCAACCACCTGCTGCGCCTGCACACCGATGCAATCATCGGCAAAGTGCACGTGCTTGCCGAGCACTTCGCCCAATGCCGCCGCCATGGGCGCGAGTGACATCTCTGGCACCCGCTTGCCCTTTGGTCGGTCGAAATGGCTGCACACGATCACCCGCGCCCCCTTCTCCGACAACTCGCGGATGGTAGGGGACAGGCGCTCGATGCGCGTCAGATCCGTGATCCGTCCGTCCCTGACGG
Organism: uncultured Rhodospirillales bacterium; assembly: GCA_903823665.1. Taxonomy (GTDB): domain Bacteria; phylum Pseudomonadota; class Alphaproteobacteria; order Acetobacterales; family Acetobacteraceae; genus CAIQQQ01. Next base: position 44,164 of record CAIJTR010000044.1, read on the forward strand.
GCACGTTGAGGTCGGCGCGCACCAGCACGCGTTTGCCTGCGACATCAAGCCCATCAAGGGTGCGGACGGTCATGGATCAGAGGCTCCCGAGCAACGCAGCAGTGTCAGACATACGGTTGGAGAAGCCCCACTCGTTGTCATACCACGCCATCACACGCACCAGCGCGCCATCGACCACGGCGGTCTGGGTCGCATCGAAGGTGGACGAAAACGCCACGTGGTTGAAGTCAGCACTGACCAGCGGTGCCGTGTTGTAGCCCAGAATGCCCTTCAGCGAGCCCTCCGAAGCAGCCTTCATCACAGCGTTGATCTCGTCCTTGGTCGGCGTCTTTTCCAGCACCACATCCAGGCTCACCAGCGATACGTTCGGCGTCGGCACGCGGATCGAGCTGCCGTCGAGCTTGCCCTTCAGCTCCGGCATCACCAGGCCCACGGCCTTGGCAGCACCGGTCGAGGTTGGGATCATCGAGACAGCAGCGGCGCGGGCGCGGTGCGGGTCCTTGTGGAAGGTGTCCACCGTCGGCTGATCGCCTGTGTAGCTGTGGATGGTGACCATGTAGCCGCGCATAACCTTGTAGTTATCATGCAGCACCTTCACCACTGGCACCAGGCAGTTGGTCGTGCAGGAGGCGTTGGACACAACCACCATGTCCTTCGTCAACGTGTGATGGTTTACGCCGTAAACGATGGTCGCGTCGGCGTTCTCGCCAGGGGCCGAGATCAGCACCTTGCGGGCGCCGGCAGTCAGAAGGGCCGAGGCCTTCTCCTTGCTGGTGAAGATGCCGGTGCATTCCATCGCCACGTCAATGCCCTGATACGGCACCTTCGTCGGGTCGCGCTCGGCGGAAACGGTGATCGGGCCATAGGTGCGGCCGTTATGGGTGATCGTGATGGTCTGCCCATCAACATGCACTTCGCCAGGGAAGCGGCCATGCACGCTGTCATAGCGGAACAAATGGGCGCTGGCTTCCACCGAGCTCAGATCGTTGATCGCCGTCGGGATCACGTCGGTGCGGCCGCTTTCGATGATCGCGCGCAGCACCAGACGTCCGATGCGGCCAAACCCGTTGATGGCAACTTTGACAGCCATGGTCTCGTTCTTCCTTCGCTTTGTTAAACCGCGAGCCGTTTTTTGACCGCGGCGGTGATGGCGTCGGCGGTTATGCCGAATTCCTTGTAGAGTTCCTCAAACGGAGCCGATGCCCCGAAGCTGCTCATGCCGATGAAGATGCCGTCTTGCCCGATCCAGCGATCCCAGCCGAGTTGTACGCCAGCCTCCACACCCACCCGCAGCACTCCGCCAAGCACGGAGGCGCGATAGGGTTCATCCTGCATTGCAAACAATTCCCAGCAGGGCAGCGATACCACGGCGACCGCGATGCCATCCACTGCCAGCTGCTCACGGGCCGCCATGGCGATGGCAACCTCGCTGCCGGTGGCGATCAGCGTCGCCTGCCGGGCACCCTCGGCCTCCGCCATCACATAACCACCGCGTGCGGTGCGGTTCTCACCGGTATCCGTCCGCAGGCATGGCAGCGCTTGGCGAGACAATGCAATCAGGCTCGGCCCATCAGCGCGACGAATGGCGAGTTCCCACGTCTCTGCCGTCTCCATCGCATCCGCCGGGCGGAACATGAACACACCCGGCATAGCGCGCAGGCTCGCCAGATGCTCGACCGGCTGATGCGTCGGGCCATCTTCGCCAAGGCCGATGCTGTCATGCGTCAGCACATGGATCACCCGCAGCCGCATCAGCGCCGCCAGACGAATGGCCGGGCGCATGTAATCGGTGAACACAAAGAACGTGCCCGAATACGGGATCACGCCGCCATGCAAAGCGAGGCCGTTCATCGCCGCCGCCATGCCATGCTCACGAATGCCGTAGTGGATATAGCGCCCGGTGAAATTGCCCGGCGTCACATAGCCCATGCCTTTTACGAATGTTAGGTTAGAGCCGGTGAGATCCGCCGAGCCGCCAATCAGCTCCGGCACCGCGGGTATCAGCGCATCGAGCGCCTTCTGACTGGCCTGACGCGACGCAATCTTCGGCTTGGTTTCAGCAATATCGGCGCGCAGGGCAGCCACCGCCTCGTGGAAATTCTCCGGCAGCTTGCCCGCCATCACGCGCTCGAACTCGGCGCGCATCGGGTGATGTGCCAGGCGCTTCAGCCACGCCCGCCGCGCCGTGGCACCGCGCGCACCGGCCGCGTGCCACATTTCCAGCAGGCCCTCCGGCACCTCGAACGGCCCTTCGTTCCAGCCCAAGGCCGCCTTCGCCGCCTGCGCCTCCGCCGCCCCCAGCGGAGCACCATGCGAAGCCGCCGTGCCAGCCTTGGTGGGCGCCGAGAACCCAATAATCGTCTTGCACGCAATCAACGTCGGACGACTGGACCGCATCGCCGAGGACAGTGCCGCCGCCAACTCCGCCGGATCATGCCCGTCCACCCGCTTGGTGGCCCAGCCGGACGCTGCGAACCGCTTCAGCTGATCATCGGATGTCGAAAGCCCCGTCGAGCCATCGATGCTGATCGAATTGTCATCCCACAGCACGCACAGCTTGTTCAGCTTGAGATGACCGGCCAGCGAAATCGCCTCCTGGCTCACGCCCTCCATCAAATCGCCGTCGCCACACGTCACCCACGTCCGGTGATCGACCAGCGACTTGCCGAAGCGTGCCGCCATCAGGCGCTCAGCAATCGCCATGCCCACAGAAGTAGCCAGCCCCTGACCAAGCGGCCCTGTGGTCGTCTCAATCGCCGGATGCTCGCCATATTCCGGATGACCGGCGGCGGGCGAGTGCAACTGACGGAAATTCTTGATCTGCTCGATCCCCATGCCCTCATGGCCGGTCAGATAGAGCAGTGCGTACAGCAACATCGAGCCATGCCCGCCGGACAGCACAAACCTGTCCCGGTCCGGCCAGCGCGGATCGGCGGCATCGAACTTGTGGGCGCGAGTCCACAGCGCCGTCGCCACATCGGCCATGCCCATCGGCATGCCGGGATGGCCTGAATTCGCCTTCTGCACGGCATCAATTGCCAACGCGCGAATGGCATCTGCCATACGCCGCTCGGTGGTCATGGGGCGTGTAAGAATCTCTGCCTGCACCGCCAGCGCCGGGTTGTCCCCGGAGATATCTGCAACCGACGCCATCGCTGCCTCCTTTGATTGACGCCCCCATAAAAGCAGCCTGCCCTCGCGGCAAGCCCTGCTTTGGGTGCGTAAGCATGCAGCCCTGGCCGAACAGGCCTCGCCGTGCCACATGGCAGAGACCACAAATAAGAGATTTTGCCTATGTCCGCCCAAATGGTCTTTGATGCCCTACGCCTGCTGACACCGATGGACGTGCCCGGCATCGGCAAGCGGCGCATCGGCGGCCAGGGCGATGGAGCCTACGTGTTGCTCGACCGGCTCGACCCATCGCAGGTCATCATGAGCTTCGGCATCGGCTGGACCGTCGAGTTCGATCTCGAAATGGCGAAGGCCGGCCACCGCATCATCATGTTCGACCACACCATCGGCGCATTGCCCGCCGAGCACCCGAACTTCACTTGGCACTGCGCGGGCCTCGCCGGCGTCTCCGATCCAGCGGCCTCGCTGTTCACCCTCCAGGAACAGATGGCCAAACTGCCCGAGGGCACGGTCGATCCTATCCTGAAAATGGACATCGAAGGCTTCGAATGGGCGGTGCTCGGCACCACGCCGCGCGAAACCCTGGCCCGCTTCGCCCAGATCACCCTGGAATTCCACAATTTGCTCGACCTCGATCAGCCGGTGGTCAACGCCCGCGCCCAACTCGCGCTGCGCGCCCTGCTGCAGGATTTCGCCCTCGTCCACGTCCACGGCAACAATTTCGGCACAATCGGCAGCGTCGGCGGCTTTGCCAGCGTCGAAACCCTCGAAGCCACCTACGTCAGGCGAGACCTCTTTCCAACCGTCCCCTCAAAAACCCTCTACCCTACGCCGTACGACACGCCGAATTTTGACGAGAAGGAGGAATACAAACTCTGGTTCTTCCCTTATCTCCCGGGCAGCGAGAACCTTACACTCTAGACGCACCAGAGGCATTTCATTTGCTCGGGAAGCAGGCCGTTGAGTTACGGCGGCTCTCTGATGCATTACACGGCGATTTTTCCCGCAAAGGGCCGTATCAAAAGCAAGTCGTTAAGTTGAAGAAACGTACTAATAGACTGATTTATGACCTAAGGGATGCTATTGATACTGGCACGAAAGCAGAGGCACCTCCTGCAAGCGGAAAAAAGAAAGAAGCAAAGACAACCGCATCTGAGGCTACAAAACACACGAAGGCTCTGTCGGATCTTATTCATATCAAAAATGTCTCGCCCGGTCTCGAACCTGTTAGCCAGATAGTGGCGTTCCATGCGCTGATGAAGTCAGCGCAGGTGGCATATAAAAGGTGGAAAGCAAGTCAGCCATGAGCGCCGTAGTCGAGCGTCACCTCATTCTGATGGCGGAGGTGGGCGGCGCTCAGGCGCGATGCACCCTACGGATTTGATGTCTGGCTGGATATTTTGACCGTTCTAATAGGCCGCCACAGTCATTCCGAGGTGAATTTCCTGAACCCTGCAATCAGGCCCGAACACGTGCGTCGAGGCGGTCCCGGATGGCCCGAAGACGCGCACCCTGCGTGATTCGTGGCGCGCACGGCATCATCAGCAAATCATGGGCGGGTGTGCCGGCCCAGTTGTCAAACTTGTTGAAATCGTCGTCAGGCAAATAGCTTTCCACAGGCAAGTTCTCGGCGAGGATCACGTCGTGGTGGTCCAACATCACGTGGTAATAATCAACGTCGCCCATTGAAACGCTTGTGATGGTGTCGCCGTTGACCAGATTTTGTGCTGGCACCAGCACGCCATCAACGAACACCGCGTGTTCGGGGCTGAGGAACAGATCACGCGATGGCCGACCTGCGCCGAAGCTGTCGGCAAGAATGCGCACCGGCTGCAGCTGTACATCAGCGCTTGTGACCCGGAAATGTCCAATCCATGTTATCGTGGAGACCAAGCCGCGCTCCGTGACCACACGGTCCCCGGTCTTCAAGTCTTCGACGACCACTTCCCCAAGCTCTGTCAAAATTTGGGTGCCGGCGGCGAAACATGGAAACGTAGTAGCCGCAACAGGTGTCACAGATTTCGCTACGCTCGAAAACTCGTTGCCGGTGTTTGATCCTAAAAAATATACTCCATTGACTGAAATGATGGGCGATTCTAAATAGTAAAGTCCTGTATAAGATCCGGATAAATTTGTATTAAAGCCAGTTATAGTAACTGTATTGCCTGTATTCAGGGATGCTCCTGAGAATGAAAATGCTACTGGGGTCACAGGAACTACAAACTGGAACTGGCCGTTAGATAAGGTTGTTACCTCAAAAGAAGACGACGTTTGGCCAGCAACAGGGATTGAATTCAATTGAAACAAATAAGAATAGCTTGTTGTGGTTCCAGACATTGATATGCCCCAAATATATATTGGTCAGGTCGTGGCTTGATTTACATGTATCACCGGATGAACGGAGTCATTAAATCTTACTTCCTTAATGCGCCATTTCGGCGCGTTAAAGCAACAAAATTTTAGAGATGACGGAGCATGGTGCTGGGGTCATTTCGATTGGTGAAGCCGGAATGCGACCTGCGTTGCAGCCGTTGGGGATCGGCGGTTAGATGGGGGGAAGGCGGCCGGTTTTTGTGGGCTGTTGCACATCAAAGGATGCAGGGATGGATGCGCTGGTTGAGGCTCGGGCGGAGGGTTCGCAGGCGGTCCGGCATTGTAATGCGAGGCGATCATGAATCAAGGAGGGTGCAGTTCGCTTTGGAACAGCCCCTCACGCCCAGTCACACCCGGCATGAGTATTTTCCGGCGCTCGACAATCCCGGAACGATACGTTTGTTTCATGTCGTCAGCGCGGATTGCGGTCGCGCAAGCCACGCAGCCAGTGCACAAATTGGGTGAGGAGGCGGCCGTGGCGCATATCGATCCATTTAAATATTGGACCGAAGCAGACCGCTGCCATGCAATCAGCCAGTCTTCAGCAGACGCGCAGCAATGGATCGAGTTCTCTCGGGCATGGGAAAAGCTAGCTGAAATCAGCGGAGCGCTTGAGGTCAGAAAACGGGTTGAGGAAGCCCACACCAACGACGACTCTTTGAAACTCAATGGCCATGGCACGTGTGTAAACCCCAGCAGATCGCTCCTGCAGGCTGGGGCGTTCTGCCCCTGGAGAGCACCAGGCTTCCTGTGCGACCCGATCGCCTGTAATAAATGACAATGCGCCCGCAGGGGCAGAGGCTCAAACCGAGTGGGCCGGTTCGTCGCCATTTACCAGCGCCGCGGCACCATGCTTGACTGCTGGCATGACCCACCCCCCCTACCCACGTGACATGGTTGGCTACGGCCGCAACCCGCCTGATCCGAAATGGCCGGGCCGGGCGCTGATCGCGTTGAGCCTCGTGCTGAACTACGAGGAAGGCGGCGAAAGCTCGGTTCTGCATGGTGATCCAGAGTCGGTCTCGTTCCTCACTGAACACATCACCACCGCGGTTCCGCACCGCGCTCCCACCGCCGAATCGCTGTGGGAATACGGCTCCCGCGTCGGCTTCTGGCGACTGTGGCGGCTGCTCTCGCAACGAAATCTGCCGGTCACCGCATTCGCCGTCACCATGGCGATGCAACGCAATCCCGAGGCCGTCGCAGCGATGATCGAGGCGGGCTGGGAGATCGCCACCCACGGCATGCGCTGGAACATCAAACCGCCCGAGAGCGAGGAGGGGGAAAGGGCAGAGATTGCAGCCACCCTGGCCCTGCATGAACAGATCACCGGGCAAAAGGCGCTAGGCTGGTATAACCGCAGCACCGCGCGCACCTACCGCTTGCTATCCGAGCATGGCGGCCTGCTCTACTTCGCCGACAACTACGCCGACGACCTGCCGTTCTGGGCGGATGTCGCCGGAAAGCCCGAGTTGTTCGTGCCCTACACACTCGAAGCCAACGACATGCGCTTCACCGTCTCGAACAATTTCCCAAGCTCAGACGAGTTCTTCGCCTACCTGCGCGACACGTTTGACGTTCTGTATCAAGACGGTCTCGAAGGCCGCCCGCGCATGATGAGCGTCGGCTTGCACGGCAGACTTGCAGGCCGGCCCGGCCGTACCGCAGGCCTCATCCGCTTCCTCGACCACGTAGCCCAACGCGACCGCGTCTGGGTCGCCACAAGAGCCAACATCGCCCGGCATTGGCGCGCGCACTTCCCACCGGGTGATAACCTCGTTCAGAAGTGGTAAGCTCCGTGGGGTTCAGTGCGCTTTGGCACGGCACCCTACGGCACTCCACGGCGCGCCTTACGATGGTGGAACAGCCGTCTCTGATTTCATCGTATCCACCTTCAACCCGCCAAGATTATTCGCGGCGATGGTAAATTCCTTCTTCGGCGTGTCAGGGGACACTTTCTTGAGTTTATCAGCAAGCTTATCGGCATCATTGAAATAAGACTTCACACCAATAAAAAAGTTATCTACATCAGATTGGAGTGTTGCCTCTTTTTTCTTTTGCTCTGCCTGGGCTTTTTCGATCTCGATTCGGGCTTTTTTGACGTCATTGATCTTCGTTCCCAGGGCTTTTTGCTTGTCGATCCAGCTTTTCATCTCTTTCACCGAATCCCCCAGATCATTGATGAGAGTCGCTTTGTTTTTATCCTTCATCAAGTCTTTGTTCTGGCTTAGTTTTTGAGAAACAGTGGTGAGGTTTGAGTACCATCCTTCAAGATAAGCCAAAATAATCTCCCTCGGTTACAACGGGAAAAATAGTGATTCTGCCAGTCGTTACGCAGAGCCATAAAAATGCAACACGTCTTCTATGTTTCCTGTCAAGGGCAGCTTCGTGCGGACGGTAAGATGGTGGGTAACGCCGTGCGGCTAGCCGACCGCAGGAGGTCATGACCAATCTTGCCGAAACTCGCACATCCTGCGACTTTATGGCATGGCACACGCACTGATGGGCTCCGCCCCCGCAATCCACTCCCTCAAGACTCTCGACAGCGCCGTGGTCGAGCAGGCTCGTATCGACCTCGCCGCCTGCTTCCGGATGGCGCACAAGCTTGGGCTGCATGAGGGCATCTGCAATCATTTCTCCGCCATGGTGCCGGGCAGCAACGAGCTGTTCCTCGTCAACCCCTACGGCTGGGCCTTCGCCGAAATCACCGCCTCCCGCCTGCTGATCTGTGACTTTGGCGGCAACGTCGTCGCCGGTTCAGGCGTGCCGGAAGCCACCGCCTTCTTCATCCACGCCCGCGTGCACCTGAACAAGCCGCGCGCCCGCGTCGCCCTGCACACCCACATGCCGAACGCCACGGCACTCGCCATGCTTGAAGGCCCGCCGCTGGTCTGGGCCGGTCAGACGTCGTTGAAATTCCACGGCCGGCTGATCGTAGACGACCATTACAACGGTCTCGCCCTCGACAATGACGAGGGTGATCGCATCGCAGCCTCCCTCGGTGATGCCGACATCGTCTTCATGCGCAATCACGGCGTGATGGTCGTCGGCCCCGACATCGCCACCGCCTGGGACGATCTTTACTACCTCGAACGCGCTGCCGAGGTGCAGCGTCTCGCCATGTCCACCGGCCGGCCGCTTAAGGAGGTAGCCCCTGACGTGATCGCCCACACCGCTGCCCAGATGCGTCAGACCGACGGGGAAAGTGCGCGCCTGCATATGGCCAGCATCCACCGCATTTTGGAACGAGAGCAGCCGGATTATCGTTCGTGAAACGAGCCCTACTGCTCGCCTTGATGCTCCCGGGCTGTGCCCCCAGCACCGGCTATCCATACATCTCCCTCATTGATCAGCGAACCTTCCGCGGCACTCCGGTCGCGCCGGCAAGTGCCGACGTGAAGCCGCTGCCCGCACTCCCACTTGCCGTCATCCGGTTCGATCAGCCTGACGACATGATCCAAACCCAGCTTGCAACAGCCGTCGTTGCCGCTGAATCGCGCAAGCCGGATGTAGAGTTCAACGTCATGGCCGCCGTGGCACAGGGGCAAGCACCTAATGAGCGCGCCACCGGCGACGCGGCTCAAGTTGCGCGCATGCTCGCCCTCGATAGCGTTGATCCCGAGCGTATCCATGTTGGGATCATCGAGGACGCCGGAACCCCCGCCCGCGAAGTGCGCGTCTACGTTCGCTAATCAGCTTCCTTTGGTGGCACTCATTTAAGTGCCGGTGAACCAGGGGAGGGAAGCGCAGATATTCGCGTTCATTAACTAACCGGAACGAATATGGCGTAAGTTCACTCCGGTCAGTCCTTTACTCGTTTGAAGCCACCTCGTTTCACGTTCGGATTCTTATAAATCCGCAGCACGTACCGGGGCTCACCCGGCGCGAACGTGCGATATTCAAAATCAAAGTAAGGCTTTGTGCGCACCCGAGGCTTCCAGGGCTTCGGCACGCGAACCTTGCGCGGTAAACGCAGCAATACCGTATCCACTCCAAAAGCCCGGCAGATCGGTCGCAGCTTGCGCGCCACGTTCGGAAACTCATCGTGGAACGCCGCAAACTTGGGCTGTTCCAGCAAAGCCTGAAGCTGAACAGTACAGGGGGAGGCGTCCCATTTCATGTGTTTGAGCAACCAGCCGAACTTATAGGGCAACCGCTGCCCTGTCGCCCGCACCCGGGCTGGAGCCTTGGCTTCGTCCGCTTCTGCCGCATCCGCATCCGTCGCGACGGCTTCCTCGAAGTCGGCCACCACCTCTGGTGTCGAAACCGGCTGGGCGACACGAGGCGTGCGCCGATTCAGCGTGCCGGCCTCAAAGCGCACCCACATCTCCTGCACATCGCACAACCGCTTGATCAGCAGCTGCCCAACCTCACGGCGCAGCTGGGTGCCGGCAATCCAGTTGCCCACAACGCCCATGATGGTGTTAAGCACTCTGTAAAGCGTCGGTTGCGGAAAGGCGTCTGCGTTCATCATGAACGTATCAAGAACACACGGCGCGGCCAAAGACCAAGTTAATAAACCGCGAAACCGTGAGTAACGGCGATTTCACGAGGTCCCGCGGCGTTACCGATCCCGTCGCACAGCACTCTCATGCCATCTATGCAGCACCAGCCAGGAAATGCCGGAAAGTGCAGCAAATATCAAAACACCTGTGCCGGAGAGCAGCGCCAAAGCCGCATACATCCGTGCGATATCAAGCCGGTAGCTGCTCTCCAAAATGCGATACGCAAGCCCGGTGCCCGCCGTGGCCGTCCCTGCTGTGAACTCCGCCACCACCGCCCCGATAAGGCTCAGTCCACCGGCAATCTTCAGCCCCGCCAGAAAATACGGCATCGCCTGAGGCAGCTTCAAATACCACAGCACCTGCCACCGCTTCGCGCGATACAGTTGCATCAAATCCAAGAAGTTTGGATCCGTCGAATTCAGCCCCATCGTCGTGTTCGACAGAATGGGAAAGAACGCCACAATCCACGCGCACAGCAGCAAGGCGGCCTGCGTGTTCGGCACATAAATCAGAATGAGCGGTGCAATTGCCACAATCGGCGTCACCTGCAAAATCACCGCATAGGGATAAAGGCTCGCCTCCAGCAGCCGCGAACTGGCGAACAGCACCGCCAACCCGCCACCGCCCACAATGGCCGCGATCAGCGCCCCCAGCGTCACTTTCAGAGTTACGATCAGGCTGTCCGACAGCGTGCCCCAATCCTGGACCAACCGCTCGGCAATGCGCATTGGCCCGGGCAGCACGTAAACTGGCACCTCATTGATGCGGACCAATATCTCCCACGCCACCAGCACCGCCAGACCCACAATCAGCGGCAATATTGCGCGCAACACCCGGTCACGCCGCACGATCACGCTCCCCCATCGCCGCCCGCAGCGCCTGCGACACCACGCGGCAATGCTGGTTGTAGCTGTCCGATGTCCGAAACACTTCGTCGCGCCGCGCAGGGCCTAGCACTTCAATATCCGCGACCACCCGCCCGGGCCGTGCTGCCATCACCACAATGCGGTCAGACAGGTAAACGCTTTCGTAAACGCTGTGCGTCACGAACACGATGCTCAACCCCTCCGCCCGCTGCAGCGCGAGCAGATCATCGTTAAGCCGTGCCCGCGTGATCTCATCCAGCGCCGCAAACGGCTCATCCATCAGCAGCAGCCTGGGCTTTGTCACCAGCGCACGGGCGATGGAAACCCGCATCTTCATGCCGCCTGAAAGCTGGCGCGGATAGGAGCGAACGAAATCCGAGAGCCCCATCTGCGACAGTGCCGCTGCAATCCTGGGCTCCGCCTCCGCACGAGACACGCCTGCCAGCCTCAACGGCAGATACACATTGCCCCATACCGTTCGCCACGGCATCAGTGTGGGCTCCTGAAACACGAACCCCAACCCCTCCGTGTCCCGCGGATTGTCCCAGATCACCCGCCCCGCACTCGGTGCCGCCAGCCCCGCAATAAGCCGCAGCACCGTCGATTTGCCGCAGCCGGATGGCCCGAGTAGGCTGGTGAATGTGCCTTCCTCCAGCGCGAAGGAAAGTCCTCGTAGCGCCTCGGTGCCGTCGGCGAACCGTTTGCCGATGTCCTCAAGGCGCAGCAGGCTCATTTTGGGCGCAGTTCCATACCCACGCGCTTGTTGACGAATTGCAGGGTGTAGGCACCGGCAGGATCAACGCCCGACGGATAAACACCCGCCTCGGTCATCTGGTCGAGGAAATGCTTCCAGCGCCCGGCCGTCATCGCGCCGATGCCCAACGTCAGGCTGTCGCCAGAATCAACAATCCCGTACTGCGTCATCACCTTGATCGAATTGTCGATGATGGCCGCCGTCATCTCCGGGTTTGCCGCAAGGATCAGCGCATTGCCCGGCTTTGGGTCGCCATACATGTAATGATACCAGCCCTCGGCGGAGGCATCGACAAATGCCTGCACCACGTCCGGCCGCTCGCGGATGGTTTTGGTCTGCGCCAGAATAACGGTGGAGTAATTGTCAAACCCGTTATCCGCCAACAGATTAACCACCGGCTTGAAGCCGCCCAGCTGCTCGATCTGATACGGCTCAGAGGACACAAACCCCTCCAACACCAAATCCTTATTGACCAGAAACGGTGCTACGGAGAAGTTGTAGGGGCGGATCTGATCGTCGGTGTAGCCGAACTTCGCCCGCAAAAACCGCCACAGCCCGTCGCGTGCCCCCGCCGAGATCATGACCGGATGGCCCTTGATATCGGCCAGTGTGTCCAGCCCCCGGCCAGGGTGGCTGATCAGAACCTGCGGATCCTTTTGGAAATACGCCGCCACCGCCTGCACCGGCACATGCTGCTGCACCATGCTCAACGCCGCGAAACTGCCGGACGATAGCTGGAAATCCACCTGTCCCGTCGCCACCGCCGCCGAGCCGTTCACCTGTGGCCCGCCCATTTTGATCGAAACGTCAATGCCGTGCTTCTTGTAAAGCCCCAGCGCCACCGCCTCGTAGAAGCCGCCATGCTCTGCCTCGGCCAACCAATCGGTGCCGAACACCACCTTCGGCATTGGCTGTGCTGCAGCAGGAAGATTGGCGCAAGCCACAAGGCCCGCCGCGATCATCAAACCCTTCAACATCAAGCCCTTTCCCTGATTGTTTCAATTTCCGCGACCACGGCAGCCAATTCCTGCGCAGCCAAAGATTTCGGTGCGGTTTCGCTCACGCCAAGCCCAAGTGCGAACGCATTGGCAAATCCAACCCGGTTGCCCAGGCTCGATGCCAGACACGCCGCGCCGGACGCTGCCAGCGCCGCCTCCACCTTCGCACGCAGACTACCAGAAGCCGCAGCGCGGTTCAGCATCACACGCACTGGCCGCTTCTCCTCCAGCGCCAGCGCGAGCGTGCCCTCCGCCGCCCATAAATCTGGCATGCTTGGCTGCATCGGAACCAGCACAAGATCCGCGCCGCGAATGGCCAGTTTGGCATCTGTTGCGATTTGCGGTGGGCTGTCGATGATCACAATGTCATGGCTTTTGCGCAGCCGGTCCAGTTCCGCCGCCAGCCGCCAGCCGGCAACTTCGCTCAGATGAACCGCGCCGTGGGCCTTGGCCGCCTTCGTTCGTAGCCCATACCAGCGCGACAGACTGCGCTGCGGATCGATGTCCAGCAGCGCCACGCGCAGCTGCCCAGACCAGGCCGCCGCCAGATTGGCAGCGAGCGTGGTCTTGCCCGCACCGCCCTTTTGCTGCGCAACCGTGATGATGAAGGCCATGGTCAATCCTTCGATGAAAGCCGAGCAACGCCTGCATTGTCACTGCCATGCAAAGAGGTTCTCGGCAAATCCATCCGTTCATGGCACCATTGAAGCAATGAACCGGAGACCCGCCGCATGAGTGAGACGACACTGCCTGCCGCTGCAGCCGCAGCACCGGGAGCTATCAAGGCACCCATATCGTCACCATCGCAGCCACCCGCATCGTTGCCAGCCACGGCCCCGGCTGCACCGCCCGCTGTTCCGCCCGCTCCAACCCCGGGTCTTCTAGACCGCGCGCTACGCCGCATCACCGGTGCGTGGCGCGACATGGCAGCCAGCGTGTCGTCCGGCGAGGATGACGGCATCGAGGCGCAAATGCGCGAATGCCTCGCCGGTCGCGGTGGCGAGGTCTCAGCCCGCAACCGTGCTGCCAAGCTTGCAGAGACCTATCTGCAGCTCGATGCCGACGGCAAACGTAACTTCCTGCGCGCCATCGCCAGTTTTGATGCGGAAGCCGACGCCATCAGCGCCGCTGTCGCCCGTCTTCAGGCCACAAAGGACGAAGCTGAAGCCAGCGCCGCCAAATCCGCCCTCAGGCGCGCGTTGGAGCCGCCCCGGGTTCGCCTGCTCACCCAGTTCACCACCATTCCAGACGGCATGAAGTTCCTGGTCGAACTGCGCACCACGCTGCTCGGTGTCATGAAGGGCGACCCGCATCTGGTGGCGCTCGAAGCAGACATGCGCACGCTGCTGGCCAACTGGTTCGATGTGGGCTTCCTTGAACTGCGCCGCATCGACTGGAACAGTCCTGCCGCCCTGCTCGAAAAGCTGATCGGCTATGAGGCCGTTCACGAAATCCGCTCCTGGCGCGACCTCAAGAACCGCCTCGACAGCGACCGCCGCTGCTATGCCTTCTTTCATCCGCGAATGCCCGCCGAGCCGCTGATTTTTGTGGAAGTGGCGCTGGTCAAGGGCCTCGCTGGCTCCGTCCAGAAACTGCTGGATGAGGACGCGCCGGTGCAGAACCCGAGTGAGGCCGACGCCGCCATCTTCTACTCGATCAGTAACTGCCAGTTGGGTCTCGCCGGCATCAGCTTCGGTAACTTCCTGATCAAGCGCGTTGTGGGCGAATTGTCAGGCGAGTTCGCCAACCTCAAAACCTTCGCCACCCTCAGCCCCATCCCAGGCTTCAGCCGCTGGCTTTCCCGCCAGTTCGAGGCCGACGACAACACGCTGATCACGGAGGACGAAACCAAGGCGCTGCTCGCCATCGAGCCGGCAGAAACCGGTGTGCTGGCGCTGCAAACCCTCGTCAAGCGCGCCACCTGGCCAGAGGAGGCCGCGCAGGCCAAGGCGCTCGAGCCAATCCTCACCCGGCTTGCCGCCCGCTACCTGCTGGCAGAGACCAACGGCAGGCGCGCTGCTGACCCTGTGGCGCATTTCCACCTTTCCAACGGTGCCCGTGTGGAACGCATCAACGTCGCTGCCGACGTTTCCAAGAAGGGCCACAAAGAAAGTGCCACCCTCATGGTCAATTATCTCTATGCCCCGGACAAAATCGAGGCCTACCACGAGGACTACGCGGGCGAAGGCAAGCGCCACGCCTCAACCACGGTGCGCAAACTGGTGAAGGGCTGGGCATAAGCGCTCGCGACGTTGGTGCGGCGCGGGAGGGGCGAAGAATCTTGCTCGCGCATAAGAACCTCAAGTCCGAGGCGCATCTAGCTCCATGCCACAGCCCACCTCGCACGAAATTGGCCTCCTTTGTGCAGTTGGCGTTGTCTTAGGCCAACCCAACCCTTGCTCCCGCCTCGCCATCTTGCTACCACCCCGCCCCTGCGTTGCGCGTGGTTGCGGGCGTGGTGGAATGGTAGACACGCCAGATTTAGGTTCTGGTGGCGCAAGTCGTGGAGGTTCAAGTCCTCTCGCCCGCACCACTGGCCGGTTTGATGCGTGCAGCGGGCACAGGAATTTTTACGAAAATGCAGGTCACCGAAACGCTCTCCGAGGGCCTCAAGCGCGCCTATAATGTGGTGGTGCCGGCCGCTGACACCGATGCGCGCCGCGACAAGCGCCTCGCTGAGGTCGCGAAAACGGTCAACATCCCGGGGTTCCGTCCGGGCAAGGTTCCGATGGGCGTCGTCAAAAAGCGCTATGCCGGTGCCGTCACCGCCGAGGTGCTGGAGGCTGCTGTGAATGAAGCGACAACCCAGGTGATCAACGAGCGTGGTCTGCGCACGGCAAGCCAGCCGAAGGTTGAGATCGTCAGCATCGAAGATGGCCGTGATCTCGAATTCAAGATCGATGTCGAGCTGCTGCCCGAGATTGTTGTCCCGGATTTCTCTGGCGTTGAACTTACCCGCCTCAAGGCCGAGGCCACGCCTGAAGCCATCGACAAAACCCTTGGCGAAATCGCTGCCCGTCAGCGCGAACTGGTCACGCTGGAAGGCGATGACATTGTCCCGGCCGAAGTCGGTCACGTGCTGAGCGTCGATTTTCTTGGCAAAGTTGATGGCGTGGCGTTCGAAGGCGGCACCGGCACCGACATGGATGTCGAGCTTGGCGGCACCGGCTTCATTCCAGGCTTTGCTGATCAGCTCGTCGGCATGAAGCCCGGCGAAGAACGCCAGATCAACGTAACCTTTCCGGAGGATTACGGCTCCAAGGAACTCGCTGGCAAAGCCGCAACGTTCGACATCACGGCCAAGGCGCTGAAGAAGCCGAGCGTGGTTGAGTTGAACGACGAACTTGCGACCAAGCTTGGCTTCGAGAACCTGGAAGACGTGCGTAAGGCGATCTCCAGCTCCATGCAACGTGAATACGACCAACTCTCCCGCCTGCGTATCAAGCGCGAACTGCTCGATGCGCTGGCCAAGCTGGCCGATTTCCCGACGCCGGACAGCATGGTCGATGCTGAGTTCGCCCAGATTTGGGAGCGCATCGAAGCTGATCGCGCCAAGGGCGAGGGTGACGCCGAGGACGCCGGCAAGGATGACGCAACGCTGAAGGCGGAATACCGCGCCATCGCCGAACGCCGCGTGCGCCTTGGTCTGCTGCTGGCAGAGATCGGTCGCATCAACACCATCACCGTGGGCCAGGACGAAATGACCCGCGCCATGATGCGTGAGGCACAGCGTTATCCCGGCCAGGAGCAGATGGTCATTGACTTTTTCCGCAAGAACCCGCAGGCCGCCGAGTCTTTGCGTGGGCCGATCTATGAGGAAAAGGTCGTCGATTACGTGCTCGAACTGGCCAAGGTCACCGACAAGATCGTCACACCGGAAGAACTGGCCAAAGAGCCGGAGGGTGAGACTTCGCTCGTCGGCTGACCGGCTGGATGATTGGCCGGGGCGTGGTTTTGCCCCTAGCGCCGGGGCCGAACCACGCCAAATATGGGTGGCGTTAAACTTATAGTGAGGATTCCCGGTCAGCATGGCGTAGCGACCGGGCGTGCAGGAAGGACATCAAGTTTATGTTGGATCGCGATCCGCTCGAGATTTACGCCAATAATCTGGTTCCCATGGTGGTCGAGCAGACCGCACGGGGCGAGCGTTCCTACGATATCTATTCGCGCCTGCTGAAGGAGCGCATTATCTTCCTCACCGGCCAGGTGTATGATCAGGTCAGCTCACTGATATGCGCCCAGTTGCTGTTTCTGGAGAGTGAGAATCCGACGAAGGATATCTCCTTTTATATCAACAGCCCCGGCGGCGTGGTTTCGTCCGGCCTCGCGATCTATGACACGATGCAGTATATCCGCTCGCCAGTAAGCACGGTTTGCATTGGTCAGGCCGCTTCGATGGGTTCGCTACTGCTTTGCGCCGGCGCTCCGAAGAAGCGTTATGCTCTGCCGAATGCCCGCGTCATGGTGCATCAGCCTTCTGGCGGCGCGCAGGGTCAGGCGACGGACATCGAAATTCAGGCCCGCGAAATCCTCACCCTGCGCAAGCGGCTGAACGAGATCTACGTCAAGCACACTGGCCAGCCAATCGAAGCAATCGAGCGCAAGCTGGAACGGGACTCGTATCTTTCGGCCGAGGAAGCACGCGATTTCGGTTTGGTCGATGAGGTCGTAACCGATCGTCCGGTTCCGGTCGACCCCGACGCCAAGAGCTGATTTTCAGGGTTTTCGGCGTTAATTTGC
Organism: uncultured Rhodospirillales bacterium; assembly: GCA_903823665.1. GTDB lineage: Bacteria > Pseudomonadota > Alphaproteobacteria > Acetobacterales > Acetobacteraceae > CAIQQQ01. Next base: position 61,532 of record CAIJTR010000044.1, read on the forward strand.
CGTCAGCTCCTTCGTTTTTCACCGAAAAGCCCATTCTTTGGGTGTATCGAACCTCCCGTGGTTCTTGTCCCCGGCGCGCAGGCGGGGCTAGACTTCATGGATTGCGTCCCCTGGTATCGGGGCAGGAGCGGTCATGAGCAGCAAATCAGGCGATTCGAAGAACACACTTTACTGCTCGTTCTGCGGCAAGTCGCAGCACGAGGTCCGCAAACTTATTGCCGGCCCAACCGTGTTCATCTGCGATGAGTGCGTTGAGCTATGCATGGACATAATTCGCGAGGAGCACAAAACCCATCTCGTAAAATCGCGCGATGGCGTGCCGACTCCGAAGGAGATTTGCCGCGTCCTCGATGATTACGTGATCGGCCAGTTGCACGCCAAGAAGGTGCTCAGCGTCGCGGTTCACAACCACTACAAGCGTTTGGCGCATGGTGCGAAAAACAACGACGTCGAAATTGCCAAGTCGAACATCATGTTGGTTGGGCCCACTGGCTCTGGCAAGACGCTGCTGGCGCAGACACTGGCCCGTATTCTCGACGTGCCGTTTACGATGGCAGACGCGACGACTCTGACTGAGGCTGGCTATGTCGGCGAGGATGTCGAAAACATCATCCTCAAGCTGCTCCAAGCGGCCGATTACAATGTCGAGCGCGCCCAGCGGGGCATCGTCTACATCGACGAGGTCGATAAAATCAGCCGCAAATCTGACAACCCCTCGATCACGCGTGACGTGAGCGGCGAGGGTGTGCAGCAGGCCTTGCTGAAGATCATGGAGGGCACCGTTGCCTCCGTGCCGCCGCAGGGCGGGCGCAAGCATCCGCAGCAGGAATTCCTGCAGGTCGATACCACCAACATCCTGTTCATCTGCGGTGGTGCCTTCTCCGGTCTTGAGAAGATCATCTCAGCTCGTGGCAAGGGCTCGGGCATCGGCTACGGCTCGGAAGTCCGCAGCCCTGATGAACGTCGCACGGGTGCCATTCTGCGTGAGGTGGAACCCGAGGATCTGCTGCGTTTCGGTTTGATCCCTGAGTTCATCGGCCGTCTTCCTGTCGTGGCAACTCTGGAAGACCTGGATGAAGCGGCCCTAGTAGAGATCCTCACCAAGCCGAAAAACGCGCTGGTGAAGCAGTACGGCCGCCTGTTTGAAATGGAGGGCGTAAAGCTGACTTTCACCGAAGACGCCATGTCCTCTGTTGCCCGCCGCGCCATCGCCCGCAAAACCGGTGCTCGTGGTTTGCGTTCGATCATGGAGCAAATTCTGCTCAGCACCATGTTCGACCTGCCTGGCCTCGATGGCGTGGAAGAGGTGGTGATCAACCGCGAAGTGGCGGAAAGCCGTGCCAACCCACTGTTTATCCACGGCAAGGAAACGCGCGAGAACACGGCCTGAGCCGAGGGCCGTCATGCTTGGTTCACATTGCTTGTGCCATGATCTTGCAGCATGGAGCGCGCATACCGATTTAGAGCTCAGCATGGGTGCCCGTTTCCCGAAGGGGCCTATGCTTCACCACCCCGCGCCGCTGATCGGGCGGGCCGTTCGAGACTGTCCTTCAGGAGGTCATGATGCCGGATAAAACTCCCCCCACTCCCCGCGCCACAGGCCGCACCGGCGATTTGTTGCCGGTCCTGCCGCTTCGCGACATTGTTGTCTTCCCGCATATGATCGTGCCGTTGTTCGTCGGCCGCGAGAAATCTGTCCGCGCACTCGAAGCGGTGATGAAAGATGACAAGCAAATTCTGCTCGTCGCGCAGAAAAACGCTGCCCAGGATGATCCGGGCTCTGACGACATCTATCGCGTCGGCACCGTCTCCACGATCCTTCAACTGCTCAAGCTACCAGATGGCACCGTCAAGGTGCTCGTTGAAGGCGGCAAGCGCGCCCGTATCACTGGCTTCAAGGAAACCGACTCGTACTTCGAGGCGTTCGTTGAGCCGATGCCGGATCTCGACACCAACGCCAAGGAACTGGAGGCGCTTGGTCGCACGGTCGTCACCCAATTTGAGCAATACATAAAGCTCAACAAGAAAATTGCTCCCGAGGTGTTGGTCTCGCTCAACCAGATCGAGGAGCCGAGCAAGCTGGCGGACACTGTCTCCAGCCACCTCAACCTCAAAATTGCCGAGAAGCAGGAACTCCTCGACACCGCTCGCGTGGGTGAGCGTCTGGAGCGCGTGTTCGGTCACATGGAATCCGAAATCGGCGTCCTGCAGGTCGAAAAGCGCATCCGCAATCGCGTCAAACGGCAGATGGAGAAGACCCAGCGCGAGTACTATCTGAACGAGCAGTTGAAGGCGATCCAGAAGGAACTCGGCGAGGGCGACGAGGGCAAGGACGAAACCGCCGAGCTCGAAGCTCGCATCAAGAAAACCCGTCTGTCGAAGGAAGCGCGCGAGAAGTCCATGTCTGAGCTGAAGAAGCTCAAGACCATGAGCCCGATGTCGGCCGAGGCCACGGTGGTGCGCAACTACCTCGACTGGATTTTGTCGATCCCCTGGAAGAAGCGCAGCAAGGTCAAGAACGACGTTATTGTCGCCGAGCAGACGCTCGACCTCGACCATTACGGCCTGGAGAAGGTGAAGGAGCGCATCACCGAGTACCTCGCCGTGCAAAGTCGCAGCCAGAAGATGAAGGGGCCGATCCTGTGCCTCGTGGGTCCTCCTGGCGTTGGCAAAACCTCGCTCGGGAAGTCCATCGCCAAGGCCACCGGCCGCAACTTTGTCCGCATGTCGCTCGGCGGCGTGCGCGATGAGGCTGAAATTCGGGGGCACCGGCGCACCTATATCGGCTCCATGCCGGGCAAGGTGATCCAAGGCATGAAAAAGGCAAAGACCTCCAACCCGCTGTTCCTGCTCGATGAAATCGACAAACTCGGCTCCGACTGGCGTGGTGATCCGTCCTCAGCCCTCCTTGAGGTGCTCGATCCGGAGCAGAACTCCACCTTCGCCGATCACTACCTTGAGGTGGATTACGACCTATCGGATGTGATGTTCGTCACCACGGCGAACTCGCTCCGGATGCCGCAGCCATTGCTCGATCGCATGGAGATCATCCGCATCCCCGGATACACCGAGGATGAGAAGGTCGAAATCGCCAAGCGCCACCTCATTGCCAAGGTGACGGAGCAGCACAGCCTCAAGCTTGACGAGTGGACCATAACTGAGGACGCCCTGCGTGACCTCATCCGCTACTACACGCGTGAGGCCGGTGTGCGGAGCCTTGAGCGTGAACTGGCCAATCTGGCGCGCAAGGTGGTGAAGGAGATCGTCACCAAAAAGGCCAAGAAGGTCGCTATCACGCGGAAAACGCTCGGCAAATATGCTGGCGTGCAGAAGCACCGCTATGGCGATCTGGAAGACACAGACATGGTCGGCGTCGTCACGGGCCTCGCCTGGACGGAAGTGGGCGGTGAGATTTTGACCATCGAGTCGGTGCTGCTCCCCGGCAAGGGCAACGTGAAGCACACCGGCAAGCTTGGTGACGTGATGACCGAGAGTGTGTCGGCAGCACTCAGCTATGTGCGCAGCAAGTCGATCAGCTTCGGCATCAAGCCCACGCTGTTCGAGAAGCGGGACATCCATGTCCACGTGCCCGAGGGTGCCACGCCGAAGGATGGTCCGTCCGCTGGCGTTGCCATGGCTACGTCGATCATCTCCATTCTCACCGGCATCGCTGTCCGGCGTGATGTGGCGATGACCGGTGAGATCACGCTGCGGGGCCGCGTGCTGCCCATAGGCGGCCTGAAGGAGAAGCTGCTGGCAGCCCTGCGTTCGGGTATCACCACGGTGTTCATCCCTAAGGACAACGAGAAAGATCTCGCCGAGGTGCCGGACAACGTGAAGAAGCACCTTGAGATCATTCCTGTCTCGCATGTCGATGAGGTCATCGAGCGGGCACTGGTTCGCAAGCCGGAAGCCATTGAATGGGTCGAGCCGCCGGAGAACCAGGTGGAGTCGGCCATCGTGACGGCCGCGTCACTGCCGCATTGACGCATACATAGGTGTCGAGTCGAACAGCCCGTCAGAGAAATCTGGCGGGCTGTTTTCGTAAGAATTGAGCAAACTCCGCAGAAATCCTCGCTTTTTTGGCGCGAGTTCGTTGACGCGCGCGAAAACGCACCTCTAGTGTCTTCTCGACCGTAGGCTGCCGAATCGGGACAGTCACCCGGGACAAACACGCTTTAGGAGATGCCAGAGTGAATAAAATGGACCTGATTTCTGCCGTGGCCGAAAAGGCCGACCTTCCGAAGGCGAAGGCCGCGGAAGTGGTCGATGCGGTGTTCGGTGCAATCGAGGGCGCTCTGAAGAAGAAAGACGAAGTCCGCTTGGTCGGCTTCGGCTCCTTTGCCACAGCCACCCGCAAGGCCTCCAAGGGCCGCAACCCGCAGACCGGCGCTGAGATCGATATCGCTGAGAGCACCTCCGTCCGCTTCAAGCCGGGCAAGGCGCTGAAGGACTCGGTAAACTAATCTACGCGTTCGCTGCTTCCGCGAACGCTGCAACGCAGCCCAGCGTCACCTCGTGTGGCTCTGGGCTGTTTTGTTCTGAGTGCGGCTCGCATTGGCAAAAATTCTGCTACATAACGAGTGGTAGGGGCGGTTAGCTCAGAGGTAGAGCGGCTCGTTTACACCGAGTTGGCCGGCGGTTCGATCCCGTCACCGCCCATTCCCCGCACTCGAAACCAATTCTGACTGCAACGGCGCGGCGCGCTCCTGGGATGCATTTCCCGCGGGCATGCAACCCAATTGCATCACCGATTTATCGGATTTCTCAAACGTGGGATGCTTTTGTGCAATCGGGCGGCTTGACGCCGTCTCCCCATCGCTCTACATCGCGCCTCCTGCTTGTGGGGGTGTAGCTCAGTTGGTTAGAGCGTCGGCCTGTCACGCCGAAGGTCGCGGGTTCGAGCCCCGTCACTCTCGCCACCACCCGCAGGAACGAAGACCATAGCGCTTGG